>NZ_CP045144.1:1200000-1529166 GCF_009223885.1 Ancylobacter sp. TS-1
GTCGAGGGATCGGTGATCACATGGCCGGGAATCTCGTAGGCCATGGCGACATCGGCGCTGTGGCTGGTCGTCCAGCGCATGGAGAAAACGCGCTGGGTCGACATCGGCAGGAAGGCCGAGCCGTCCGGACGCCGGTGCGGCGTGTCGCGCAGGAGATCCAGCGCGGCGCGCGGCTGGGCCTGCGGCGGGACAGCCGCCTCAGCCACCGAAGCTTCGGGCACGGCAGCCTCGGGCGTCGACGCCACATCGTTGGCGTCGGCGTCGGCGTCCTTGATCGCGCCATCCTTCGCCGGCACGCCGCCCGAAAGCGAGGCCACGCGGTAGGAACCTTCGGCGGCGCGCGTTGCTGCCCCGGCGCTCTTGAGGAGCGGATAGGCGGGCGCCCCGTCGGCGCTGCTGAGGAGGATCGGCATGATCGGGCTCGGCGTGGCCGCCGCCGTCCGGGCGTCGGGCGTGCCGGCGGCCTCGCGCATCTGCGGCGCGCTGGCCGGCGTCGCGGCGGGGTCGTTCGACGGCGGGTTGATTCCGAAGTCGCCGCTCTCGTTCTCGATAAAATAGCGCGCGACGTACTTGGTGCCGACTTCGGTGACGATGCCGGTCGCGGCGATGGTCGCGGCAAAAACCAGCGTGGTTACAAAGTAATACAGCATAGCGATTTCGACCCGCGTCACCCGCAGGCGCACGCAACGATTACCCATGCGCCAAGCGTCGAAACGTTAGCACGTCCGTACCGCGACGCGAAGAACTTCGCGGGCGCCGAGCCCTTGATTACGTAGCGTTTCCAGAGGAAGCACCCGCGTGGCATCACATTACCTTGGCGCACCCCTCGCCCTCCCGGCCGCGCCGCGCGGCGCGATTGCGCTTGATATGAAGTCGGCGACGCATATTGTCGGACGAGCACCCTCAAGGGAACCTTCCATGACTCGCCCCCTCCGCACGCATGCCGCCGCCCTGCTCGTCGGGAGCCTGCTCGGCGCCGGGCTCGCGGCGGGCTCCGCGGCCGCGCAGGGCATCGCCAGCGACATGGATTTCCGCGGCATCCAGGCGCTGCGCGTCACCGCCAGCCCGACGACAGTCGAATCGCTGGATTGCGGCATCGAATCGGCCGCCCTCGTCCGCGAGACACAGCGCAATCTTGAAGCCGGCGGGATCAAGTCCACCGATTCGGACGCCAATCTCGGGGTGATCACCATCCTCTCGGCGCGCGATGGCGAGAGCGGTCTGTGCAATTCGACCCTGATGCTCGGCGCCTACAAGAAGGCGTCGTTCTTCGACAAGGATGTCGGCTGGATCCGCAGCGGCTATGTCGTGATGTGGCAGAGCGCCGTGCTGGTGGCCTCGCCGGCCGAATCGCACCCGGTGCAGGTACGCGACGCCCTTGTCCGGCTGGGCGACGCCCTGCTCGGCGACTGGCGCACCGCCAACCGCCCGGCCACCGCCGGCACTGTCAGCCAGTAGCCGCGCGGCATTCAGCTCCGGCCCGCCCGTCCGGGCGCGCCAAGCCTAGTTGCTGCCGTAGATCCAGCCGCCGACATAGCCGCCGACCACCGCCCCGACCGTGGAAACCGCGATCTGGCCGGCGCTGGCGGCATAGCCCGCCGTGCTGACCGCCGCGGCCCCACCGGCCGTGGCCGCCGCCGAGCCGGCAAGGCTGGCGACGACGACATTGGCGACGAGAACGCCGCCGACAGCACCCGCCGCGATGGCTGCGACGCGGTAATAGTCGATCGCGTCGGGGTCGGTAGGCGCCGGAACGCTGCTCGACAGCGAGGTGGCCGGAGCGGCCTCGACGGCAGGTACGGGAAGGGTCGCCGGCGGCGCGGGCTGCGCCGAAACCGGCGCGGCCAGTACGCTCATGGCGCCGAACGTCGCGAGCGTGAAGGCGAGGATCAATTTGCGCATCGACGTCTATCCCCCTCTGCGCCCGCCGGTCCCGCACGCAGACGCGGGGCGCTCAACCAAAGAATGCAGGCTTCGTCCGGCACGGCCTAAACGTTGCGGAAAGGAAGCGGAAACAGCGAAGCCGACTTCTTTTCCTTGCCGATCTTATCATACCAGCCGCGCGACATCATCACGTTCCGCTTGGGACGGAACTTGTTCTGCTCCATCACCTGCTTCACATATTGCCGCGACTCGTCCTCGCTCAGCACGCCGCCGGCCAGCTCGTTATAGAGCGAAGTGGCCTCGCGGAATTTCTTCTTGTCGATCTTCTTCCGCTTGCCGCCATAGCGCGACAGGATGGGAAGGATGCGGCTGTCCACCTCGCGCTCGAGGCGGAGCCCCTGCTGCTGGGCCACGTAGAGCACGATTCCGCGCGCGTCGGAGGGGTCGAGTCCGAACTGCGAGATACCCTGTTCGAGCAGACGACGCTCCTCGGCCTTGGAGAGGAACGGGCGGTCGAGCGCCGCCAGCTCCACATAGCCCATGAACCGATCGCCCGACGTATCCTGCTTAGGCATTGCTCGCCCCGATCCTGGAGAGCGCCACCGCCAGCGCCCCTCCAACCCCATTATCGTTACGCCGAGCGTCGCCGACGTGACTCAACCAGACCGACGTCACCGCCAGAACTGCAATATCGCAAAGAACGCATGCGACAGCAGCGTCAAAGATACGCCAATCACAATCGCCTTGGCGATGGCGTTGTTGATCGATACCACCGACAATTTGGGGCGCAAGCCGATGAGAATCGCCGCCCCGCTTCCGAGTACCGAACTCAACACAATCTTCGCGAACACCCAGCCGAGCTGCACGTAAAGCGCAGGCCCCGCCTCGATGAGCCGGCGGAAATAGTTCTCCTGCCAGAACTCCGGCGGCTGGTCGGGAAAGAATATCTGCCACGTTTGCAGCGCCGACCATGAGGCGGTGGCGAGCGCCGCCACGGTCAGCAGCGCCAGCGACAGCGTGTTGGCGATGAGAATCGACACCACGAGATAGCGCAGCCCCGGAATGGCGAGGTTGCGCATCGCCGGCAGCTGCGCCGACAGCGTGCGGTTGCCCAGATCCGCGCAGATCACCGCGCTGTTGCGCGCGACGACGAGAATGGAGGCGATGAGCGGCACCGAGATCGTCGTCTGCACGAAGCCGATGCCGGCCAGCGTCTCGTCGTGCAGGATCGATTTCAGATAGCCGCCGAAGGCGTGATAGTTGAACCCGAACCAGATCGACACGAAGCCGAGTATGGCGCCGCCCAGGCCGAGATAGGCCAGCATGAAGGGCGAGGCGCACAGAACCCAGAAATATTCCGCGAAATAGCGCGCGAACCAGCGCCACGGATGGCCGCGCCGCGCCAGCCCCTGCCACGCCTCGGACTGCGGCGCCGGCGCGCCCCGCTCGGCGGCCGCCAGCGCGCTCTCGCCCTCGCTGTCGAGCCCGCGCATGGCCCGCTCGATCGAGGCCATGTCCGGCGCCACCGGGCGCACGGTGCGCGCGCGGGTGTCGAGCATCAGCACGCGGTCGGCCAGCGGCAGCAGGTCGTCGACATGATGCGCGGCGATCAGCACGGGGGTGCCGCGCTGGACGCATATGTCCTTGATGATGCCGGCGAGCCGCCGCGAGGAGATGATGTCGAGACCGGAATTGGGTTCGTCGAGGATCAGGATCGGATGGCCGGCGATCAGCGTCCGGGCGATGGCGATGCGCTGCTTCTGGCCGCCGCTGCACGAGGCGATGGGCTGCTCGGGCCGGATGTCCGACAAGAGCGACATGATCGGCGTGGCGTCGTAGACCTGCGCATCCCGTGGAGCGTGGTCGGCGGCGATCTTCACGTTCTCGCCGGCGCTTAGATCGTCGAACAGCGCGTTGCCCTGAAAGACGAGGCCGCACATGTCGCTGCGGCTTTCCGAGAGGTCGATCTCGCGCTCGCCATAGCTGAGCCGGCCGGCGATCTTCCATTCGCCGTCGCGCTCGTCGATGAGGCCGCAGAGCGTGTTGATGATGCTGGTCTTGCCGCTTCCGCTCGGCCCGATGATGACCACCAGCTCATGCGCGCCGACCTCGAAATGGGTGTCGCGCACCAGATCGACGCCGTTCGGCGTGGTGATGGTCAACCCGCTGATGGAGAGGACGTGACCGCTCACGGCGTCGCTCCACCCGGCCCGGCCGCGACGGGCTGAAGCGTCACGGCGGTGTCGCTTTCCATGGTCTGCAATCTCTCCAGATCCTTCGGCGTCACCAGCAGGATGAGCGGCGTGCGCGAGGCCACCGCGAAGGCCTTGAACACGTGGGCGGCCAGCGGGTTGAGCGTGCTCTCCGAGCCGAGGCCGCCCAGATGCTGCGGCAGCGCGCTGGCGAGCGCGAACAGCGAGTTGGAGAAGGGGCGCAGCATCGCCCGCAGCCGCACGTCCCAGAACATCTGCGAGACCGTCGCCGGCACGCGCCGGTCGCGCATCAATGTGTCGACGGTGCCGATGACGAGGCGTTCGGCGAGTTGGCGCGCCTCGGGGGTTTCGAGCTGCGCCCGGCCGAAGCCGAGCAGCACCTGCTGGAGGCGCGGGTCGGCCAGTGTCTCGGTCATGGCGCGGATGGCCGGTTCGTAGTCGAGATCGTAGCCGAAGGGCACGCCGAAGGCGTTGGCCCAGTTGGCCCGCAGCATCTGCCAGATGGCGGCGGACAGCCGGCTGACGAGGATTTCGCGCACCTCGCCATTGAGCGAGCGCCGCAGCGTCGGCTCGGCATTGGCCAGCAGCCCCTGCACCGCCTTCTGCGTGCGCGGGTCGCGCCAGGCGGTGGAGATCGCGTCGGTCAGCATCGCCCGCAGCACGGGGCGGTAATCGTTGGTGAACACGTCGGATGTGATGACGCGCTCGATCGTCTGCGCCGCCATGTCCTGCACGAGGCTGATGCGGTGGCGCAGCTCCGCCTGCGAGGTGTCGGTCGCCGCCGCCCAGAGAATGCCAAGGCTGGGGTCGGCGAGAATCGCCTCGGTGGCGTTGCCATGTTCGTTGATGGTGCTGGGGAACGGATCGACGCGGATCAGCCCGCCCGCCCCCATCTCGGCGGTGCCGTGCCGCACCACGCTGTGGTCGGGCTTCATCACGAAGACCGGCACCGTGCCGGAATAGGTGATGGTCGCCGGCGGCGGCTCGCGGAAATAGAGCACGCGCGCCTCCGAGGGCGCATGCGGCAGCACCCGCCACGCGGCGCCGACGAAGCCGGCGATGATCGCCGCCGAGACGACGATGCCACCGGCATATTGCATGCGCAGGCTCAGCGTCGGCAGCCGCATCGAGGCGAGGCGCGCGAGGGACGGGCGCGCGAGGACGAAGCGCGACATCATCGGCTCCCCCCCTGCCCAACCGCAGCAATGCGGTTTGCTCGCGCCCGCCAAGCCTCTAGAATTGCCGACCGCCCCGACAGGAGACATCCTTGCGCATCCGCCGCCCACGCCCGCGCAATTTCGGCTTCGCCATGTTCGCGGTGCGCCTGTTCGGCGCGCTGTTCCTGGTGCTGTCGACCTACAATGCGAGCGGCTATTCGCTGGTCCACTGGATCGGCGAGCGCTGGTCGCAGGACTGGCTGGTGCAACTGCCGATCCTCTGCCTCTACGTCGTCGTCTATATGCTGCTGATCCGCGTCACGACGCGCCAGCTTCGCGCGCCGGGCATCGCCCTCACGGTCGCCCTGCTCGGCTCGCTCGCCTATCTGCTGGTCGACGCGGGAGTGGTCCCGCTGCGCGACATGAGCGACCTGCTGCCCATCGTGCTCTACATGTATGGCGGGCTGATCGCCATCGGCATGTGCTGGGCCTCGGCCTGGGTGATGCTGACGGGTCAGGTGAGCGTCGACAATCTGAACGCCTGAAATGGTCACGCCGTTCTCGACCTCAGAGCAAGAAGGGCCGTGGTGCCGGCATAGATGGCGAGCGCGATAGCCGCCAGAAGCAGGCCGGACACCGCCGTGCCCGGCGTGTTCATGCGGCGGCTGGCGGTGGTTTCCGTCGAACTCTGGGGCATGTTCAGGACGAGCGTGTCGGTACCTTCCCGGCCGCCGATCTTATAGGCGAGTTCCAGCTCGTTGCGGCCGGCGGCCAGCATCACGTCGCTGGCGACATAGGTCCCGGGCGCCACCTCCTCGAACGTCACCGGCACGAAGTCGATGGTCATCTCGATCCCGGCGCCGCTGGTCGGCTGCCCGTCGGTGTAGCGTTGCAGGAACAGCACCAGCTTGCCGCGGTCATAGGCGAGCACCGCCTCCTGGTTGCCGATCCGGGCCTCGGTGCGCGGCGCGACGGAGATGGTGCGCGGCGCCGGGCCGTGGCTGTGCCCCTCCTCCGCCCGGGCGCCATCGACCGGCAGCGCCATCAGGAAGAGCACGGCGGCCAGGGCGGCAATCCTGCGCATCATCGGGTAGGGCGTCCGCATGTCTCTAACCGCTCTCGTCTTCATCACTTCCACGGCCGCCGCCCGAACGCCGCGTCGACCTGGCCGTCGGCCCGGTAGAGCGCTTCCTGCCGGCGTCGCTCCGAACGCTCGTCGTCGATCAGCCATCGCCAGAAGCGCATCCGCCGGCTCTGATCGCGCACACTGCCAAGCAGAATGCGCATCACCGACATCGTCACCTGGTGCTCGCGCTCGAACTGCGCGCGCAGCCAGCGCTCCCGCTCCAGTGCCGCCTCGGCCTCGCAGCACGGGCGCTCCGGCGCCGGCGGATCGGGCCGAATCGGCTCGTCTCCGATGCCGGGCGCCGGCGCGGCGGCAGCGCGGGCGGAAGAATCCGCCGATTCCGGGGCCGAATCGCTCATCGGAGCCAACCTCGAAGGGCCTCCGCCGGCGCTTGAGGGCATCGGCGTCCGCCATTGGCGTCATCATGCGCTGTTCCGCGGCGGGAGCAAGCGCATGCGCGCGCCTCCCCCTTTACGCGACTCCGGGCTGTTCCTATTGTCGGGGCTACCTGGAGGAGGCCCATGCTCTACCTCGTTCCCGTCGCCGTCATCGTGCTCGGTCTCGCCGCAGACCTTCTGGTCGAGATTTCGGCCGAGCTGTCGAGCGAAGTGCTGATGGAAGCCGACGCCGGCGTCACCTCGCACGGCGCGCGCATCATTGGCGGCAATATCGTCGACATGCGGCCGGAAACCTCGCTTCCCGGCACGCTGAAGTAATCCGCCATCATGGCGTCGACGGCGGCGTGTCCGGCGCCGCGTCCGGCACAGGGGCCGGCGGCAGACCGACATCGGCGGACGGTGTGGCCAGCGGCGGGGCATCCGGCGACGTGAGGGACGCTTCCGGCGGCGGAGCCGGCGCCAGCGTGGCCGGTGCGTCGCCCTGAAGCTGCGGCGCCAGTTCGCCCGCCCCTGCGGCCGGCATCTCCTTCACCACCCGCTCGCGCAGACGGTCGACGGTGATCCGCGTCATCTCGGTAATGGCCGTCTCGCTGCGCAGATAGCTGCGCGCCGCCTCCAGCCACGGCGCCATCGCCACCGCCGACGGCGCGTCGAGATCGCGCAGAGCGCTCATCGCCCCCGCGACGTCGCCAGCGGCCAGCAATGCGCTGGCGCGGGTGACGCCCAGATTGGACATCTCGACCTTGTGCGGCTCGGTGGCGAGCCCGACATAGCGGTTCACCAGCGACATGCCGTACTGGTAGTAGCCGGCGGGATCGCCGATGCGCAGGCCCGCCGCCGCGACATAGGACGGGAACACCCGGTACAGTTCGGCCGCGTTGGGTACGCCGGTGCGGGCGGGAGCCATCAGCTCTGTAAGGTAGCCGGAAAACAGGTCGTTATTGCCGGCAATGGCGTAGACATTGACCAGCTCGGCCTCGAAGGGGCGGCCAGAATAGAAGGTCGCGCGCAACTGCGCGAGGGCGACGGCGAAGACCGGCGAGGCGATGGGGGCGCCGGGATCGGTCCGGCTGGCCTCGCCCGTGGCCGCGAGCTTGATCGCGTCAATCGCGCTCGCCTGCTCGTCGATGCGCGTCGTGGTGGCGTCCTGCGCGTCGATGATCTGGGCGAGTTCGTTGTTGAGCTTGCCGAACCGGGTCTCGTTGTCACGCAGCCCGGTCTCGATATGGGCGACGCGCTCGACCAGCGGCCCGACGCGCACATCGCCCCCCGGCACCAGTTGCATCAGCGCCCATGCGACAATGGCGGCCGCCGCTGCGCCGGCGGCGGCGCCTCCGGCGATACCCGCCCAGGCGGGCGGCGGCGTTCGCGAGGAGGTCGCGGCAGCGGACCCGACGGTGGCGCTGGCCGCAGCCGGAACGGGCTCCACCGGAGAGTGCGGTGCGGTGCGCGGCCCGGCGGCCGCTTCCGGCGCCCGGCTTTCCTCGGCGGCGATCTCCGAGGCAGCAATCTCAAAGTCGGCAATCTCCGGGGCGGCGCCCGCCGGCGTCGCGTCGGCCGGTTCCCCTTCCCCATCGGCGGGATCGGAGGCCGAAGCGCGCGCCTCGCCCTGCCGCAGCCAGTCCTCGATCGAGGCCGCCGTCGCGGCGGCGGGAGCGGCGGCGGGGCCGGCAGTGTCGGCCATGTCGCTGCCGGCCTCGGCCGTATCGCGGGGCACCAGCGTCGGCTTCGCCCCTATGGTGACGCGCTTGGCCGTCATGCTCCCTGCTCCATGATCTCGGCGGTCAGTGCCGCAATTTCCCTTGCGGCCGCGCCGCGCTTGTCCAGTTCGCGCACCAGCCGCCCGGTGGCCACGCTCTCGACGAAAGCAATTCGCTGACCAATAACGGCCTCGAGGGCTGGGATGCCGTCCTCGAAGGCGCTGCGCACGTCGCGCCCGACCACCGTGCCGGTGATGCAGCGATTGACCACGAAGGCCGCCTTCAGCGCCGGCTTGAACAGCTTCGCCTCGTTGATGAGCTGCACGATCTCCATGCTCGCCCACAGGTCGTAGGAGGAGGGCTGAACCGGGATCAGCACGAAGTCGGAGGCCAGGATGGTGGAGCGCGCCAGCGCGGTCACGCGCGGCGGGCCGTCGATGATGACATGGTCGTTGGCGCGGGCGATGTCGGGCACTTCCTGGTGCAGTACCTCGCGGGCGAGGCCGACGACGCCGAACAGGCGCGGCAGGCCGTTCTGCGAGCGGGTCTGCGCCCAGTCGAGCGCCGAGCCCTGCGGATCGGCATCGATGACGGTGACGCGGCCGCCATTGGCGGCAAGCTCGCCGGCGATATGGGTGGCGAGCGTGGTCTTTCCGACGCCGCCCTTCTGGTTCAGCAGCCCGATGATCATGCCCCGCCCCCACCGTCGCGCCCATGCCCTGCGACAGGTCCGGCCTTAGCCGTCGCATCCGTCCGCATCAATAGGCTCCCTTGAGGTGAGCGTCCGGGGTTTCGACGAGCTTGTCGAGCACGCGCGGCGCGAATCGCTGGAACAGCAGCGGCGTCAGCACCGTGTCGAGCAGCGTCGCGCTCATCAGGCCGCCGAAGATCACCACCGCGACCGGGTGCAGGATCTCCTTGCCCGGCTCGTGCGCGCCGAGCAGCAGCGGCACCAGCGCCACCACGGCGGAAGCGGCGGTCATCAGCACCGGCACGAGGCGCTCATTGGCGCCGCGGACGATCAGCTTCTCGCCGAAGACCTCGCCCTCATGGCTCATCAGGTGGATGTAGTGGTTGATCTTGAGGATGCCGTTGCGCGTCGAGATGCCGGCCAGCGTCACGAAGCCGACGATGGCGGCGATGGAAAGCTCGACGCCGCTGATCTTGAGCGCGATCACGCTGCCGATCAGCGCCAGCGGCACGTTGGCCATGATGATGCCGGCCAGCAGCGCCGACTTGAAGCGCGCATAGAGGATCGAGAACACCAGCAGGAAGGAGATGGTCGACAGGCCCGCAAGGCGCAGCGTGGAGCGCGCCTGCTCGGCGAACACGCCCTCGAAGACGATGAAATAGCCCGGCGGCAGCTTGAGGTTCTGCATCATGTCGCCGATCTCGCCGGCGACGAGATTGTCGGCGGTGCCGTCGCCATTGGCGGTGACGAGGATGCGGCGCTGGTTGTTCTCGCGCAGGATCTCGTTCGGACCGGAGGTCTCGGAGACCCGGGCGATGGTGGACAGCGGCACCTGACCGGCCGGGGTGTCGATCAGCATGGCGCCGAGCTGCGCGGTCGAGCGGTCCGCCTCGCTGAGCCGCACCACGAGGTCGAAGTGCTTCAGGCCGTCGATGACCTCGGTGATTTCCTCGCCATTGGTGAGCTGGGCGATGCGCTGGGTCAGCTCGCCGGGCTGCACGCCATAGAGCAGCGCACGGTCGGGGTCGAAATGCACCTGGATCTGCGGCACCGGCACCTGCCGCTCGATGTTCACGTCGGCGAGGCCGGGAATGGTCTTCAGCCAGGCCTCGACATCGCGGCCGATGGTGCGCAGCGTGTCGAGGTCCGGACCGAATATCTTCATCACCACCTGCGCCGAGACGCCGGTGAGGATGTGGTCGATCCGCAGTGCGATCGGCTGGCTGATGCTGAACGATCCGGGCAGGCCGCCGAGCCGCTCGCGCACATCGGCCATGATGGCGGGCAGCGCGCGCATGTCGCGCCGCAGTTCCAGCTCCAGCTCCGTGACGTTCACGCCGAGCGCATGCTCGTCGGCCTCCGAGCGGCCGGTGCGGCGCCCGACCTTCACCGCTTCCGGAACGGCCTGAAGCAGCTTCTCGGCCGTCGCGGCGATGCGGCTCGATTCGTCGAGCGAAATGCCCGGCTCCAGCATCATGGTGATGACCAGGGCGCCCTCGTTGAAGCGCGGCAGGAAGGAGCGCGGCAGGGTCGGCACCACGGCGGCGGCCACCACCACGGCAGCGAGGATGCAGGAGAGAATCGGAACCGGATGGCCGAGCACCCAGTGCAGCAGCCGGGCGTTGCCGCGCTTGAGCACGCGCACCAGGACATTGTCCTGGTGGTCGATGCCCCGCGTGTTCGGCAGCAGGAAGGAGCACAGCACCGGCGTCAGCGTGATCGACACCACGAGGCTGGCGAGGATCGAGACGATGTAGGCGATGCCGAGCGGCACGAAAAGCCGCCCCTCGATGCCCGGCAGCGCGAACAGCGGCACGAAGACCAGCACGATGATGGCGGTCGAGTAGACGATCGAGGAGCGCACTTCCTGCGAGGCGGCGGCGATGACCTCGATGGACGGCAACGGCACCGCCTTCTGGGCGTTCTCGCGCAGGCGCCGGAAGATGTTCTCCACATCCACCACGGCATCGTCGACCAGTTCGCCGATGGCGATGGCGAGGCCGCCCAGCGTCATCGTGTTGATGGTGAGGCCGAGCCAGCGCAGCACGATGAAGGTGGTGAGCACCGAGACCGGAATCGCCACCAGCGAGATGGTGGTGGTGCGGACGTTGAACAGGAACAGGAACAGGATGATCGCCACCGCGACGATGGCCTCGGTCAGCACCTGTTCAAGATTGCCCACCGCCGCGTGGATGAAGTCGGACTGGCGGAACAGATACTCGTTCACCACCGTGCCCGGCGGCATGGAACGCTGGAGATCGGCGAGAACCTGCTCGATCTCGTGCGTCAGCTTCACCGTGTCGGCCTGCGGCTGCTTCTGCACCGAGATGACGACCGCCTCGCTGCCCTCGAGCCCCGCCGAGCCGCGCCGCTGCTTGGGCTGGAAGGAGACTTCGGCGAACTGGCGCAGCAGCACCGGCTGCCCGAGGCGATGGTCGACCACGATGTTGCGCAGGTCTTCCAGACTCTGCGTGCGCGAGACGTTGCGGATCAGGAATTCCTGATCGCCCTGGTTCACCACGCCGCCGCCGGTGTTGGAGCCGAACGCCTCCAGCGCCCGCCGCAGTTGGTCGATGGACACCTGAAGCTGGCTCATGCGCAGCATGTCCAGCGTGACCCGGTATTCCTTAACCAGACCGCCGATCGGCACGATGCGGCTGACGCCGGGCACCGATTTGAGACGCTGGCCGACGGTCCAGTCGGCAAGCTCGCGCAGGTCCATCGGCGAGAGCGTGCTGCTGGAGACCGCCACCAGCATGATCTCGCCCATATAGGAGGAGATCGGCGCCATGATCGGCCGCACGCCCGCCGGCAGCTCAAGCTGCACCGGCGCCAGCCGCTCGGCCACGATCTGCCGGTCGGTATAGATGTTGCCGTCCCATCCGAACTCGACGAAGACGATGGACAGGCCGGTCGTCGAGGAGGAGCGCACGCGGGTGACGCCGCTGGCACCCGCCATCGCCGCCTCGATGCGGGCGGAAACCTGAACCTCGATTTCCTCCGGCGCCAGACCCGGCGCCTCGGTGACGATCGTCACCAGCCCTTTGTTGAGGTCCGGCAGCACGTCGATAGGCAGGTTGGTCAGCGAGACGCCGCCATAGACCATGCCGCCGGCGAACAGCACGATCACCAGAAGCCGGGCCCGAAGGCTGATATTGACCAGAAACGCGAACATCCGCCCCGACTTGCCCTCGCTCAGTTCGCCGCGCCGCCGACCGGCGCGCCGGGAGCGTGGCTGACAGCGCCGTGGCCGGAATGGTCATGGCCGGAATGGTCATGCCCATGCCCCTCGCCATGATGGCCGGGAATGGCCAGCGGCTCGTCCGACAGGCGCGAGATCGCGATGGCGGACAGCAGCGCCACGAGCACCAGCGAGCAGACGATGGCCGCGCCGGTGGAGATGTCGAGCACCGCCGACAGCACAAGGCCGATCAGGTAGCCCGCCGTGCCGATGTTGAAGGCCACCATGAGCCGCCACCGGCGCGGCGCGTGCAGCGTCGCCAGCGCGGGCACGATCAGCGACGCGAAGACCAGCAGCACGCCGACGATCTGCACCGACGCCGTGATCATCACCGCGAAGATGCCGTAGAACAGGATGCGCTCGCGCACGAGGTCGCGCACGGCCCAGAGCACCAGCGCCACGGCCGAGAGAAGGCCCAGCACGATGAGCTGGAGCTGCGAGACCCACAGGATCTGCCCGACCAGCAGTTGCTTGAGATATTCCGAGCCGTTCGGGCTGTAGGAAAGCAGCACGATCTGCAGCGCAGCGGCGACGATGTAGAGCACGCCGATGATCGCTTCCTGGATCGCCGGGAAGCGCTTGTCGGTCCAGGTGAGCAGCAGCGAGCAGCCGACCGCCGCCCCGACCGCGCTGAGCTGCACGGCCCAGCCGGTGGTGGCGCCCAGCACGAGATTGCCGAACACGACGCCGAGCGCGGCGACCTGCGCCAGCGCGATGTCGATGAAGATGATGCCGCGATTGAGAACGATCGTGCCAAGCGGCACGTGCGTGGCGAGAATGAGAAGCCCCGCAACGAGGGCGGGGCCGAGAATGTCGAGATTAAGTGCGCTCACGGCCAGCCAATCCGTCCAGAAGGCGATCGACCGAATCCTTGTAGAGCCCGAAAAGGTCGTTCGCCTCGGGCGTGCCGCCGACCGTGAAGGGCAGCTTCACCAGCGGAATCTTGGCCTTCTCGCTCACGAAGCGCGAGGGCGCGGGATCCTCGTAGGGAGCGAAGACGATGAAGCGGATCTTCTGCTTCGGCACGTCACCGATGATCTCGGCGAGGTGGGCCGGACCCGGCGCGACGCCCGGCTCGGGCTCGACGGTCGCGGCGGTGCGCACGTCCAGCCATTTGAGCAGATAGACCGAATGGCCATGCTGGACGGCGATGTTGATGCCCTTCAGCGGCGCGGCCTTGGTCTTCAGTTCCTTGGTCAGCGCGGTGAGCTGGTTGATGAAGGTCTTGGTGTTCGCCGTGTAGACGTCCTTGCCTTCGGGATCGAGGGCGATCAGGCGCTTGGCGAGCTGGCCGGCGACGAGGCGCACATTGTTCGGGTCGCCCTGGATATGCGGGTTGCCGGTCTCGTGCATGTGGCCGCCGCCACCCTTCTTCTCGCCATGGCCGTGGTCGTGCTCATCTTCCTCGTCCTCGATGAGCTTCACATACTCGCTGGCCATGAAATAGCCCGGCTTGCCCTTGGCGATCTTGGGGTTGTTCGCGCGCTCGAGCAGCGACGGCAGCCAGCTGTCCTCCAGACCGGCGCCGGTGCACACGATCAGGTCCGCCTTGCCCAGCGTGGCGATGAGGCCCGGTGTCGGCTTCATGCTCTCGGGATTGTCGAGCGCGGAGGTGGCGAGCGTGACGTTGGCGACCCGATCGCCGCCGATCGCCTTCGTCAGCGACGCCCATTCGGGCACGCAGGCGAAGATCTCGAGCGGCGCGGCCTTCGCCGCGGTGCCGGCCACCGAGAGCAGCAGGGCTGCGCCCGCGAGAGCTTTAGCGATCGTCTTCATGTCACGTCCCCCAATTGATCGTCTGATCGGCGGTTCTACGCCTCATTCCGATCCGAACACCGCCCGCGCAGTGGTGCCGAATGCGGAATTGTACCGAGATACCTCGGTCGATGACCGGCTGCCTCGATCGACTGGCAGTCTAATTGGAATGCGGGATCGGCCAAACAGCAAATCGAAGGAACCTTGCGGTAAGTCAAAGAAACCTTACTCCTTTTCCGCTGCGGGCACGGGGCGGTCGGATTTCCGGCGCCGGTGCGACCTCGAAGGCGAGGGATCGGCCCGCATTGCCACGCGCATGCCGCGCATGGGGTGCCCCCTCGACCGGAGGACGCACCGAACACGCCCGGCGACGCCTCCGCCACCGCCCGCCGGTCGCGTCTCCCGCCGATGATTCTCCACCGCCCTCGCGACCGAGCCCGCGGCAACCGCGGGCCAGCCCTGCTCCTTGGTTGCACGCGCCGGGTGCCGGTGCTGCAATGGCCCTCGCGGACGGTCGCGGAGGGGGCGGACATGTGCGGGACTGGCAGACGAGCGTGGCTTGCCGGCGTCATCGCCGGAACGATGCTGACACTGGCTCCTGCAAGTGCGGGCGAACTTTACGACGAAGTCGAGATGTGGATATCGGCCGGCGAAGAGAATTTCACCGTTGGAATATCGTTCTATCTCCGCAAGGGAAAGATGTACCTCACTTTTGACGATGCGGTCCTTGTCAACGAGAAGAAAAATCCCGCCACCTTCAAAGACCAGGAGGAAGGCGACGAATGCAAGGATTTCAAGTTGCCACGCGCGAAGACCATCTTCGGCTCGCTCCCATCCTCGACAGGCTGGCAGTGCTTCAATGTGACCCAGATGGAGCCGGGAGAATGGCGCATCGAGGCCACCATGGAGCAAACCTATCGCGACAAGCGGCAGTTCTCGAAGGACGTGAAATTCGACGTCATCTATGCCGACCACAAATGCCGCATCGAGAATTTCTCCGGCTCGACCACGCGTGACGGCAAGCTCGAATTCTGGCGCGGCAAGACAGGGGAGCTGAAATGCCTGGCGGGGGGAGTCATGGCCGACTGGGCCATCGAGGACCTCGACAAGCAATACAACGTCCGGCGCTGAGGCCGCGCCACCGTTGCGCGAGATCAACGCCGCCGGCGGCGGGCGGTCATCTATGTCGTGCGGCCGTCGCCGGCGGCCGCGACACTCGGGCGTTGCCGGCCGACTTGGCCGCGCGCAGACAGGGATGAGGACAGATGAGCACCGTGGCCAGGGCCGAGCACGACCACGGCAAGTATGAGCGGCTGATCGCCCGCGCCGGCGAGGTCGGGGCGCTGCCCACCGCCGTCGCCCATCCCTGCGACGCCTCCTCCCTGCGCGGCGCGCTGGATGCCGCAGACGCTCACCTCATCGTGCCGATACTGGTCGGGCCGGAAGCCCGCATCCGCGCGGTCGCCGAGGCCGAGGGGCTGGACCTGACGGGAATCGAGATCGTCGACGCGCCGCACAGCGTCGCCTCCGCCGCCAAGGCGGTCGAGCTGGTGCGCGCCGGTCGCGCCGCCTTCCTGATGAAGGGCAGCCTGCACAGCGATGAACTGCTCGGCGCCGTCACCGCGCGCGAGACCGGGCTGCGCACCGGGCGGCGCATCAGCCACGTCTTCATCATGGACGTGCCGTCCTATGGCGAGCCGCTCTTCGTCACCGACGCGGCGGTGAACATCTTCCCCGACCTCGACGCCAAGCGCGACATCGTCCAGAACGCCATCGACCTGCATGTCGGGCTCGGGCTCGGCCGGCCGCGCGTCGCCATCCTCTCGGCGGTGGAAACCGTCACTACCTCGATCCCGAGCACCATCGAGGCGGCCGCGCTGTGCAAGATGGCCGATCGCGGCCAGATCACCGGGGGCGACCTCGACGGGCCGCTGGCGCTCGACAACGCCATCTCGCCGGAGGCGGCGCGCATCAAGGGCATCGTCTCCCCGGTCGCCGGGCGGGCGCAGATCCTCGTGGCGCCCGATCTCGAAGCCGGCAACATGCTGGCGAAGAACCTCACCTTCATGGCCGGCGCCGACGCCGCCGGCATCGTGGTCGGCGCCCGCGTCCCGGTCATCCTGACCAGCCGCGCCGACGCGCTGCGCACCCGCCTCGCCTCCTGCGCGGTGGCGGTGCTCTACGCCCATGCCCGCCTGCAGCAGCCGGGCCTGGGAGGCTGAGCGGTGAGCGAGGCGCTTTTCGTCGTCAATGCCGGCTCGTCCAGCATCAAGTTCAAGCTCTACCGCGTCGTCGGCCGCGACGTGGCGCTGATCCTCGGCGGCGCGCTGGACGGCATCGGCACGCGCCCCCGCCTCAAGGCCACCGACGACGCCGGCAGCGTGCTGGTCGACCGCAGCTTCGACGCGCAGGAGATCGGCAAGGCGGCGCAGGCCCAGCACGCGATCAGCGACTGGGTGACGCCGTATCTCGCCGAACACGAACTGATCGGCATCGGCCACCGCGTCGTCCATGGCGGGCCGCACTACTCGCATCCCGAGCTGGTGAATGACGAGGTGCTGCGCACACTGGAGAGCTTCATCCCGCTCGCCCCGCTGCACCAGCTCACCAATCTCGATCCCATCCGGGTGATCCGCGCGCGCCGGCCGGACCTGCCGCAGGTCGCGTGCTTCGACACCGCCTTCCATCGCGGCCACCCCGAGGTCGCCGACCGCTTCGCCCTGCCGAACGGGCTCTACGAGGATGGCGTGCGCCGTTACGGCTTCCACGGCCTGTCCTACGAATATGTCTCCGGCGCCCTGCGCGAGCTGGCGCCGGAACTGGCGCGCGGGCGGGTCGTCATCTGCCATCTGGGCTCCGGCGCCTCGGCCTGCGGGCTGCTGGACGGGCGCAGCATGGAATCCACCATGGGCTTCACGGCGCTGGACGGCCTGCCCATGGGCACGCGCTGCGGCGCGCTCGACCCCGGCGTGGTGCTGCACCTGATCGAGCAGAAGGGCATGAGCCCGGCCGAGGTCGGCCACATGCTCTATCATGACAGCGGGCTGCGCGGCCTGTCGGGCATCAGCAGCGACATGCGCGAATTGCTGGCGAGCGAGGCGCCGTCGGCGGCGCTGGCGGTGAACTACTTCACCCTGCACGTGGCGCAGGCGGTCGCCCAATTGGCCGTCTCGCTCGGCGGGCTCGATGCGCTGGTGTTCACCGCCGGCATCGGCGAACGCTCGCCGGAGATCCGCGCCCGGGTCTGCGCACGCCTCGCCTTGCTCGGCATCGCGCTAGATCCCGAGGCCAACGCCGCCGGCCAGACCTTCATCGACGCCGACAACTCGATACCAAGCGTGCTCGTCATCCCGACCGACGAGGAGCGGATGATCGCGCTGGCGACCCTCCACCTGCTGCGCGGGGATGCGTGAACGTGCTCAGCCGTCGAGCAGGGTGAAAAGCCGGGCGGCAGCCTCAAAATCGCGGAAGCGCGCCGCGCGGCGCGCCAGCGCCTCGGCGTCGGTTCCCCACAGCCTCTCCTGCACTTCCTCATCCGCATGGGCGGCGCGCCAGCCCTCCTCCGCCGACAGGCGCCCGCGCGCGACGGCGAGCGCGATCAGCGCCGAGCCGCCGAGCGTGGTCAGGAGATTGAGCGCCGCGAGGCGGAACGGCTCGTCCGGCAGCAGGCCGGCGACGATTTCCAGCGTGCGCGGGGGCTGCTCGACATGCATCACCCCTTCGCTCAACACGAACACCGCGCCGAAACTCTCGCGCGCCCAGTCGAGCAGCGGGTCCCACAACTCGGCATGCAGCGCGACAAGCTGGTCGGGAGCATCGGCCCGGTAGCAGAGAAGGTCGCTGCCGGCATAGCGCACCACCTCGCCGCCGACCGCCTCCATGGCCCCGGCAACGCCGTCGATGGCGGAATTGGCGAGCCGCGTCAGCGGCATGGTCAGGGGGTCTATGACCGCGCCCTGCGCCTGCCATTCCTCGACCAGGGCCTCGGCCAGCACCCGATTCGGCACGGCGACGAGGTTGCGGCCGGGGGTGCGCACCGGGCGCCCGTCCAGCTCGATGCGGTAGAGCCCCTCGCCGGCCTCGCCCACGCCCGCCTGCGTGTAGAACCGCTTCGGCAGCTTGCGCTCGCCGCTGCCCGGCGGCAGCCCCGGCGCCAGCGGCGCGCCGTCCTGTCCTTCGCTCACGGCACCATCTCCCACACCTCGTCGATGGCCCGGATGAGCCCGTCGGCATCCGACACCAGCCGCTCGGCGCCCGACTGGCTCAGCCGGTCGACCGGGTGATAGCCCCAGGTGACGCCGATGGCGCGGGCGCCGGCGGCGCGGGCCATCACCATGTCGAAGCTGGTGTCGCCGACAAGCACGGTGTCGACGGCCTCGACGCCCGTCGCCGCCATGGCCTGAAGCACCATGGCCGGGTGCGGCTTGGACGGTGCATCGTCCGCCGTCTGGATGGTGACGAAGCGCCCTTCCAGCCCGTGATGGCCGAGCACGGCGGCCACGCCGCGCTGCGACTTGCCGGTGGCGATACCGAGCAGCACGTCGTCGCGGGCGGCCAGCGCGTCGAGCACGCCGCGCATGCCGGGGAACAGCGGCTCGAAGAAGCCCGACTCGGTGCGCAGTTCGCGGAAGGCGTCGCGGTAGAGATCGGCCAGCCGCTCGGCGGGAAACAGCGGGTCGTCGTCGCCGAGATGGCGCATCGCCTCCACCAGCGAGAGCCCGACAATGCCGAGCACCGCCTCGCGCGGCGGCCGGGGAAGCGCGGCGCGGTCGAAGGCCCGCGTCATGGCGGCGACGATGACGTTCTGGCTGTCCACCAGCGTGCCATCGCAATCGAAGAGAACGAGTTTCACGGCGCAGGCATCCGGCAAGGCGGGAGGATGGCGGGAAGCGACCCGGTTGCCCGACTTCTAGACGCCGGGGCGGCTGCGGCCAACTGCGATGTTCGCGGGGGAGCGATGCGGCGCGGAGGGTGGCGGACCTGCCCGGACGCCGTGTCGATGGTGGGCGGTGACGGGCTCGAACCGCCGACCCTCTCGGTGTAAACGAGATGCTCTACCAACTGAGCTAACCGCCCGCCTGACATCCGCCGATCCGGGTGGCCGGGAAAGCGTTCCCAGCCCCGGAGCGGAGAGAACCGCGCCTGCGGCCTGTCGGGGCCTGCCCGGCCGGACCGCCAGCGGGCCGTCTTAAGCATCCGCGCGGCGATGTCGCAAGAGGTGATGTCGCAACTGGCCGTATCGCAAGAAGCGATGTCGCCAGACACGATGTCGCAAGAGACGATGCCGGAAGGGAGATGCTAGACGCGGCGAGTGCCCGGGCGATCTGCCGGGGCGACGCGCTTCGGGCCTCGCGGAGGGAGGCCGGTCCGCCGGCACGTGGCCGGCGGACACCTGCCCTCGACGCCCCGCCACGTCCCCGGATGATCCGGTCAGGACGGCGTGGGCGTCGCGGCGTGTCGGATCAACCGTTGACGGTTTCCTTCAGGCCCTTGCCGGGCGTGAACTTCGGAGCCTTCGAGGCTTCGATCTTGACCGGCTTGCCGGTGCGCGGGTTGCGGCCTTCGCGCGCGGCGCGGGTCACGACCGAGAAGCTGCCAAAGCCGATAAGCTTGACTTCCTCACCGGCCTTCAGCGAGGCGGCAATGGCGTCGAAGGTCGCGTCGACCGCGGCCGCAGCAGCGGCCTTCGTCAGCTTGGCCTGTTCGGCCACGGCGGCGACGAGTTCGTTCTTCGTGGTCATCTGACCGGTCCTTCCCTTGATTGCACAAGAATCGTCGATCGCATGCACCGACGACGGGCGGGCACCCTTTCTCCAAATCGCGGCGATTGCAAGCTCCCGGGCCTAGGAACCCGCACGAATACACGATTTTCATGCGATTGCAGGTATCTAGACACCTCATTAGAAGACAACAATAGCGGCCTGCAATTTAGGCGAATGCGACCTTTCCACGACGGCCCCGGAGCCGGATCGGTGCCCCGCAAAAGCAGGACGGCGGCGTCCGCGAGGACACCGCCGTCCGATAGTGCGTTGGACCGGAAGGTCCGTCGATCAGTGCGCGGCGAGGCCGCTCGCCTCGTCGCGGGCGATCACCGGCTCGATCTCGCCCGGCGCCGGCACCTTCTCTTCCCAGACGATCGCCTCGGGCTGGCGGATGAGCGCGTGCTGGAGCACCTCGTCCATCCGCGACACCGGCACGATCTCCAGCGCGTTCTTCACATTGTCCGGGATCTCGGCGAGATCCTTGGCGTTCTCCTCGGGGATCAGCACCTTCTTGATGCCTGCCCGCAGGGCGGCGAGAAGCTTCTCCTTGAGGCCGCCGATCGGCAGCACCCGGCCACGCAGCGTGACCTCGCCGGTCATGGCGACGTCGCGGCGGATCGGGATGCCGGTCAGCACCGAGGTGAGCACGGTCGCCATGGCCACGCCGGCCGAGGGGCCGTCCTTCGGGGTCGCCCCCTCCGGCACGTGGACGTGGATGTCGCGACGGTCGAACAGCGGCGGCTCGATGCCGAAATCGAGCGCGCGCGAGCGGACATAGGAGGCCGCCGCCGAGATCGATTCCTTCATCACGTCGCGCAGGTTGCCGGTGACGGTCATGCGACCCTTGCCGGGCATCATGACGCCTTCGATGGTCAGGATCTCGCCGCCGACCTCGGTCCAGGCCAGGCCGGTGACGACGCCCACCTGATCCTCGGTCTCGGCCTCGCCATAGCGGTACCTCGGCGCGCCGAGATAGTCCTCGAGCGTCTTGGCGGTGACCTTGATCGTCTTCTTCTTGGTCAGCATGAGGTCCTTCACCGCCTTGCGGGCGAGGTTGGAAATCTCACGCTCGAGATTGCGCACGCCGGCCTCCCGCGTATAGCGGCGGACCAGGGTGAGCAGCGCCTCGTTGTCGATCGACCATTCCTTCGGCTGCAGGCCGTGCTTGGCGAGCGTGGCCGGGATGAGATGCCGGCGCGCGATCTCGACCTTCTCGTCCTCCGTGTAGCCGGCGATGCGGATCACCTCCATGCGGTCCAGAAGGGCCGGCGGGATGTTCAGCGTGTTCGCCGTGGTCACGAACATCACGTTCGAGAGGTCGTAATCGACCTCCAGATAGTGATCGTTGAAGGTGTGGTTCTGCTCGGGGTCGAGCACCTCCAGCAGGGCCGAAGACGGATCGCCGCGGAAGTCCGCGCCCATCTTGTCGATCTCGTCGAGCAGGAAGAGCGGGTTGGACTTCTTGGCCTTGCGCATCGACTGGATGACCTTGCCGGGCATCGAGCCGATATAGGTGCGCCGGTGGCCGCGGATCTCGGCCTCGTCGCGCACGCCGCCGAGCGCGACACGCACATATTCGCGCCCCGTCGCCTTGGCGATGGACTTGGCCAGCGAGGTCTTGCCGACGCCGGGCGGGCCGACGAGGCACAGGATCGGGCCCGTCAGCTTGTTCTGCCGGGTCTGGACGGCGAGATACTCGACGATGCGGTCCTTCACCTTGTCGAGCCCGAAATGGTCGGTGTCGAGCACGTTCTGCGCGAAGGGCAGGTCCTTCTTGACCTTGCTCTTGTTGCTCCACGGGATCGACAGCAGCCAGTCGAGATAGTTGCGCACCACGGTCGCCTCGGCCGACATCGGCGACATCTGGCGCAGCTTCTTGAGCTCGTGCGTCGCCTTCTCGCGGGCTTCCTTGGAGAGCTTGACGGTCTTGATGCGCTCTTCCAGCTCGGCCAGCTCGTCACGGCCGTCCTCGCCGTCGCCGAGCTCCTTCTGGATCGCCTTCATCTGCTCGTTGAGGTAGTACTCGCGCTGGGTCTTCTCCATCTGGCGCTTGACGCGCGTGCGGATGCGCTTCTCGACCTGAAGGACCGAGATTTCGCTTTCCATCAGCGACAGCACCTTCTCCAGGCGCGTCGTCACCTTGAGGATTTCCAGCACGGCCTGCTTCTCGGGGATCTTGACCGCAAGATGCGAGGCGACGGTGTCGGCCAGCTTCGAGTGATCCTCGATCTGGGTCACGACGCCGACGACCTCCGGCGAGACCTTCTTGTTCAGCTTCACATAGCTGTCGAACTCGGCCAGCACCGAGCGCCCGAGCGCCTCGGCCTCGACCTTGGAGCCGATGTCCTCCTCCAGCGCCACCGCCTCGGCCTCGTAGAGGTCGGCGCGGTCGGTGTAGTGGCTGACCCTGGCGCGCGAAATGCCCTCGACCAGCACCTTCACCGTGCCGTCCGGCAGCTTCAGCAGCTGGAGAACCGAGGCAAGCGTGCCGATCTTGTAGATGGAGCTGGTGGCCGGATCGTCATCGGAGGCGTTCTCCTGCGTCGCCAGCAGGATGAAGGTGTCGTTGCGCATCACCTCCTCGAGGGCGCGGATGGATTTCTCGCGGCCGACGAACAGGGGCACGATCATGTGCGGGAAAACGACGATGTCGCGCAGCGGCAGCACGGGGAAGGTCTGCGAGACGCCGGGCGTGAGCGCGGTGCGAGGCTTGGGGCTCGTCATGGCTCTTTCCTTTCAGTTGACGGCCGACCCCGATCCCCGGCGATGAACGCCGTGAAGCGGGACCGCGCCGCAATGCGGCCGGAACGCGAACGTTGATCTCTGTGCGGGAGCAGCGAGAGGCGCGAGGCACGTCGATGCGGTCGAGGACCGGTGGTTGGGGCTGAGATGGCGACGCCCCCGCCCCCCGTCAAGGGAGCCCACCCTGGTCCCTGCCGGGCGCATCCGCCCGGCTTCCGCTGCGAACGTTTCCTCAGGCACTCGCGCCCGCATCGCCGGCAGCCCGGTCCGCATAGATGTAAAGCGGACGTGCATTCTGCTCGACGACCTCCTTGCTGATGACGACCTCCTCGACCCCTTCGAGGCCGGGCAGATCGAACATCGTATCGAGCAGGATACCCTCCATGATCGAGCGCAGGCCGCGCGCGCCGGTCTTGCGCTCGATGGCCTTGCGGGCGATGGCGCCCAGCGCCTCCTCATGGATGGTAAGCTCGACATTCTCCATCTCGAACAGCCGCTGATACTGCTTCACCAGCGCGTTCTTCGGATCCGAGAGGATCTTCTTCAGCGCCGCCTCGTCGAGATCCTCCAGCGTGGCGATCACCGGCAGACGGCCGATGAATTCGGGGATCAGCCCGTATTTGAGCAGATCCTCGGGCTCCACTTCGCGGAACACCTCGCCCGGACGGCGATCCTCGGGGGCGGACACGACCGCGCCGAAGCCGATCGAGGTGCCCTTGCCGCGCGAGGAAATGATCTTGTCGAGACCGGCGAAGGCGCCGCCGCAGATGAACAGGATGTTGGTCGTGTCCACCTGCAGGAATTCCTGCTGGGGATGCTTGCGCCCGCCCTGCGGCGGCACGGAAGCGACCGTGCCTTCCATGATCTTCAGCAGCGCCTGCTGCACGCCTTCGCCCGACACGTCGCGGGTGATCGACGGGTTGTCGGACTTGCGGCTGATCTTGTCGATCTCGTCGATGTAGACGATGCCGCGCTGCGCCCGCTCGACATTGTAGTCGGCCGACTGCAGCAGCTTGAGGATGATGTTCTCCACATCCTCGCCGACATAGCCCGCCTCGGTGAGCGTGGTCGCGTCCGCCATGGTGAAGGGCACGTCGAGGATGCGGGCGAGCGTCTGCGCAAGCAGCGTCTTGCCCGAACCCGTCGGACCGATCAGCAGGATGTTGGACTTGGCCAGTTCCACGTCACCGGCATGCTTGGTGGCGTGGTTCAGGCGCTTGTAGTGGTTGTGCACCGCCACCGACAGGACGCGCTTGGCATGGAACTGGCCGATCACGTAATCGTCCAGAACCTTGCAAATCTCCTTCGGGGTGGGGATCCCGTCGCGCGACTTCACCAGCGAGGACTTGTTCTCCTCGCGGATGATGTCCATGCACAGCTCGACGCATTCATCGCAGATGAACACGGTAGGTCCCGCAATCAGCTTGCGGACCTCGTGCTGGCTCTTGCCGCAGAACGAGCAATAAAGAGTGTTCTTGCTGTCGCCGCCGCCAACCTTGCTCATGCGTCTCTCCGTCCGCTCGGCGGCCCAGGCATCGCCCGGGTCCGCCCCAGTCTCGCAGGCCGCCGCGGGCCTCCAAGTGGGGAGAAACGCGACGGCTCGAAAAGGCCGTCAAAAGGAAGCGACTTAAGGGTCCTGTCGTTCGGTCTAGCCAAGCATGCCGGAACCGACACGATCAAGAAGGCATTCGATCCATCCCCGACTTAGCGCGAATGGGGCGCTTGCCCCCGTCGTCCCCCTGTCACACCTCCAGGCGACACATCATCCAAATGTCATGCAAGCGCGATACCGCGATGCACGCAAGCCCGCGCTTCACATGAACGCGGGCCTGCCCTTCAATATAGGAAGCCGGCGTGGCTTCGGAAACACGGCCGGGAGCCCCGTCAGGGCTTGGCCGCAGCCTCCTCGGGACGCTTGTCGATCACATTGTCGATAAGGCCGAAGCTCTTGGCCGTATCGGCAGTCAGGAAGTTGTCGCGCTCGAGCGCGTCCTCCACCGCCTGCAGCGACTGGCCGGTGTGCTTGACGTAGATCTCGTTCAGCCGCCGCTTGAGGCTTTCGACCTCCTTGGCGTGAATGAGAATGTCCGTCACCTGCCCCTGATAGCCGCCGGAGGGCTGGTGCACCATGATTCGCGCGTTCGGCAACGCGAAGCGCATGCCCTTCTCGCCGGCGGTCAGCAGCAGCGAGCCCATCGACGCCGCCTGGCCGACGCAGAGCGTCGACACGGCCGGCTTGATGAACTGCATCGTGTCGTAGATCGCCAGACCCGACGTCACCACTCCCCCCGGGGAGTTGATGTACATCGAGATTTCCTTCTTCGGGTTTTCCGCCTCGAGGAACAGCAGCTGCGCGACCATGAGGGTCGCCATGTTGTCCTCGACCGGGCCGGTCAGGAAAATGATGCGCTCCTTCAGGAGGCGCGAATAAATGTCATAGGAACGTTCGCCCCGGTTGGTCTGCTCGACCACCATCGGGACCAGATAATTCATGTAAGTATCGATCGGGTCACGCATATTCCGTTCCTCGGCGGCTCGGTGCAAAGGCACCGCCCGCGAATCCACCCCGCCCACAATAATGGGAAAGCGCGTCCCCGCCAGTCCGTCGGGCCATTAAGCCGCGGCGGGTGGGGCCGCGCTCGCGCGCAGCCCCACTGACAACCGGCAAACTCAGGCGGCCTTGTCGGCCTCGTCCTCGGCGTAGAGTTCCTCGCGAGTGACGGGAACCTCGTTCACCTTGGCAAGCTCGAGCAGGAAGTCGACGACCTTCTCCTCGAAGATCGGCGCGCGAAGGCTTGCGAGCGCCTGGGCGTTCTGACGATAGAACTCCCAAACCTGCTGTTCCTGCCCGGGGAACTGGCGGGCACGTTCGACGACGGCGCGGGTCACTTCGTCGTCGGTGACCTGGATGTTGTTCTTCTCACCGATTTCCGCAAGGACCAGCCCGAGTCGCACGCGGCGCTTGGCGATCTTGTCGTAGTCGGCGCGGGCCTCCTCCTCGGTGGTGCCCTCGTCGGCGAAGGTGCGCTTCTGCGCTTCCATCTCCGAGGTCACCGAGTTCCAGATGCCGTCGAATTCCTGCTGCGCCAGCGAGGGCGGCACATCGAACTGGTGCAGTTCGTCGAGCGCGTCGAGCAGGCGGCGCTTCACCTTGGAGCGGCTCTGGCCGTTGTGCTCCTGGGCGATGCGGCTCTTCACCTGCTCGCGCAGCGCCTCGTAGCTCTCAAGGCCGAGCGCCTTGGCGAACTCGTCGCCGGCCGGCAGTTCGGCGGGCGATTCGATCATGCGCGCGGTCACTTCGAAGGACGCGGCCTTGCCGGCGAGATGGGCGGCCTGGTACTCGTCCGGGAACGTGACCTCGACGGTGCGGGTCTCGTCTTCCTTGATGCCGAGGAGCTGGTCCTCGAAGCCGGGGATGAAGCTGCCCGAGCCGAGCACGAGCGGGACGTCCTCGCCCGAGCCGCCCTCGAACTTCTCGCCGTCGATCGAGCCGACGAAATTGATGTGGACGCGGTCGCCCTTCTCGGCGGCGCCCTGCTTGGCGGCATAGGGGCGGTTCGATTCGGCGATGCGGGTGAGGGTGTCCTCGATCTCCTCGTCGCCGACCGCCAGCACCGGCTTGTCGAGGGCGATGGACTTGAAGTCGCCCAGCTCGATCTTCGGCAGCACTTCGAGGCCGACGGTGTAGGACAGGTCGGCCTTGCCCTCGATCACCTCGTTGACGACCGCCTCGTCCTGCGGCAGCTCGACCTTGGGCTGCAGCGCCAGCTTGAAGCCGTTGTCCTCGACGATCTGGTTGTTGGCCTCGTTGACCGCCTGGTCGATCACCTCGGCCAGCACAGACTTGCCGTACATGCGCTTGAGATGGGCGACCGGCACCTTGCCCGGACGGAAGCCGTTGAGACGGACCTTGTCCTTGAGCTCGGCGAAGCGGGCGTTCGCCTTGGCGTCCAGTTCGGCGGCCGGCAGCACCACGCGATATTCGCGCTTGAGACCTTCGGCGAGGAGTTCGGTGACCTGCATGTTCAATCGGCCTTCGTCTTGTTTGCCGCTTGCGCGGTGCTCTCGAATGTCTGAGTGCGGGCACGTCGCCTGCGCGCCGTGGCCTCGCTCGGTCAAATGGTTCGGAGGGCGGCACCGGACAAGGGAAAGACTGGTGCGGGCGGAGGGACTCGAACCCCCACGACTCTCGCCACTGGAACCTAAATCCAGCGCGTCTACCAGTTCCGCCACGCCCGCGGTCGCGCCATCCGCCCGCCAAGCCACCAGATCGGGCCTCACAACGGCGCACGAACGCACACCCGAGAAGGTGCCGCCAGCCGGGTGCGGGCTTATAGCACGGCCCTGCCCCAGCGCCAGCCCCAAAAGCGAGGCCCCGCCGCCGCGCGCGGCCCCGCACGTTCACTTTCCGCGAGCGGGATACTAGGCACCCGCGCCGAGCGCCGCGAACAGCCGCCGGTAGACCGGGCGCAGCGCGTCCACCAGATCGTCCGCCACCAGCCCCGGCCCCGCCTCGCGCGCCGCCTCGCCGTGCAGCCAGACGGCGGCGGCAGCCGCCTCGAAGGGCGGCATGCCCTGCGCCAGCAGCGCGCCGGCGATGCCCGACAGCACGTCGCCGGCCCCGGCCGTGGCGAGCCAGGGCGGCGCGTTGGCGGCGATGGCGGCGCGCCCGTCCGGCGCCGCGACCACTGTATCCGCCCCCTTCAGCAGCACCGTGACACCGAGCCGGACGGCACCGGCGCGCGCGCGCTCCAGCTTGGACGGGGCCTCCATAATCTCGGGGCAGCGCCCGAACAGACGGGCGAACTCGCCGTCATGCGGCGTCGCCACCGCCGCCGGCGCGGCGCGCACGATTCCGGCCAGCGTGTCGACGTCGCCCTTGAAGCTGGTGAGGAGGTCGGCATCGAGCACCAGCCGGCGGTCGGCGCAGGCCAGCAGCCGGTCGCGCGCGCCCTGCCCCACCCCGAGCCCCGGCCCGAGCACCACCGTGTTCAGCCGCCGGTCGGTCAGCAGATGGGCCAGGCCGGCCGCATCCTCGACCGGGCGCACCATCACCGCCGACAGATTGGTCGCGTGGATCGCCAGCGCCTCCGCCGGACAGGCGACCGTCACCAGCCCGGCGCCCGCGCGCAGCGCCGCCCGCGCCGCCAGCCGGGTCGCCCCGGTGGCGAAGGCCGGGCCGGACACCGCGACCAGATGGCCGCGCGCATATTTGTGGCCCTGCGGGCGCGGCACCGGAAAGGCGGTGCTCCACAGCTCGGGCACGTTCTCGAAGGCGCGCGGGGCGATGGCGTCGAGCGCAGCCGGGAGGATGCCGATATCCGCCACGGTGAGCGCGCCCCGATGGAGACGGCCGGGCAGCAGCAGATGCCCGGGCTTGGGGCGGAAGAAGGTGACGCCCCAGCGCGCCTCGATGGCGGCGCCGCGCACCGCTCCGCTCGCCCCGTCGATGCCCGAGGGCAGGTCGACCGCCACGACCGGCAGCCGGCTGGCATTCACCCGCTCGACCAGCGCGCGGGCCTCCCCGTCGAGATCGCGCGCGAGCCCGGCGCCGAACAGGGCGTCCACCACGAGGTCGACGCCCTCCAGCGACGCCCGCGACGCGTCTTCCACCGCTCCCGGCCAGCGGCCGGCCATGATCGCCGCATCGCCGCGCAGCCCTGCCCGTTCGCCGAGCAGTGCGACCCGCACCTTGTAGCCGGCGCCGGCGAGGTGGCGCGCCGCCACGAATCCGTCGCCGCCATTATTGCCGGGACCGCACAGCATGAGCACCCGCGAGCCGACGCCCGCCGCCTGCGCCGCCACCCGCGCAACCGCCCGTCCCGCCCGTTCCATGAGCAGCTCGCCGGCGACACCGCCGGCAATGGTGAAGGCGTCGGCACGCCCCATTTCCTCAGGGGTCAGAAGTTCCATGTCCGTGCCCGCGACCTCATGAATCCGCGGCGGAAGATGCGCCCGCAGCCTGCCGGGACAGCTTAGGCGAAAACAATGAAAAGGCGTGAGGCCAGGCCGGGAACGCGGCAATCATTGGCATCTGCCTATTTTTCACGCGCGAGCAATGCATGTTCATCGAAGATGTTTGTCTATTTTTTACTCATAGTGTCTATTTATTAGCCATTCTTAGGATTATTCCCGAGTTTGCGGCCGCGCGGCTGCGTGCGATGATGTGATATCGCAGCGTTTTGAGACGGCGGAATGGCTTGGCATGGGTTCTGCTTCTACGCGACCTGACTCGGCCGGGCGTCGCGGATCGTCGAGTCAGGGAGACGGATACAGATGAAGAAGATTGAGGCCATCATTAAGCCCTTCAAGCTGGACGAGGTGAAGGAAGCGCTGCAGGAAGTCGGCCTGCAGGGCATCACCGTCACCGAAGCCAAGGGCTTCGGCCGGCAGAAGGGTCATACGGAACTCTATCGCGGCGCCGAGTACGTCGTCGATTTCCTGCCCAAGGTGAAAATCGAAATCGTGGTCAGCGACGAGACGGTGGAAACCGCCATCGACGCGATCCGCCGCGCCGCCCAGACCGGGCGCATCGGCGATGGCAAGATCTTCGTGTCGAACATCGAGGAAGCCATCCGCATTCGTACCGGCGAGTCGGGCGTCGACGCCATCTGATAGCCAGCGTAGTATGGTCGGGCCTACCGAGCGCGCCGCATCCTGACGGATGCGGCGCGTATCGTCGTTGACCATCCGCTTGGGATTCATCTGCCCTGAAAAAGACGGCAGTATCAGAAGAGGTACGAACAATATGACGACGGCCAAGGATGTACTGAAGCTAATAAAGGACAACGACGTCAAATACGTCGACCTGCGCTTCACCGATCCGCGCGGCAAGTGGCAGCATGTAACCTTCGACATCTCGATGGTCGACGAAGATTTCTTCGCCGACGGCCAGGCGTTCGACGGTTCGTCCATCGCGGGCTGGAAGGCCATCAACGAGTCGGACATGCACCTGCAGCCCGATCTCGACTCGGTCAGCATCGACCCGTTCTTCGCCGAGACCACCATGGTCGTGGTCTGCGACGTGCTGGAGCCGACCACGGGCGAGCCCTATGGCCGCGACCCGCGCGGCATGGCCAAGAAGGCCGAGGCCTATCTGAAGTCCACCGGCATCGGCGACACCATCTATATCGGTCCCGAAGCCGAGTTCTTCATCTTCGACGACGTGCGCTTCACCGCCGACCCCTACAACACTGGCTTCAAGCTCGATTCGGTGGAACTGCCGACCAATGGCGGCACCGAGTATGAGGGTGGCAATCTCGGCCACCGCGTCCGCACCAAGGGCGGCTATTTCCCGGTTCCCCCGGTCGACAGCTGCCAGGACCTGCGCGGCGAGATGCTTGCCGCCATGGCCCGCATGGGCGCCAAGGTCGAGAAGCACCACCACGAGGTCGCTTCCGCCCAGCACGAGCTTGGGCTGAAGTTCGACACGCTGGTGACGATGGCCGACCAGCTGCAGATCTACAAGTACTGCATCCACCAGGTCGCCAACGTCTATGGCAAGACGGCCACCTTCATGCCGAAGCCCATCTTCGGCGACAACGGCTCGGGCATGCATGTGCACCAGTCGATCTGGAAGGGCGGCAAGCCGGTGTTCGCCGGCAACAAATATGCCGACCTCAGCCAGGAATGCCTGTGGTACATCGGCGGCATCATCAAGCACGCCAAGGCCCTGAATGCCTTCACCAACCCGCTTACCAACTCCTACAAGCGTCTGGTCCCGGGTTATGAGGCGCCGGTTCTGCTCGCCTATTCCGCGCGCAACCGCTCGGCCTCGTGCCGCATCCCCTACACCACGTCTCCCAAGGCCAAGCGCGTCGAGACCCGCTTCCCGGACCCCGGCGCGAACCCCTATCTCGCCTTCGCCGCGCTGCTCATGGCCGGCCTCGACGGCATCCTGAACAAGATCGATCCGGGTCCGGCCATGGACAAGGACCTCTACGATCTGCCGCCGAAGGAGCTGAAGAAGATCCCGACCGTCTGCGGCTCGCTGCGCGAAGCGCTTGCCTCGCTCGACAAGGATCGCGAGTTCCTCAAGAAGGGCGGCGTGTTCGAGGACGACTTCATCAACTCGTATATCGAGCTGAAGATGGCCGAGGTGATGCGCTTCGAGATGACGCCGCACCCGGTCGAGTTCGAGATGTACTACTCGATCTGACCGGCCGACGGCCTGCGACATGCGAAGGGGCGCCCTCGGGCGCCCCTTTTGCTTTTGGGCATCGTTGCCGGAGCGGCGGCTCAGCCCGCGCGCAGGTCCTCCGGGCCGACCTTGAGGGTCTCGATCCGGTCCCGCCCCCCCGACTTCGCCAGGTAGAGCGCGGCGTCGGCGCGCTTCATCAGGACATTGAGCGCCGCCTCGGCATGGGCGTCCGTGTGGCAGGGCGTCAGTTCGCCACCGGCCATGCCGACGCTGACGGTGCAGTCGATCGGATGGCCGACAGTGTGGGCGTTCGCGAGTTCCTCACGGAAATTGCGCTGGACCCGCTCGGCCGCCTGTCGCGCGGCGCCGGTGCGCGTATCCGGCATCAGGACGGCGAACTCCTCGCCACCGACACGCGCGAGGATGGCGCCGGCCTGCAGGTCCAGCGCCAGCGCCCGGGCGAAGGCCATCAGGACGCGATCGCCCGCCGCATGGCCGAAGCGGTCATTGACCTGCTTGAACCGGTCCAGGTCGAGCAGCATCAGGGCGAGCGTACCGCCCCGGCGGCAGGCGGGCACAGCCTCGGCCAGAAAGCCGCGGCGGTTGAGAAGGCCGGTCAGCGCGTCACGCTGGGCAGCGCTGCGGTAGAACTGCTCGGTGCGCTCGCGCACCAGCATCACCAGCGTGAACCCGACGATGATCAGCACCGAGATCGCCACGATCCCGATCCACAGGAAGCGCGGATCGGAGACCAGCCGCAGCGTATTGTCCGGCACGAGCACCGAGGCGAAGGGAATGCGCAGCAGCGCCAGGCAGGTCGAAAGGCCTATCAGCGCCAGCGCCACCGGCCGCATGCGCGAAGGCGCCACCCAGCCCCGCCAGAGCTCGATCAGGGCGAGCATCATGAGCGTTGCCGCGAACGCCGATCCGAGGGCGATCCGGTTGACGAGGTTGTCGCGAAACAGCGGAAGCTGGCACAGGATGATCCACAGCGCCGGCGCGATCAGCGCATAGCCGAAGCGCGGCCGTCGTCGGTCGAAGACACGCAGCCCCGTCCAGATCAGCCCGTAGGCGAACAGGATCGCGGCATTGGCCAGCGCGATCGACACGAAATCGGGGATCACCCCGCGCGCCATGATGCCGGCGATGCCCATCACGAGGAAGGTGCAGAAGGCCGCCCAGTGCAGCAGCGCCGGCTCGTCCGGCGTCAGCAGCCAGACCAGCACCATCACGGCGGACAGCATCAGGCCGACCAGAAGGACGACGGACCACAGAGTCAACGGATCGAAGGTCATGCGGTGGCAGGCAGTTCTGTACGCGGGCGGGGCCCACATCCTCTACCGCCCAACCGGCGAAGCAAAGGTGAAGGCTGGCGGCGCGAACTTAGCCGGAAGCGGTGTCCGTTGTCATCGCCACCCGGTCGCGCCCGCTCGACTTTGCACGGTAGAGCGCGGCGTCGGCGATGGCGGTGAGCGCCTTCAGCCGCGCCCGGCGGGCCGCCTCGCCATCCGCCGGAAACCGGCCCAAAGCTATGCCAATGCTCGACGAGCACGCCAGCGGGAGCCCTTCCGCGCGCATCTCGCCCACGGCCCGCCGGAACGCCTCGCGGATGCGATCCGCCGCCTGCCTCGCCGCCTCCTCGTCGGCGCCCGGCAGCAGCACGGCGAACTCCTCGCCACCCATCCGCGCCACGATGTCGCCCTGCCTCAGATTGAGGCTGAGCACCCGGGCGAAGGTCTCCAGCACCCGGTCGCCGGTGGCGTGGCCGAAGCGGTCGTTCACCTGCTTGAAGTGGTCGAGGTCGAGGAACATCAACGCCACGGGGCCGCTTGTGCCGGCGGCGAGCGCCTGCTCGACGAAGCCGCGCCGGTTGAGAAGCCCGGTCAGTTCGTCCCGCCGCGCGGCGCTGCGATGGGTCAGCTCGGCACGTTCGCGCACCATCAGCACCAGCGCGTAGTTCAGGAAAATGGCGATCCCGATGGCGACGATGCCGACCACCGCATTGCGCGGATCCGTAAAGGTCGTGAGCCGGTTCTGCTCCACCTGGGTGGCGACCAGCGGGATGCGCGCCAGATTCAGCACCAGAATGAGCGCCAGCAGCACGAAGACCGCCAGGCGTGGCCGCGACGGCGAGGTCCAGCCGCGCCAGGTCTGGATCAGGCACAGCACCAGCAGGACGCCGATCAGCAGCGCGATGAGCACGACGCGGCCGGCGACCACATCGTTGAAGGGCGGAAAACGGAGCGCGACGATCCAGACGAGGGGCACGAGCAGGAGCGGCGCCATGCGCGGGCGCTGGCGGTCGAAGCAGCGCAGCCCGGCATGCAGCGTGCCGTAGGCGAGCAGTATCGCGGCGTTGGCCAGCTCGATGGAGACGTAGTCGGGGATGAGGCCGCGCGCCATGCCGCCGGAGACGCCGGCTACAAGCAGGCCGCTGAAGACGGCCCAGAAGCCCAGCGCCGGCTCGTCCGGCGTCAGCGCCCAGGCGAACAGCATCGACGCGGCTAGGAGGAGGCCGACGATCAGCACCACCAGCCAGAGCGTCCAGGGATCGAGCAACATGAATCCGCCGGCCGGCGCGCCGCCCCCGTGTCGATTCCCCCCCCCAGCGCGAATATCGGCGAAACCACGCGCGGGCCCAAGCAAAAAGGGCGGGCCCGAGGCCCGCCCTTTGAAATGCCGGATGGAACCGGGATCAGCGCTTGGAGAACTGGAAGCTGCGGCGGGCCTTGGCCCTGCCGTACTTCTTGCGCTCGACGACGCGGGAGTCGCGGGTCAGGAAGCCACCCTTCTTGAGCGGGCCGCGCAGTTCGGGCTCGTAATAGGTGAGCGCGCGCGAGATGCCGTGGCGCAGCGCGCCGGCCTGGCCGGAGAGGCCGCCGCCGGAAACGGTGGCCACCACGTCGTACTGGCCGGTGCGGGCCGCCGTCGAGAAGGGCTGCTGGATGATCAGGCGCAGCACCGGACGGGCGAAGTAGGTCTCGATGTCGCGCTCGTTGACGACGATCTTGCCGGTGCCCGGACGCACCCACACGCGGGCGACCGCGTTCTTGCGCTTGCCGGTAGCATAGGCGCGGCCCTGCCGGTCCAGCTTCTGGACATGCTTGGGGGCCTCGACGGCCTGGGACTTCAGGGCTTCGAGCCCGTCGAGCGACTGGATGAGCTCAGCCATGGTCAGTTCCCCACATTCTTGCGGTTGAGCGCAGCGACATCGAGCACTTCCGGCTGCTGGGCCTCGTGCGGGTGGCTGGCGCCCTTGTAGACGCGCAGATTGCCGAGAATCTTGCGGCCGAGCGGGCCGCGGGCGAGCATGCGCTCGACAGCCTTCTCGACGACGCGCTCCGGGAAACGGCCTTCAAGGATGAACTTGGCCGTCCGCTCCTTGATGCCACCCGGGAAGCCGGTGTGGTGGTAATAGACCTTGTCGTTGCGCTTGTTGCCGGTCAGGACGACCTTGTCGGCATTGATCACGACGACGTTGTCACCGCAATCGACGTGCGGGGTGTAGGTCGGCTTGTGCTTGCCCTTGAGGCGGGTAGCGATGAGGACCGCGAGACGCCCGACCACCAGGCCGGAAGCGTCAATCACGACCCACTTCTTTTCTACGTCGGCCGGTTTTGCCGAATAGGTGCGCATGGGAATATCCGTTACAGGGTACGGCCTTTGCGACCGCACTTCTCGTGTAGCGCGGCTTCTAGCCGAGACGCTGCTTCACGTCAACGCAACAGGATCGTGAATAAATCATACATTTCAATGACTTACAATTTAGGTAATTTATTACCTGCTTCTAAGTCCTTGTATTTAGCCTCGCTGGCCCGCTACCGGAGCGCCCAGCTGGCGGATTCCGTTGCCTTCTCCCCTTCGCGCGGCCGCGATGGCGCCCATATGTAACGGAACACGTGCTGGCCCCGGAACGCGACATGACCCACGATTTCTATGACGACGCCTTCATCGCCGGCTGGCTCGGCAAGGTCCGCACCATCGCGGTGGTCGGCGCCAGCCCGAAGCCGGAGCGCCCGAGCCATGGCGTGGCGCGCTACCTCGCCCTTCAGGGTTACCGCGTGTTCGCCATCAACCCCGGACAGGCCGGCCGCGACATTGCCGGGCTGCCGACCTTCGCCCGCCTCGCCGACGTGCCCGAGCCGATCGACATGGTCGACGTGTTCCGCGCGCCCGAGCATCTCGACGCGGTCGTCGACGAGGCCCTCGCGCTGGTGCCGCGCCCGAAGCTGATCTGGGGTCAGCTCGGCGTGCGCGACGACCGCGCGGCGGCCAAGGCCGAGGCGGCCGGCGTCGCCGTCATCATGGATCGCTGCCCCGCCATCGAGATTCCGCGCCTGCGGCTGCCGCCGGTAGGCTGAGGCGAAGCGGTTCGGTCGGCGCGACCATTTAACGATCTAATTCTGCTGTTTATTTCTTTTGACAACCATATTGCGTTTTTTATGGAAGCCGCGACACTGCCCGGCAACGGCACGGCGGCCGCTCCAGCGCGCCGCCGATACACCGATAACGCCGACAGGAGATCGCCATGACCGACGCCCCGCATCACTCGCCCGGTTTCGCCACGCTTTCCGTGCATGCGGGCGCGCAGCCCGACCCCACCACCAAGGCGCGCGCGACACCCATCTATCAGACGACCTCCTTCGTCTTCGATGACGTCGATCATGCCGCCTCGCTGTTCGGGCTGAAGGCGTTCGGCAACATCTACACCCGCATCGGCAACCCGACCAACGCGGTGCTGGAGGAGCGCGTCGCCGCGCTGGAAGGCGGCACCGCCGCCCTCGCCGTGGCCTCCGGCCATGCCGCGCAACTCCTCGCCTTCCAGACCCTGCTCTCGCCGGGCGACGAGTTCATCGCCGCGCGCAAGCTCTATGGCGGCTCGATCAACCAGTTCAACCACGCCTTCAAGAGCTTCGGCTGGAACGTGGTGTGGGCGGATTCGGACGATGTTGCCTCCTTCGAGCGCGCCGTGTCGCCGCGCACCAAGGCGATCTTCGTCGAGTCGATCGCCAATCCCGGCGGCATCATCACCGACATCGCCGCCATCGCGAAGATCGCCAGGCGCGCCGGCGTGCCGCTGATCGTCGACAACACGCTGGCGACGCCCTACCTGATCCGCCCCTTCGAGCACGGCGCCGACATCGTCATCCACTCGGCGACCAAGTTCCTCGGCGGCCACGGCAACTCGATCGGCGGCGTCCTCGTCGATGGCGGCTCGTTCAACTGGATGCGCGAGGGGCGCTACCCGTTCCTGTCGCAGCCGCGGCCGGAATATGAGGGGATCGTCATCGGCGAGGCGTTCGGCAATTTCGCCTTCGCCATCGCCGCGCGCGTGCTCGGCCTGCGCGACCTCGGCCCGGCGCTGTCCCCTTTCAACGCCTTCCTCATCCTCACCGGCATCGAGACGCTGCCGCTGCGCATCCAGCGCCATTGCGACAACGCGCTGGAAGTGGCGAAATTCCTCGCCGACCACGAGAAGGTGGCCTGGGTCAGCTATCCCGGCCTGCCGGGCGACCGCTACCACAACCTCGCCCAGCACTACACGCCGAAGGGCGCCGGCGGCGTGTTCACCTTCGGGCTGAAGGGCGGCTACGAGGCGGGCGTCGCGCTAGTGTCGGGCGTGAAGCTGTTCTCGCACCTCGCCAATATCGGCGACACGCGCTCGCTCATCATTCACCCCGCCTCGACCACCCATCGCCAGCTCGCCGACGAGCAGAAGACGCTGGCTGGCGCGGGCCCGGACGTGGTGCGCCTCTCCGTGGGCATCGAAGACGCGGCGGACATCATCGCCGATCTGGAACAGGCGCTGAAAGCCGCCTGATTCCGCCCATATTTCCGCCAGCCTTGCGGATCGTGAATGAATTATGAGGGCGCCATGCGCGGCGCGCAAAGCTGGGATGCGGTATATTTCCTACCAAATGAGCATGTTGTCGAATATCTAGGCATCGAGATGATTAACGGACGTGCAGCTACCCGGTTCGTCGGGAGGCCGCGATCCAGTTTCGAACCGATGGAGACAGACATGCTGCTTTGGGGCCTCGTTGCCAAGCAGATCCGCCGCTGGCAGGCGTATCGCCGCACTCTCGTCGAGCTCTCGCAGCTCGACGACCGCACCCTCGCCGACATCAACGTCGCGCGTGGCGAGATCACCAGCGTTGCCCGTCGCGCCGCCGCTGCGGCGTGATGCGGCCTTGAGGTGAGGCGCACGCGCCTCATCGCACCGATCGTCCACCTCACGGCACTCATTGTACGGCCCCGGAATTTTCCGGGGCCGTTCTTTTTTGCCCCGGTTCCGTGCTAAGCCGCGCACGGATTTGTTGAGCAGCGGCAGGATATGAGCATCACCGAAAAGCGCCCGGTCCATATCATCGGTGGCGGCCTCGCCGGCTGCGAGGCGGCCTGGCAGCTCGCCCGCCGCGGCGTGCCGGTGGTGCTGCACGAGATGCGGCCCGAGCGCGGGACCGAGGCGCACAAGACCGACGCGCTGGCCGAACTCGTCTGCTCCAACTCCTTCCGTTCGGACGACGCCCAGAACAACGCGGTCGGCGTGCTGCACGCCGAGATGCGCCGGCTCGGCTCGCTCATCATGGCCTGTGCCGACAGCCACCAGATACCCGCCGGCGGCGCGCTCGCCGTCGACCGTGAGGGCTTCGCCGCCGCCGTCACCGAGGCCCTCCTCGCGCAGCCCGGCATCACGCTGGAGCGCGGCGAGGTCGCCGGCCTGCCGCCGGACGAGTGGGACAGCGTGATCATCGCCACCGGCCCCCTCACCTCCCCCGCATTGGCCGAAGCCATCCGCGCCCGCACCGACGAGCAGGCGCTGGCCTTCTTCGACGCCATCGCGCCGATAATTCACTTCGATTCCATAAACATGGACGTGTGCTGGTTCCAGTCGCGCTACGACAAGATGGGACCCGGCGGCACCGGCGCCGACTACATCAACTGCCCGATGGACAAGGAGCAGTACGAGGCCTTCGTCGCCGCACTGGTCGCCAGCGACACCGTGCCGTTCAAGGATTTCGAGGCCGGGGCCATCGCCGCCACGCCCTATTTCGACGGCTGCCTACCGATCGAGGTGATGGCGGCGCGAGGTCCCGAAACCCTTCGCCACGGCCCGATGAAGCCGATGGGCCTGACCAACGCCCACAACCCGACGGTGAAGCCCTACGCCGTCGTCCAGCTCCGACAGGACAACGCGCTCGGCACGCTCTACAACATGGTCGGCTTCCAGACCAAGGCGCGCCATGCTGAGCAGGTCCGCCTGTTCCGCATGATCCCCGGACTGGAGAAGGCGGAGTTCGCGCGCCTGGGCGGCCTGCACCGCAACACCTATCTCAACTCGCCCCGCGTGCTGGATTCCACCCTGCGGCTGAAAGCCGAGCCGCGCCTGCGCTTCGCCGGCCAGATCACCGGCTGCGAGGGCTATGTGGAAAGCTCGGCCATGGGCCTGATGGCCGGCCTGTTCGCCGCCGCCGAGCGGCTGGGGCGCGAGGTCGCGCTGCCGCCGGCGACCACCGCCCATGGCGCTCTCATCAACCACATCACCGGCGGCCATATCGAGACCGTCGAGGCCGGCCCGCGCTCCTTCCAGCCGATGAACGTCAATTTCGGCCTGTTCCCGCCGCTCGACGCCAACCCGACCCGCGACGCCGACGGCAACCGCCTGCGCGGCACCCAGAAGACGGTCGCCAAGAAGCAGGTTCTGGCCGCGCGGGCGCTGGCCGATCTCGACGCCTGGGCGCTTCGCCATGCCGACCCCGCCCGTGAGGTGGCCGCGTGAGCAGCCTTCCTCCCTCCGGCGGCGTGTTCGAGCTCGATACCGTCCTCAAGCGCGACACCTTCTCCACCATCGAGCGCGGAATCTGGCGCGACGCGCAGGGCAATGCCTTCCCGGCCGTGCGTCGCAACTATGCCGAGGTGAAATGGTGGGTGAAGCCGCTCGCCCGCCATTTCGCCAAGCGCGAGGCCCGCGCCCTGCGCCGCGCCGAAGGCAGCGGCCATACCGTGCCGGTCTATGCGCTCGAGGAAGGCCATCTCGTGCGCGGCTTCGTCGACGGCATTCCGTTGCAGATCGCGCGTCCCTATGGCGACCTCGCCTTCTTCCGCTCCGCCCGCCGGGGCCTGCGCGAGGTGCACCGGCGCCGCATCGCCCATAACGACCTCGCCAAGCCGCAGAACTGGCTCTACGCCGCCGATGGCCGCGCGGTGCTGATGGACTTCCAGCTCGCCATGGTGTTCGCCCGGCGCAGCAAGACCTTCCGCCTCGCCGCCTATGAGGACATCCGCCACCTGCTCAAGCAGAAGCGCAGCTACTGCCCGCAGGCGCTGACCGCGCGCGAGAAGAAGATCCTGGCCCGCAAGAGCCTGTTCACCCGCATCTGGATGCAGACCGGCAAGAAGATCTACAATTTCGTCACCCGCCGCCTGCTCAACTACCACGACACCGAAGGGCGCGGCCCGCGCGCCATGGAGCAGGGTCCGCGCATCGCCCGTTCCCTGAGCGGGGTCGCCGGCGTCACCGGCGTGCATATCTGCGATTTCCCGACCGCCGGCCACAGCTTCGGCCTCTACGCCTTCGTCGAGGCTGAGCCGGACGCAGGCGAGGAGGCGCTGCGCGCGCATCTGGCGGCGACTCTGCCGGACATTCTCCCGCCCGAGCATCTCCAGATCGTCGCCGTGCTGCCGCGCGACGCGGGGGGGCATGTGCGCGACGACCTGCTGCGGCTGGTGGCGCTCAACCAGATCGACCAGCTCGCCCAGCTGCCGCGCAGCGAGGCGGAAGAGGCCGCGCTCGCCGCCATCATCCGCGACCGCCGCAACCTGAGCGATCGGGTGCGCCGGGGCATCTAGCCCGCTGGACGCTAAACGCCCGATAAACCAATCTACGAGAGCCTTTGGTAAGCGGCGACCGCTACCGTGCAGGATGTATTGCACGCGAGCGGCGAGCGCGACCCTTTTCATGGATGCCGATGTACTCGACCTTCCCCCCGCATCCCGATCGCGGCTCCGGCCCGAATGCGCTCCGCGCATGGCCGCGCCGGGCCTGCCGCGACATGCACGGAGACGCCGGATGACGGGTTGGACCCATGGCCTCGTCAACCGGCTGGTCATCCTGTGCGATCTCGCCATGATCGGCATCGCCTCCGCCAGCTATTACTGGGTGTGGCACATATTCGCGGCGCGGCAGACCGCGCTGCTCGGCATCATCGGCGCGTTCATCTTCTGCGGCGTGCTGATGCTGGGGCAGGCTTACCGGGTCGAGCACTATCGCCGGGTACGCCGGCAGATCGTCCATGTTCTCGTCGGCCTGGCGCCGGCCATGATCGCGGTATGGGTCATCTATTATGCGCTGGTGCCGCCGCAGCCGGGCGACCCGGAGAAGTTCCAGCCCTGGGCGCTGCTGACACTGGTGCTGTTGCTCTTCGGCCGCCTCGTCCTGGCGCGGGCGGCCGTCGCCTGGGTCGACCGCAAGGAACTGCTGGTCCGCAGCACGGTCGTCATCGGCGACCTCGACCGCGCCTATGAGCTGATCGAACGCTACAGCCGCGACACCGGCGCCAGCGGCCTCCTCTCCTTCGTCGGCGTCTTCCGCGACGGCGGGCGCGCGGCGAGCAACGCGGAGACCGCCGGCGACGGCGTGCCGCCGGTGCTGGGCGAGATCGACGACCTGCTGGAACTCGCCAAGACCGACATCTTCGACCTCGTGATCGTCACCAAGGACTGGGGCGACATGCGCCGCATCGGTGCCATCACGCGCCAGCTTCACCGCGTGGCGACCGACGTCATGGTCGAGATGGAACCGGAGGTGTTCACCGCAGGCTCCGCCCATGTCGCCCGGATCGGCGAGCGTGCCGCGCTTCAGGTCCAGCAGCGTCCTCTGAAGGGCTCCCTCAGCGTGTTGAAGGCGCTGGAGGATTACACCATTGCCAGCGTCGGGCTCATCGTCTTCGGCCCCGTTCTGCTGCTCGCCGCGCTCGCGATCAAGCTGGACTCGCCCGGTCCGGTGCTGTTCCGGCAGGCCCGTGTCGGGCTGAACCGGCGCGAATTCATGGTCTACAAGCTGCGCACCATGCGCTTCGACCCCGAGGATGACGGCTCGGTCGGCGCCGTGCAGCGCGATCCCCGCATCACCCGCGTCGGCGCCATCCTGCGCAGCCTGTCGATCGACGAGATTCCCCAGCTCCTCAACGTGATGCGCGGCGAGATGTCGGTGGTCGGGCCCCGCCCGCACGTGCCCAACATGCTCATCAACGACGATCTGCGCTATGAAGCCGTGCAGGACTACGTCGCCCGCCACCGCATGAAGCCGGGGATCACCGGCTGGGCGCAGATCAACGGCATGCGCGGCGGCATCTACACGATGGAAAAGGCCGCGCGCGGCGTCGAGCTGGATCTGTATTACATCGAGCACTGGTCGATATGGTTCGATATCCGCATCATCCTGCTGACCATGACCAAGGGTCTCGCCGACACCTCGGCCTTCTGACGCTGCTGCTGGCCGTGTGCCTCGCGGCCCTCGCGCCCGGCGCGGCGCGGGCGGAGCCGCAGCGCCCCTTCCTCGCCTATCACGCCAGCTGGTACGAGGTGGCGGCCACGCGGGGCGAGCAGACCACCCTCGCCCGCCTGCCCGGCTATCTCACCCATGTCGCGCTGAGCTTCGCCCGGCCGGACATGGTCTATCGGGGCGATCTCGACATCGCCGGCACCGGGCTGCAATACCCCTATCCCGGTTCCGTGCTGAAGGAGGCGATCGCTCTCCTGAAGGCCCGCCATCCCGACATTGCCGTGCTGGTCTCGATCGGCGGGGCCAACGCGCATGGCTGGGACCGCCTCGACGAGACCGCCCTCGCCCGGCTGGTGCGCGACCTCGGCGCCGACGGCGTCGACATCGACTTCGAATCCGCCAACCCCTCCTGCGTCCCGGTTTCCGGGCGCATGCGCTGCGCCGACGATGCGTTCCTCATCGCGCTGGTCCGCCGCGTGCGGGCGGCGCTGCCACGACCCTACGTGATCAGCACCGCCGGGTGGAGCGTCGGCGCCTATGGCGAGGGCACCTTCGCCGACGCCCTGCCGCGTAGCCCGTGGCGCGGCTCGATGATGGCGCTGCTGCGTTCGCAGGCGGCGGCCGATCTCGATCTCGTCTCGATCATGAGCTACGACGCCGGCCCCGCCTACCGCCCGGCGCAGGCCTTCCGCGCCTACCGAGCGGCGTGGAAGGGACCGCTTGCCCTCGGCGTCTCGGTGATGCCCTCGACCCAGGGCGGGCCACGCTACACGGTCGACTACACGGCGACGACGCTCATGGAGGTGCTGCGCGATCCCCGCGGCGGCGCCATGCTCTACGCGCTGCTGGAAGTGCCGCCCGGCCCGCCCGGGCCGGACAATCCGGACTACCGCACGCTGGCGGGCCTCATCTGCCTGACGCTTGAAAAGGCTGGCTGCGACGCGACGATGCCGTGAGCGCCCGGCTCAGGCGCGCAGCGCCGGGCCAGCGGGATGGCGCGCCACCACGTTCATGAAATCGGCCGGACGCGTGGCGAGCGCATGCAGCCCGCCCTCGTCGTCGAGTTTCGCGAAGCTGTAGCCGAGCGCCGCGAGGCGGTTCCACGCCGCCCCCGTGTCGCCGTCCGCCTTGACCAGCGTCGGGCAGTTCATTTCGAAGATCACGGTGGGGTGGTAGGCGGCGAGCGTGTCCGCGGCGCCGGCGATCACCTGCCCCTCGGCACCCTCGACGTCGATCTTGATGCAGTCGACGCGCGGCAGGGCGAGATCGCGCACCAGCAGATCGAGTGTCGTGACCTCGACCGTCTCGCTGCCCGCATCCGAGCCGTCGCTGACCAGAGAATAGGCCTGCGGGTCATGGCCGAGCGGATTGTGGAACAGCGCCGCATTGCCGGGGGTGTCCGACAACGCCTTGCGCACCACCGCGACATTGTCGAAGCGGTTGAGCGCGATATTGGCGTCGAGCTGCCCGCCCGCCTCGGCGCCGGGCTCCACCGCCACGATGCGGCCGGCCTGCGGCGCCGCCTTGAGCGTGAACAGCCCGACATTGGCGCCGACATCGACGAAGACGTCGCCCTTGCCGACGAATTTCTGCAGGTAGTTCAGCTCGGGCTCCACCGCGTCGCGCAGCAGATAGGCCGTCACCGAGGTGAAGCGCAGGTCCGGCGGCACCCGCAGCCGCGCGCCCGGCACCAGTTCGAACACCGGGCTGCGCCGGAGCGCGACATTGAAGGCCAGCGCGATGCCGCGCCCGATCACCGTCAGCGGCGCGCGGCGGAAGGCGGGTTCGTGCAGCAGCTTGGCGACGCGGCGCAGCATGTCAGGTCCTGAGGCGGTGTCGGTGGGTGGAGAAGCTTATGCGGTGGGGCGGCGCGGGTGTCGAGACCACCCGGCCATGCGCCCGGTTCATATAGACGCCGAGCGCCAGGACGACGCCAAGTTCGCCGGGGGTGAAGACCAGCGAATAGACCGGCGACGTGACCAGCATGTAGAGGATGTAGTCGGACAGGGCGAGCATCATCGGGTCGTCGATCCCGCGCGTGGCGCGCAGCAGGACGAAGAAGCTCAGCACATAGAGCCCGGCCAGCAGCGCGGCGCCGACGATCCCGTATTCGAACACGACACCGAACCAGCCGAGATCGGCGACGTAGAAATTGCTGTTCTGGAAGATGTCGGCCAGCGTGATGCTGCCGAAGCGCGTAGTCGCGCCGACGCCGAACAGCCAGCGCCACGGATCCTCGCCAAGAAAGGCCGAGCCGAGCGCGAAGGAGGTCTGGCGCACAGTGAGCGAGCCGCCAAGTGAATCGGCCAGCCCCTCGACGTCGCGCAGCATGAAATAGGCGACCGCGACCGGAACCGTCGCCACCGCAATGCCGCCCACCAGAAGCCGCAGGCGCGGCGCCATCGACACCAGCACCCCGTAGCCGCAGACGATGAACATCGCGGCGATGGCGGCCCGCTGCTTGTAGATGGTGAGCAGCAGCACGAAGCCGATCAGCACCGCCAGCGGCTTCAGCAGGTCCGGCCGCTGCATGAAGCTGCGGGTGAGGTAGAACAGGAACAGCGCGCCGAAGAACATCGGCATGTAGATGCGGTAGCCGCGCTCCTCCTCGATCATGAACAGCTTGCCCAGCTCGGGATTGTTCACATAGGAGCTGGTCGGCATGAGAAGCCACAGCGCCAGCATCAGAATGAAGGTGCCCGCGCCCAGCGTCACCAGCGCCGCCCGCGTGCGGGCGAAGGTCGGCGAGAGCCAGTACAGCGCCGCCGACAGGCCGAAATAATAGGTCAGCGGCCAGATCTTCACTGTCGTGATCAGCGCGTCGATCAGCCCGTTGCCGAGTTGCAGGATGGAGACGAAGGGCGTCAGGCCGAGGGCATAGGCGAGATAGATCAGATAGTACCGCTTGGCCGGCAGATGCAGCCAGATCGCTGCGTAGAGGGTGGCCGGCAGGGTGAGGATCGGCCAGCCCTTGGACAGCAGATAGGGAAGGGTAAGCTCGTGCAGGTAATAGAAGGTCTGTGCGAAGAGCGGCAGGCAGGCGAGCAGCAGCGCCGTCGTCATCGCGCCGGAGAGGCGCTCGCCGGTGCGCGGAGCCGACTCCTGGACGAAGGCGCGCGGCAGCGTCACCACCGCCCGGCGCTTGCCCGCGATCCTCATCGCCGCCCCTTCCCCGCAACGAGCCCGTAGGCCGACGGGTTCAGCCGGGCGACCAGCGCGATCCACAGGATCGGCAGCGAGTCCACGAAGACCCGCCGGGCGTGGGCGCGCGGGTTGAGCGCCAGCCGGTACACCCCTTCGAGGCCGAGATCGCGCAGCAGCTTCGGCGCGCGCGGCACCATGCCGGTGGAGAAGCTGAGCGACGAGCCGACGCAGAGCCCGCAGCCGGTCGCCCCGCCCCGCATGGCCACCTCATGGGCGAGATATTCGCTCTGCGGCGCCCCCACCACGAAGAACACGTAGCGCGCCGGATGGGCGATCACGAAATCGACGCAGGCCGCGACCTCGGAGGGCCGCGCAATGAAGCCCATGGACGGGTTGAGATGGGCGACGTCGAGGAGGCAGAACATCTCCTTCAGCTTCGCGACCATCTCGCCGCTTCCGCCGATCACCGTCACGCGGTCCTGCGGGCGGATATGGCGGCGGAGCAGGAGATCGGTGACGTCGCTGCCTGCGGCGTGCGGCAGGTCGAGCCCGAACAGCAGCCGCGCCAGCGCGCGCGGCAGCTGCCCGTCCATCAGGCGCAGCCACGCCCCCTCATAGGCGGCGCGCAGCCGGGTGTCGCGGATGCGGATCAGCCGGTTCAGATGCGCGGCGTTGGGCGTCACCACATAGGCGAAGGGCGCGTCGGCCGGGCGCGCGGCGATGCGCGCGGCCGCCTGCACGGCATCGAGCCGCGCCACCGGAATCCCGAGAAAAATCGCCTGCGCGACACCGTCCGTCAGGTCGCGGGCCACATCGTTCGGCCCCGACGCGACGACCGCCTTGTCGCCCGATGCCTCGGCCATCGGCCGTGCTCCTCGCCTGCCCGCCGGGCCCTCAGTTCACGCTCTGCGTGCCCAGCGTATAGTTGAAGGTGCGCTGGAAGGGCACAACCTTGTTGATGAACTGGTCGATCCAGACATTGAGCTCGGAGACCGAGCTGCGCGGCACATAGATGATGTCGCCGGCGGCCAGTTGCACGTCGTCGAGCGTGAAGCCGGTCTCGACGATGTCCTGCACGTTGATCAGGCGCAGCATCGGCAGGTTGTCCGGCCCGCGCCGGATGATCGCCACCTGCCCGGTGCGCGCCTCCTCGGTGAAGCCGCCGGCCGTGAGGATGCTCTGCAGCGTGCCGTTGCGCATCTGGGCGAGATTGTACGGGCCCGGCTTCTCGACCATGCCGCCGATATAGACCTTGGCCGACACCGCGTCCTCGAGCGAGATGACCACCTTCTGGTCGGCAAGCTCCACCTTGGAGGCGCGGCGCACCACTTCCTGCGTGCCGGCGAGCGTCAGCCCCTCGACCTTGAGCTGGCCGATGGCGCGCGGGGCGACGGTGCCGTCGGGCGCGACGACGAGTTCCTCGTCCATCTCGCGGGTCAGGAAGTACTTGATCTTCAGCTTGTCGCCGGCCCCCAGCCGGTAGGGCGGCATCTGGCTGCTCCACGGGCGGAATCCGGTCGGATTGACCTCGGTGAAGCGCAATTCCTGGCCGGTGGTGAAGGCGTCGCCCGCCGGGGCCGGACGGCCGATGGAGCCGGTCGTGTCGCGACTGGTCTGGCAGCCCGCGAGCGCAAGCCCGGCGAGCAGGAGGACCGGCACGCGCAGGCCCGCCACGCCGCGCACAGGCGACGGGTTGGACATGGCGACCCGACCGTCACCGCTCAGGCGTCTACGCATTACATCGGCTCCCGAATGACTTCCGGCCGGCCCGCGAATCCTGGGAACACCACCTCCCCGCGCCGAAGGGAATCGGCACGCGGGAACGGGTTCGCGACGCGTGAAACCTAAAGGAACGCGGTTAATGGAAGGTTTAATGGTTAACGCACTGATATCGAACGCCTTTTCGAGCGTCCCTCAGCCCTTCCGGCAGGTCACCCCGGCGCGCGGCGCGTTGCGGTAGAAGGGCCGCAGCTCGATGCGGTCGAGCTTGGTCCACAGCACGCTGTAGCTCGGCGGGCAGAAGCGCATGACCGCCGAGGTCGGATTGCCGTCCCAGTCGTCCGGCGGATGGATGGTGACGGCATAGGCGCCGAGCGAGAATTGCGGCTCGTTCGCCCACCAGCGCGGCGGCAGGACCGCGCGCAGATAGTCGCGTATGGCGAGGCGGCCGTCGAAGGGCGCGGGATCGATCAGCGGGTCGATCTCCGAGGCCGGCAGGTCGCTGATCCCGGCCTGCGCCGACGCCGGGCCCGCTCCCGGCACGGCGAGAAAAACCCCAAGCAGCGCCCCTTGCAGCGCCGCACCGGCCAGCCCGGACGCCATGCCCCGCCCGGAGGCGGCGCGGCGGGCCCTTGCGGCGGCGCGGCGACCATGGTTCATGCCAGTGATGTCCCCTCAGCGACTCGCCCGGTGGCACAGGTGCCGCATATGCCACGGCGACCGGCGCCTGTCTCGCGCGACACCGCGATCCGGTTGCACGGCATGAGCAAGGTGCGCCTTCCCGAGCTGCGGCGGATGATCGCCATTTACGGCCCCTATGCCGGTGGGCTGGTGGCGCGCGGGGTCGAGCTGGTCGCCAAGCTCGGCCTGTACATGCTGGCCGCCCGCATCCTCGGCGCGCATGAGGCGGGCCTCTACTTCCTGTGCATGACCTGGGTCGGGCTGGCCTCCACCATCGCCCGCGCCGGCTTCGAAAAGGCGGTGGTGCGCCATATCGCCGGCGATCTGGCGCTCGGCCACCTCGCCCAAGCGCGGGCTTCCATGCTTACCGGCTTCGGCTGGACCGTGCTCGGCAGCATCGCCGCCACGCTCGCGACGCTGGCGCTGGCGCAGCCCGCCTCGCTCCATGTCTTCGGCGACCCGGACCTTGTGCGCCCGCTGCTCATCGGCGCGGCGACCATCATTCCGCAGGCGCTGTGCGTCTACATCGCCAACGTGCTGTTCGGGCACGGGCGCAGCGTCGCCGGCCAGTGGGTGCAGAACGCCGCCTGGCCGTCCTTCGCGCTGCTCGCCATGCTCGCCGGCGTGCATTCGCTCGACGGCATGCTCTACGCGCTGGCGGCATCGAACCTCGCCTCGGCGCTGATCGGCCTCGCGCTGATCCCGCGCGGCGCTCAGGTCGCCGCGCCCAAGCCTGAGGATGTCGAGGTCGACCCGGACGCCGTCGCCGCGGCCGCCGCCCTGCCCGCGCTGTGGCGCACGGCGCTGCCGCTCGGCATCGTCGAGGTGGTGCAGGTGTCGCTCAACTCCGTGCCGCTGCTTCTGCTCGCCGCCTTCGCCACGGCGGCGGAGGTCGGCGCCTTCAGCGTGGCGAGCCGGCTCTCCATGCTGATCTGGGTGGTGATCATCTCCATCGGCGCCATTTCCGCGCCGCGCTTCGCCGCGCTGCACCGGCTCGGCGAGTGGGAGGCGCTGCGCGCGCAGAACCGCCGCGCCCGGCTGCTGGTGGCGCTGTGCGGCCTGCCGCCGCTGGCGGTGATGATGATCTTCCCCGCCCCGCTGCTCTCGCTGATCGGGCCCGGCTTCGAGATCGCGGCGACCGCGCTGGTGATCATGAGCCTCGGGCAACTGGTCAACTGCCTGCTGCCCTGCCAGGACATCATGCTGGCGATGACCGGCTATGGCGGCATGCTGCGCTGGCTCAATGCGGGCCAGCTTCTCGTATGCACCCTTGCCGGCGCGGTGCTGGTGCCGCTCTACGGCATGAACGGCGCCGCCGTGCTGAGCGCGCTCGTCATCGTCCAGGGCGCCGTCGGGACGGCGATCGCGGTACGCCGCCTCATGCCGCGCGCGTTCTGACGGCGCTTACCCATAGAAAGCCCCGTTTACCCGTCATTAGGGCTAATCGGGCAAATTCGCATGGTGCGTCATGGCCCGGGACGCATCGAGGCGCTCGCCGCCCGCTACGGCCAGAGGAAGCGTAATGTCGATGTCGGGCACTCCAGCCGCCGAATTTGACGGCCCGGCGCCCCCCGTCGGCGCCGGCGGCTGGGCGTCGGGGCTGACGATCCGCGACTTCCTCATCTCCGCCTTCTTCCACATCCGCGTCGTCATCCTCTTCGGCCTCATCCCGATCGCCGTCGGCGTCGGCGCCGCGACGCTGGCCAAGACCGAGTACACCGCCTCCAGCCTGCTGATGGTCATCGTCAGCCGCGAGGTGACGAACCAGCAGAACATCACCGACAGCGGCCCGGCGGTGCTCTCCATCGAGGGGCTGAAGCAGGTCGAATCCGAGGTGCAGATCATCGAAAGCGCGGACGTCATCCGCGCGGTGATCGAGGATATCGGCATCGACCGGCTCTACCCACCCGGTCCGCTGGCCCGGCTGCGCGACCTGTTCGGCACCACCGGCCCGATGGACCGGGCCATCGCCCGCTTCCGCACCGATCTCAGGGTCAGCGTGCGCGACGGATCGAATGTCATCGACGTCTCCTTCACCCTGCCTGACCGCGACCTCGCCGTGGAGACGGCGGACAAGCTGGTGCAGGTCTTCCTGGCGCGCCGGCGCGCCATCATGCAGAACCCGACCGCGCGCTTCCTGCGGCTGGAGGTCGACCGCTTCAAGCGCGAGCTGAACGAGGCCGATTCCGCCGTCGAACTGCTCAAGGCCCGCACCGGCATCATCGACTTCACCCAGGACGCCGTGCTCGCCGCCAACCAGGTCGACGCGGTGGTGCAGCGCCGCCGGCAGGTCGCCGAGCGCCGCGTCGCGGTAACGAGCCAGATCACCGAGGCGGAGCGCCAGCTCAAGGCGCAGCCGGAAACGGTGTTCGACTTCGGCCAGACGGCCGACTCGGCCGGTGGCGACGATGACAACGCCCTGCTCAGCCGCCTGCTGGTCGAGCGCGACCGCATCGCCATGCAGTACGCGCCCAACGGCTCGATGATGCGCGAGATCAACCGCAAGATCGAGACGGTGCGCCAGCAGATCGCCACCCGCAACCAGCGCGCCTACCAGACCACGCGCGACGTGCGTAACCCCTCGATCGCCTATCTCAGCAACATGATCCTGTCGCTGCGCATCGAGGCGGACGCGCTCGGCAAGCAGGAAAAGGAACTCGCCGACCAGCAGCAGGTCGCCGAGAAGCGCCTCTCCGAACTGCGCGTCGCCGAGACCGAGCTGGTCGAACTCAACCGCCGGCGCGACACCCTCAACGAGAGCTATCGCGAATATCTGCGCCGGGCCACCGCCGCGCAGATCGAGGAAGCCGCCGCCACCGAACGCCAGTCCAGCGTGCGCCTCGTGCAGGACGCCGGCGCGGCCGTCACCAGCCGCAACATGCGCCTGCCCCTGCTCGGCGCCGGCCTGCTCGGCGGCATTCTGTTCGGCGTTGCCGCCGGGGCGGTCGCGGCGGCGCTGCGCACCTCCTTCATCATGCCGCACGAGGCCGAGCGCGGGCTGGAACTGCCGATGCTCGGCGAGTACGGCAACCTCTCCCGGGCCGAGGACGACAACGACGCCGACCGGGACGTCGGCAGCCTCGCCGCGCTGCTGCTCGACACCGAGGTGGACGGGGCGCCACTGCGCCGGATGCAGTTCCTCGTTCCCGATCCCGACGAGGCGCTGGCGCCTCTGGCGCACGGGGTCGCCACCGAGATCACCCTCCAGCGCGGCCTGCGCACGCTTTTCGTCGACCTCACCGCGCCGGGGGCGGAGCCGGCCAGCGACCTTGGGGCGCGCGACACCGGCGGGCTCCTGGTGGCGCCGAGCGAGGTTCCGCTGCTGTGGACGCTGCGCGACCGCTCGCGCTCGCGCCTGCTCGACATCCGCCTGTCCAGCGCCGAGGCACGCCGGCTGATGGACGAACTCGGCGCCACCTTCGAGGCCATCGTCGTCTGCGGCACGGCGCGCGACGCCGAGGCGGTCGGCCACCGCTTCGAGGAGCTGGTCGACGGCAACGTGCTGATGCTGCGCGCCGAGAAGACCCGCAAGGCGCCCGCCATCGCCCTGCGCGACAGCGTGATCGACAATGGCGGCGTGCCGCTCGGCTTCGTCTTCGTCGGCCGGCGCTACATCCTGCCCGACTGGATCTACCGGCTGGCCTGAGCCGGGAGCGCGGCCTCCGGCGCGCGGGCCGGCTCGGGCAGTTGGCGGGCCATCGCCTTCAGTTCGCGGATGAAGGCATCGGCCAGGGGCTGCTCGCCCTTGAGCCGGCGCGTGGCGGCGAAGTGCACGGAATCGAAGCCGTAGCTCTCCGGCCGCAGCACCCGCATCTGCCCCCGCCCCGCCCAGTCCTCGCCGATGTGGCGCGGCAGGTAGCCGATGAAGCGGCCGGACAGGATCATCATCACCTGCGCCTCCATCTGCATGATCGCCCCGCTCGCGCGCGGATGGTTCACCCGGTACAGGTCGTCGAGATGGCGGTAGCGGCGCACGGAGAACAGCGCCTCCTCGATGCGGGCATGGCCGATCTCGGCGGCCGGCAGATCGAACAGCGGATGGCCGCGCCCGCAATAGAGCGCCTGTGGCTCGCGGTGCAGCGGCACATAGGTGATGCCCGGCACCTTCTGCGAGAACGGGCCGACCACCACGTCGCGGGCGCCGTCCATCAGCGCGCGCTCAAGATCGAGCGGGGTGCCGAGTTCGAGATCGACGAACACCTCGGACGCATAGTCCATGTAGCGCGCCAGCGCGGTCTGCAGCCCGAGCTGCGGGCTCGTCACCACGCCGTCGACGATGCCGACCCGCAGCCGGCCGACCAGCCGGCGCTGGTCGCGGCCGACGCGGCCATGGAACGCCTCGATGTCCTCGAACAGCCGTTTGGTGGCGGCGAGCGTGGAGTCGCCGAACGGCGTCAGCCGGAAGCCGGCCCGCCCGCGCTCGCAGAGCTGGCCGCCGAGCTTGCGTTCCAGCGCGGCGAGATGGGTGGAGAGCGTCGACTGCGAAAGGTTCAGCGCGATCTGCGCGTCCTGGAAGCCGCCCTCCTCCGCCAGCACCACGAAGACGCGCAGGAGACGCAGGTCGATATTGTCGAGGCGGCGCATGCGGGGATCCGTGAAGCGTGATCGGGCGGGGCTGGATTCGTATCGACGATTGCCGATGCAATCTTTCACTAAATCCTATTTTCCTTGAAGTGACTTTGTCGGAGCATGATGATGCCCATCTGAGGAGTCGCTCGTGCCGCGCCGTCCGATCCCTTCCGAACGCCACGCGCGCGCCGAACGGCGAGAAGGCTCATGGTAGCGCCGCACAAGGGACTGCGTGTCATCGTCACCGGCGCGGCGAGCGGCATCGGCCGGGCCAGCGCCGACGCGCTCAGCGCCGCCGGGGCCAAGGTCGTCGGCTTCGACCTGCACCCGCCCGAGCAGACGACGACCTGGCCCACCATCCTCACCAATGTCGCGGACGAGGCCGCCGTCGCCGGCGGCATGGAGGCAGCGCTGCGCGAACTCGGCGGGCTCGACGTGGTGGTGAATTGCGCCGGCATCTGCGTGGAGACCCCGCTCGCCAGCTTCGACATCGCCACCTATGAGCGCATGGCGGCGGTCAATGTGCGCGGGCCGATCCTGATGGCGCGCGAGGCGCTGCGCCATTTCAGCGGCGAGCCGCCGATACGCGGGCGCATCATCAACATCGCCTCCGAGCTTGCCTATCTCGGCCGTGCCGGCTTCTCCGGCTATGCCGGCACCAAGGGCGCCGTGCTCACACTCACCCGCTCCTGGGCGCGCGAGCTGGGCCCGCATGTGCTTGTCAACGCCATCGCGCCGGGGCCGGTCGACACGCCGCTGCTCGATTTCGACAATCTGAGCGACGACATCAAGCGGCTGGAGACGGGCAACCCGTTGGGACGCGTCGGCCGGCCCGAGGAGGTCGCGCAGGCGGTGCTTTTCCTGGCCAGCCGCGCGACCGGATTCATCACCGGCCAGTGCATCAGCGTCGATGGCGGCGCGGCGATGCACTGACCGCACAGACACGGAACAGGGGAACGGAATGGTCGACAGCGTGCGTCTCGACGAACTGAGCTGGCCGGAATTCGCGGCGAAGATCGCCGCTGGCGCGCCGGTGCTGCTGCCGCTCGGCTCCACCGAGCAGCACGGGCCCCATCTGCCGCTCAATGTCGACGTGGTGCTGCCTACCGGGGTGTGCGAGCGGGTTGCCCGCGAGGTCGGCGGGCTGGTGGCGCCGACGGTGAACTATGGCTGCAAGTCGATGCCGCGCTCGGGCGGCGGCGAGGTGTTTCCCGGCACGCTCAGCCTCGACGCCCACACCTTTTCGCTGGTGGTGCGCGACGTCATCCGCAACCTCGCGCGGCAGGGCGTGCGCCGGCTCATCGTGGTGAACGGCCATTACGAGAACTGCTGGCCGTCCGTCGAGGGGCTCGACCTCGCCTTGCGCGAGATCGCCCGCGACGGCATCACCGGCTTCGACGTGATGCGGCTGGAATATTGGGAGTTCGCCCGGCGCGCGACGCTCGACCGGCTGTTCCCGGACGGTTTCCCCGGCATCGACCTTGAACATGCCAGCCTGCTCGAAACCTCGCTCATGCTGCTGCTGCGGCCCGAGCTGGTGGAGATGGACAAGGCGCCGAACGACGGGCCGGCGACCTTCCCGCCCTATGACCGCTTCCCGGTGCCGGCCGATTTCGGCCTGCCGCCCTCCGGCGTGCTGGCGGTCGCCATCGGCTCTACCGCCGAGAAGGGCGAATGGCTGATGGAGGACTACGTGACCCGCATCTCCGCCGCCATCCGCAAGGAATTCGGGATGTGATCCCGTTTCCCGGACAAGCCGCGCGACGCGCGGCGCCGATCCGGGACCCAGGAGAGAAACACGGCGCCCCGCCTGCGGCGCAGCCGGGCCGGGACACCGGCATCGTTTTTCAGCACGGGCACGAAGGCCCGCCAAGGCAGTGACATGACGGACAAGTTCGAACCGCTCGATTCCGGCAGCATCCCGCGCTATGCGGGCCTTCCCACCTTCATGCGCCTGCCGGTGGCCGAGCCGTCCGAGGTGGACATCGCGATTCTCGGCCTGCCCTTCGACCTCGGCGTCACCAACCGGGCGGGCACCCGGCACGGGCCGCGCGAACTGCGCAACCAGTCGAGCCTGATGCGCCGCGTGCATCACGTCACCGGCCTCTCGCCCTATGACCGCGTCCGGGTGGCCGATTGCGGCGATGTCATCACCGATCCGTTCGACCTGATGCGCTCGCTCGATCTCATCTCGGGCCACTATGCCGGGGTGAAGGCGGCGGGCGCCCTGCCTCTGACCGCCGGCGGCGACCACCTGATCAGCCTGCCGATCCTGCGCGGGCTGGCAGTGGACGGCCCGGTCGGGCTGATCCAGTTCGACGCCCATTCCGACACCTACGACACCTTCTTCAACGGCGCCCGCTACACCCACGGAACCCCGTTCCGCCGCGCCATCGAGGAAGGGCTGGTCGACCCGAAGCGGTTCATCCAGATCGGCCTGCGCGGGGCGATCTCGGACGCCGGCAATTACGACTATGCGCGCGAGGTCGGCGTGCGCATCGTGTTCATCGAGGAACTGATCGCGCGCGGGGTCGAGGACGTGATGGCGGAAGCGCGCGCCATCGTCGGCGACAAGCCGACCTACGTCACCTTCGACATTGACGGCATCGACCCCTCGCAGGCTCCCGGCACCGGCACGCCGGAAATCGGCGGCTTCTCCACCCGCGAGGCGCAGGCCATGGTGCGTCTGCTGGACGGGCTCGACCTGATCGGCGCCGATCTGGTGGAAGTCGCCCCGCCCTTCGACCCCTCGGGCCTCACCGCACTGACCGGCGCGACCATCATGTTCGAGCTTCTGTGCGTCCTTGCCGGCGTCGTCGAGCGCCGGTCGCGCTGACGGCAAGGGCCGCGACGCGGCCCCCGAATACCGGCGCCAGCGCCACTTGAACGTCGTGCAATACGGCCAATTTGTTGCGCATGGATGCAATTCCGCATCGCCCGTGCGGCCGTAATGGTTATCCTTGCGCCGTCATCATCAGAGGACCAGCCATGAGCGACTTCAAGACCCTGAACAACGTCCCGTCCAATGCGAAGAAGGTCGCCATCGAACTGCTCAACGCCAATCTCGCCGCGGGCATCGACCTCGCGCTGGCGACGAAGCAGGCGCACTGGAATCTCAAGGGCCCGCAGTTCATCGCCGTGCACGAGATGCTGGACGGCTTCCGCACCGAGCTTGACGACCACAACGACACCATGGCCGAGCGCGTGGTCCAGCTCGGCGGCACCGCGCTGGGCACCACGCAGGTCGTCGCCGGCGCGACGCCGCTCAAGGCCTATCCGGTCGACATCCACGCCGTGCACGATCACCTCAAGGAGCTGATCGAGCGCTTCGGTACCGTCGCGAACAATGTCCGCAAGGCGATCGACGAATCCGACGATGCCGGCGACGCCACCACCGCCGACATCTTCACCGCCGCCTCGCGCTCGCTCGACAAGGCGCTGTGGTTCCTCGAGGCGCATCTGCAGGAAAAGCACTAGGCTCCGCGCCGCCCGCGGAGGGGGCAGCCGCGCCGGGAGCGCGGCCGCCCTACTCTTCTTCTTTACCTCGTTTAGGGGATCGCCTCAGAAATCCTTGTGCAATCTCCGCGTTTTGTGGCACTTCCCGCATCGCACCGCAGCAAAGCGCGACAGGTTCGTGGCATACTGAATTGCTACAGAATCGCAGACAATGTTGTGGTCGACGCTGTAGGTTCGAGGACCAATCGCAAGGACGAGGCGGATGGCTGGCAAGGATGTGAAGGGCGCAGCGGAGGAAATGGCGGGCGCCCAGCGGCCGACCTATTCGGCAGTCTCCACCTTCATCGACTCCTCCGGCACCCAGGTCCCGGTCACGCATCTTGAGATCGCCCGGCTGATCGAGCGGGCGCACCGGCGCTTCCTCGACCTGCTGCGGGTGGAACTCACCCGGCTCGGCACCGACGACATCAGCCCCTCGCAGGTCATGCTGCTGTTCACCATCGGCCAAGACGAGTTGTCGGTGCGCGACCTGCTGGAGCGCGGCCACTATCTCGGCTCCAACGCCTCCTACAATCTCAAGCAGCTTGTCGACGCCAATTACGTGCACCGCTCGGCCTCGCTGCGCGACCGCCGCTCGGCCCGCCTGCGCCTGACCGCGAAGGCGCAGAGCCTGTGCGACGCCATTCGCGGCATGCACGACAACCACCAGAGCGGGCGCGACGATCAGGAAGCCTATGAACTCGGCATCGCCTTCAGCGTGCTGCGACGGCTCGAAATGCTCTGGACCGGCTCGCTACGCTGAAGCGCGGGCCGTTCGACGTCAAAAGGGCGGCCTGCGGGCCGCCCTTTGCTTATATGTGGCCTGTCGCGCGCCTCAGGTGATGACGGTCGGCGCGCTGCGCCCGGTGCGGCCCTCGATATCCGGCAGGGTGCGGGCAATCTCCACGAGGTCGGACAGCGCGTCCTGCGTGTCGAGGTCGTGGCGCGCGGCGTCCGGCTCGAAGCGTTCGAGATAGACGCGCAGCGTCGCCCCCGCCGTGCCGGTGCCGGACAGCCGGTAGACGATGCGCGAGCCGTCGGCGAAGAACACCCGGATGCCCTGCTTCGTCGTCACCGAGCCGTCGACCGGGTCGTGATAGGCGAAATCGTCCGCCTTCTCGACGGTGAGGCCGTTGATCACGGTGCCCGGCAGCGTGGCGAGCCGGGCGCGCAGATCGGCCACCAGCGCGTCGGCGGCGGCGGCATCGACTTCCTCGTAATCGTGGCGGGTGTAGTAGTTGCGCCCGAAATCCGCCCAGTGCCCGGCGACGATTTCGGCGACGCCCTGCCGGCGCACGGCGATGATGTTCAGCCACATCAGCACCGCCCACAGGCCGTCCTTCTCGCGCACATGGTTCGAGCCGGTGCCGAAGCTCTCCTCGCCGCAGACGGTGGCGAGGCCGGCATCGAGCAGATTGCCGAAGAACTTCCAGCCGGTCGGCGTCTCGTAGCATTTGACGCCGAGCTTCTCGGCCACGCGGTCGGCGGCGCCGCTGGTCGGCATGGAACGGGCGATGCCCTTGATGCCGTCCCTGTAGCCCGGCGCCAGATGGGCGTTGGCGGCGATGATGGCGAGCGAGTCCGAGGGCGTGACGAAGCGCCCGCGCCCGACCACCATGTTGCGGTCGCCGTCGCCGTCCGAGGCGGCGCCGAATTCCGGACCATCCGGCGCCATCACGCGCTCGTAGAGGTCGTGGGCGTGGACGAGGTTGGGGTCGGGATGATGGCCGCCGAAATCGGGCAGCGGCTCGCCATGTACCACCGTGCCCGGCGCGGCGCCCAGCGTCTCCTCCAGAATGGCGGTGGCGTAGGGGCCCGTCACCGCGCTCATCGCGTCGAAGCGCATGGTGAAGCCGGAGCCGAACAGGTCGCGGATCGCGTCGAAGTCGAACAGCGTCCCCATCAGCTCGGCATAGTCCTCCACCGGATCGACGACATCGACCACCATGTCCTCGACGCGGGTGAGGCCGAGCGTGTCGAGATCGACGTCGGGCGCGTCGGAGATGCGGTACTGCGTGATCGCCTTCGAGCGCGCGAAGATCGCATCGGTCACCGGCTCGGGAGCTGGGCCGCCATTGCCGATATTGTACTTGATGCCGAAATCGCCGTGCTCGCCGCCGGGATTGTGGCTGGCCGACAGAATGAGGCCACCGAAGGCGCCATGCTTGCGGATGACGGCAGAGGCGGCGGGCGTCGAGAGGATGCCACCCTTGCCCACCAGCACCCGGCCGAAGCCGGCGGCGGCGGCGATCCTGATCACCGTCTGGATGGCCTCGCGGTTGTAGTAGCGGCCGTCACCGCCGACGACCAGCGTCTCGCCCTCGAAGTCCGTCAGGCTGTCGAACACCGACTGGACGAAGTTCTCGACATAGTGCGGCTGCTGGAAGACCGGCACCTTCTTGCGCAGGCCGGAGGTTCCCGGCTTCTGGCCGTCGAAGGGCGTGGTGGCGACGGTGCGGATCATGGTTTCCTCGAACTCCTAGGATCGTCATCCCGGACGGCCGCGGGCCGATCCGGGATCGCGCAGGCACGGGCAGGCGCTCCCGGACCGCCGGCCGCGCCGGCGTCCGGGGTGACGTCGAAAGCCTACTTCGCCACCAGATGATGCAACAAACCGGCCGCCGAGCTGGACAGGCTCTCCGGTGCGACGCCGCTCTCCACCGCCGGCAGCAGCGTGCTGGCGAGTTCCTTGCCAAGCTCGACGCCCCACTGGTCGAAGCTGTTGATGTTCCAGATCGCTCCCTCGACGAACACGCGGTGCTCATAGAGCGCGATCAGGCGGCCGAGTGTGTAGGGATCGAGCTTGTCATAGGCGATGGTGACGGAAGGGCGGCTGCCGGTGAAGACGCGATGGGGGGCGATCTTCGCGGCGCTCGCCTCGTCGCGGCCGGCGGCGAGAAGCTGCGCCTTCGCCTCCTCCAGCGTGCGTCCGCGCATCAGCGCCTCGGACTGGGCGAGACAGTTGGCGATCAGCATGGCGTGCTGGCGCTTCAGCCCCGGCTCCTCTTCCTCGGCATGACCATGCGCGGCGATGAGGAACTCGACCGGGATCGGGCTGGTGCCCTGATGGATGAGCTGGAAGAAGGCGTGCTGGCCATTGGTGCCCGGCTCGCCCCACACCACCGGGCCGGTGTCGCGGGCGACGAGTTCGCCGTCGAGCGTCACATGCTTGCCGTTGCTCTCCATGTCGAGCTGCTGGAGATAGGCCGGCAGGCGGGCGAGGTGCTGGTCGTAGGGGATCACAGCGCGGGTGGCGTAGCCCGAGACGTCGCGGTGCCAGACGCCGATCAGCCCGAGCAGAACGGGGAGGTTCTTCTCCAGCGGCGCGGTGCGGAAATGGGTGTCGAGCGCGTGGCCGCCGGCGAGGAAGCGGCGGAAATGCGCCGAACCGACCGCGATCATGACCGGCAGGCCGATGGCCGACCACACCGAGTAGCGCCCACCGACCCAGTCCCAGAAGCCGAACACCCGGTCCGGCGCTATGCCGAAGGCGGCGACCTTCTCCAGCGCGGTGGAGACGGCGGCGAAGTGGCTCGCCACCGAAGCCTCGCCGAGCGCCTCGACGATCCAGTGCCGGGCGCTGGCGGCGTTCGCCATCGTCTCCTGCGTGGTGAAGGTCTTGGAGGCGACGATGATCAGCGTCGAGGCCGGATCGAGATCCTTCAGCGTGTCGTAGAGATGGGCGCCGTCGACATTGGAGACGTAATGGGCGCGCGGGCCGTCGTGATAGGGCGACAGCGCGATGGTGGCCATGACGGGGCCGAGGTCGGAGCCGCCGATGCCGATATTCACCACATCGGTGATCGGCTTGCCGGTCCAGCCCTTGAGCGCGCCCGAGCGGATGCCCTCGGCGAAGGCGGTCATGGCGTCGAGCACCGCCGCGACGTCGGCGCGCACGTCCTGCCCGTCGACCACCAGCGGCGTCTCGCCGGGGTCGCGCAGCGCCGTGTGCAGCACCGCGCGGTCCTCGGTGACGTTGATATGCACGCCCTCGAACATCGCCGCGCGCTTCTCCTCGATGCCGGCGGCCTTGGCCAGATCGATCAACAGGCCGAGCGTGCCGGCGGTCAGCGAGCATTTGGAGAAATCGAGCAGCATATCCTCGAACGAGGCGGAGAATGCCGCGAAGCGGTCGGGGTCGGCGGCGAACAGGCTCGCCACCTTCTCCTGCGCGCGCGCAGCGCGGTCGGCGGCCAGGGCCTTGAAGACGTCTTCGATCGCGGCGTTCATCGGTTTCTCCAGACGCTGTGGCCGACCGCGCGCTATTCGCTGCGGCCCATGCTCTTCTTCACCGCCTCGATCAGCTGCTTGAGGGTGAAGGGCTTCGGCAGGAAGCCGAAATCCGCACCCTCCGGCAGGTTCTTGGCGAAGGCTTCCTCGGCATAACCCGACATGAATATCACCTTGATGTCGGGATGGGTGCCGCGCAACTCCTTCAGCAGCGTCGGGCCGTCCATCTCCGGCATCACCACGTCGGAGAGGATCAGGTCGACCTCGCCGCCGTGCTTCTCCATCACCTCGAGCGCCTCGATGCCCGAGCCGGCCTCCAGCACCTGGTAGCCGCGCGAGACCAGCGCCCGGGCGGCGAAGGCGCGCACGGCCTCCTCGTCTTCCACCAGCAGCAGCGTGCCGCGCCCGGTGAGGTCGGTCGCCTTCGGCGCCGGCTCCGGCTCGGCGGCGCGCGGCGCCAGCTCGGCCGCGTCGGGAATGTGGCGCGGAAGGAAGACGCGGAAGACCGATCCGCCGCCCAGCTCGCTCTCCACCTGCAGCGTGCCGCCGGTCTGCTTGACGATGCCGTAGACGGTGGAGAGGCCGAGGCCGGTGCCCTTGCCGACCTCCTTGGTGGAGAAGAAGGGCTCGAAGATCTTGTCGAGAATGGCCGGGGGAATGCCGGTGCCGGTGTCCGCCACTTCGACCAGCACATGATCCGCCGCCGGCAGCCCGGCCTCGACGAACTGCTCGGCCTGCGCGGCGGTGACATTGGCGGTGCGGATGGTCAGCGTGCCGCCGTCCGGCATGGCGTCGCGGGCATTGACCGCGAGGTTGACGATGACCTGCTCGAACTGGTTCAGGTCCGCCTTCACCGGCCAGAGGTCGCGTTCCTCCTTCACCTCCAGCTTCACGCGCTCGCCGAGCAGGCGGCGCAGCAGCATGGTGAGATCGCTCATCACGTCGCCGAGCCGCAGCACCTGCGGGCGCAGCGTCTGCCGGCGCGAGAAGGCGAGGAGCTGGCGCACGAGGCCCGCCGCGCGGTTGGCGTTCTGCTTGATCTGCATCACGTCCTGGAAGGACGGGTCGGTCGGGCGCGAATTGGCCAGCAGCAGGTCGGAATAGCCGATGATGGCGGTCAGCACGTTGTTGAAGTCGTGCGCCACGCCGCCGGCGAGCTGGCCGACCGCCTGCATCTTCTGCGACTGGGCGAACTGCGCCTCCAGCGCGCGCTGCTCCGTCGTCTCGATCGCATAGACGATGACCGCCTCATGGGCGGCGCCGCCCTCCTCCACCGAGGCGAAATAGAAGCGCGCCGAGCGCCCGCCCTCGCGGTCGAGGCCGATATCGACCGGCGCGGATGGCGCCTGACCGACCACGGCGGCGGCGATGGCCGCTTCCAGCGGCACCCGCGCCGCATCCGTCACCACGTCGACGAGGCGCCGGCGCTCGCCCTCGCGGCCGCCGAACAGGCGGGCGAACATGGCGTTGGCGCGCACGATCCGCCCCTGCGCGTCCAGTTCGGCGATGGCGACGGGCGAATTATGGAAGAAGCGGGCGAAGCGCACCTCGGCGGCGCGGGCGGGATCGGCGGCGTTGTCCTCGCGCGAGCGGTTGACGACCAGCGTGCGCGAGGCGCCCGGCGTGCCGTCCGAGGCATAGGCGACACGGTGCCAGATCCGCACCGGCAGGGTCTGACCGTTCTTGCGCCGCAGGTCGAGGTCGAGAACCTCGGTGCGCACGCCGCCGGGCAGCGCCGCCATGCCGGTCAGCAGCGCCGCCGCCGGGCCGGGCACGATGTCGGCGACGGAGAGTCCGCCGGGGCCGAACTCGGCGAGGTCGTAGCCCAGCCAGTCGACCAGCGTCGCGTTGATATAGTGGATCGCCCCGCCCGCCGCCGAGAAGAAGCCGGCCGGGGCGTGGTCGAGATAGTCGATGGCGTGCTGGAGCTCGAGGAAGGCGGTCTCCTGCCGCTCGCGCTCGCGGGTGAGGTCGCTCACCGTCCACACGGCGGCCCGTGGGCCGCGCCCGCCCCCGGCCGCCGGCCGCGCCCCGAGCTTGAGCCAGCGCACCGGCTGGCCGGGACCGGCGATACGCACTTCCTCGGTCAGCGTCTTGCCCTCGCGCACGCCCTGCGCGAGCCGGTAGACCGCCTCTGAGGCATCAGGATCGCTGGTGAACAGGCGTTCGACAGGACGCGCCTCCTGCGGCGAGGCGGCGCCGGTGATCTCGTAATAGCGCGGATTGGCGTACAGCACCCGCCCCAGCGGGTCGACGATGCTCACCCCGTCCGGCGCGCTGTCGACGATGCGGCGGGCCAGTTCGTCGCGCGCGTCCGGAAGGCCGAAGCGCAGCAGGCCGGTGGCATAGGCGAACAGCGCGAACACGCCGACGACGGCGAGCACCGTCAGCAGGCCGATGATCCACGGGTCGGCGCGGTCGCGGCCGAGCAGCAGCAGCGAGACGACGGCGCCCACGAGCGCGAGGGCGACAAGCAGCACCAGCCGGATGCTGCCGCCGATCTCGGGCCGGTCGAGCGTGGGATCGTCGGGTCCGCTGTCCGCCATGTCCTAGCCAGAAGCCCTGCGCGGCCGAAGCGGCGCGAGGGCGATTCAACCTCGCCTTCTTGGTGCCCGACCCGGCCCCTGGGAGCAAGGGCCGATTGGGCTTATCCGCGTCGCGCGAGTCCCGTCGGCGCCCCGCGTTTCGCCGGGACTTGCCGGAAGCGGCCTTCCGCGACACAAAGGAGGCACGTGTACCCGGCGGGCCGGAGGGCAATGCGCCCCCGGACCGCGCTTGGCGGAGATGTGGCCATGTTGGAAATGATGTCGGGACTGGGTCCGGTTGGGCTGGCTCTCGCCGTGCTGGCCGTGCTGGCACTGGTGGCGATTCTGGTCGTGCTGATCGGTCGCCGCGGTCATGGCCACCGCAACCACGGGCTTGTCGCCGGCCATAGGCTGGCGGTGATCGACCAGGTGCAGATCGACGAGAATCGGCGCCTCGTGCTGATCCAGCGCGACGAGATCCAGCATCTGGTCATTCTCGGCGGCGGCAGCGATTTCCTCGTGGAGAGCGGCATTCCGAGCGTCCGCCTGCGCGAGCCGGTCGGCGAGGCCCCGCGCGCGCAGCGCGAACCCGCGCCGGTCGCCCGCGATCCGCGCGCGGCACCGCCGCCGGCTGCCGCTCCTGCGCCCGAGCCGCGCATGGCGCCCGCCCGCCCGGCCGAGCCCCCGCAGCGCCCGACGGCGCCGGCACCCGCCCCGGTTGCCGCGCCCGTGGCGCCGCGTACCCCGCCACAGCCGCCGCAGCTGCCGCCGCGCGAGATGACGGTCGACGCCGAGCTCGCCGCCGCCCTGTCCCGCCGGCCGGCGGTTCCCCCGGCGCCGGAAATCACTGAGCCGGCGCCCGCCCCCACGCCGCCGCCCCGCCGCGCCGCCCCGCCGCCCCGCGCGGCCGAGCCGGCGCCGCGCCTGTCGGCCAAGCTCGACCCCTCGCTCGCCGGCATGGCCGATGAGCTGGAGGAGGCGCTGCGCCGTCCCGTCGCTCCCGAAATCGCGCCCGTGCGGCGCAGCCCTGCCGCAGAACCGGCCGAGGCCGAGCGCGTGATCCCGCCGGTCGTCCCGCCTCGCGCCGCCGAGGAGCGTCCGCGCACGGAATCCGCCGAGGCCGCGCCGATGGTGCCCGCCGTGCCGGCACCCGACCTGCGCGGCACCGACTTCCGCGCCGCCGAGTTCCGCGCCGCCGATATCCGGGCAGGCGAAGTCCGGACAGGCGAGGCCCGCATTCCCGAACCGCGTATCCCGGAAGCGCGTATCCCGGAGGCCCGCGCGCCCGAGCCGCGCGCACCGGAACTGCGGGCGCCGGAACTGCGCGCGCCCGTCGAGCCGGCAGCGGAATCGTCCGATCCGTTCGAGGAGGAGATGGCGAATCTCCTTGGGCGCGGCCGGCGCCCCTGACCGGGGACGTCCCGCCCGCGCGCGGCGCGCACGCGCCCGATCATCCGAGCAAAAGAAAACGGCGATCTGCGTGGCAGATCGCCGTTTCGATTCAAGGACGTTTCAACTCAACCCGTACAGCGCGCACCGGGCACCGAGCCGGCTGCCGTCAATCGTCGCGGTAGACGCGCTCGCGCCGCTCGTGGCGCTCCTGGGCCTCGATCGACAGCGTGGCGATCGGCCGGGCTTCGAGGCGCTTGAGCGAGATCGGCTCGCCGGTCTCCTCGCAATAGCCGTAGGAGCCGTCGTCGATCCGCTCCAGCGCCGAGTCGATCTTGGCGATCAGCTTGCGCTGGCGGTCCCGCGCCCTGAGCTCGATCGCGCGGTCGGTCTCGGAAGAGGCACGGTCGGCGATGTCGGGGTGATTCTGGTTTTCGTCCTGAAGGTGCTGCAGCGTCTCTTTCGCCTCGCGCAGGATGTCGTCCTTCCACTGCAGCAGCTTCTGGCGGAAATACTCCCGCTGCCGCTCGTTCATGAAAGGCTCGTCCTCGCGGGGGCGGTACTCCTGGTCGATCTCGATCGACATCGGCCTTCGTCCTCGTGTTGCGGGGGCACCCCTGTCGGGCGGAGCTTATATCGCCACGCCTTGCCCGGCACAACATCTGTCAGCGTCATCAACGCGACACGAAATGCTGGATTTTTCAGCAGCTTGCGCGCCGATTCGAGGCATCCCGCCAGGACGCAGCAACGCCGTGCCGGACGCGGGCACAGGCCTGCCGCCCGCGAAGGACGGCCGTTATTCGAAGCCGAGGAAGAAGGTGTAGGAGAGCGAGACGCCGGCCTGGAACTGGTTGCGGTCGCCGTTCTGCACAACGAGCGGGCTGTCTGCCGCCGCGTCCATCAGGTACTTGTACTCGGCGAAGACCGAGCCGGTGATGTTTTCGGTGAATCGCTTGAGCACCTGACCGCCGAAACCCACCGAATAGATGCCGCCACCCGCCTGATAGGGCGCCAGCGGGTTGCCGAGCGCGGTGGCGTTCAGCGATTCGTACGGGGTAATCCCGTAATAGGCGTCGATGTAGCCCGAGCTCGCCAGCGTCATGCGCGGGCCGGCCGAGAAGGTCGCGCCCCACAGTTCAGGGCTGAAATGGATGGCGTCGAGCGCGATGTCCGCCACCACGCCGTCGAAGCCGCCGAAGCCGTAGCGCAGTTCGCCGCGCAGGCGCAGCCAGTCGGCCGGGAACCACTGGGCGTAGCCGCCGACCTCGAAGGCATAGTCGACGTCGTTCAGGCCCCACAGAGCGCGGGCGCTGCTCGAATCGCGGCTCCAGTCGAACTTGCCGACGACGCCGGCCTCGAACACGCCGGTGTCCCACAGCGCGATGCTGGGGTTGTCATTGAAGCTGGAGAAGCGGCTCAGCCGGTCGGCGCGGGTGACGCTGATGATCGGCTTGAAGCCGAACTCGTATTCGTCGGAGCCGGACCAGGTGGGCTGCCCCATCACGTAGCCGCCCAGGGTGAGCGTCCATTCGCGATTGGTCGCTTCCGCCTTGGCGTAAGTCGGATCGGTTTCATAGGCGGGATCGGCGGCGCGAACCGCCGACGTCGACAGCCCCATCGTCCCGGCGACCAACACCACACCCGCCCAGCCGATTGCACGCATTGTCGCCATCCTGTGAACCACGTCGTTATTCAATACAGTACCCTACGCTGCCTGTGGTTGCCGAAAAGTCACTTAACGAATTTGGTGTCACACAAGCGACGCAGCCCGCCGCTCGCATGCGGGGCGAGCCTGCCTATATGTTCGTAACCGCTCACCGGAACGCTGCCCCCATGCTCCGCCTCCTGCTGCTCCGCCACGCCAAGTCCGACTGGCCCGAGGGCGTGCCCGACATCGAGCGTCCGCTCGCCGCGCGCGGCCGGCGCGGGGCTGTGGCCATCGGCGCCTATATGGCGGACGAGGCCCTGCTGCCGGCGCGCGCGCTGGTCTCGCCGGCCCGGCGCACCCTCGAGACCTGGGAGATCGCCACGCGCGGCTGGCCGACCCATGTCCAGCCCGTCTACGAGCAGGCCATCTACGAAGCGCCGTCGGAGCACCTGTTGGGGCTCGTGCGCGGGCAGGAGGCGTTCTCGCCGCTTCTCATCCTTGGGCACAATCCCGGCATGGAGGCGTTCGCCGCCGCGCTGCTGCGCCGCGAGCAGCGCGCCAAGGTGCTGCCGAAGTACCCTACCGGCGCGCTCGCCGTCATCGACGTGCCCATCGAGCGCTGGGCGGATCTGCGCCCGGGGCGCGGCACGCTCGAACGCTTCGTCACGCCGCGCGCGCTCGGCGTCGAGAAGGACAAGGAGTAGACGTGGCCTCACGGCTCGACTGGCTGCTCGACGAGGCGCTCCTCACGGCGCGCACGGTGATCGACCGCGCCGAGGACTTCGCCAGCCCGACCCTGCGGCTCGGCATCACCGGGCTCTCGCGGGCCGGCAAGACCGTTTTCACGACCGCGCTTGTGCACGCGCTCACGCGCGGCGGGCGGCTGCCGGTCTTCCGCGCCATGCATGAGGGTCGCATCGCCGGCGCGCGGCTGGAGCCGCAGCCCGACGACGGCGTGCCCCGCTTCGACTATGAGGGGCATCTGGCGACGCTGGTCGACGACCGCCGCTGGCCTGAATCGACGCGGCGCATCAGCGAGCTGCGGCTCGCCATCGACTACGCTCCCGCGCGCGGCGGCCGGCGCACCCTCACCCTCGACATCGTGGACTATCCCGGCGAGTGGCTGCTCGACCTGCCGCTGCTCGACCAGAATTTCGCGGAATTCTCGGCCCGCAGCCTGCTGCTCGCCCGCGCCCCGGCGCGGCGGGTGCTGGCCGGCCCCTTCCTCGCCGCGCTGGAGAGCGTCGATGCCGACGCCCCGGCGGACGAGGCCGAGGCGCGCCGGCTGGCGGGCCTGTTCACCGACTATCTCGCCGCCTGCCGCGCCGAGACCGTCTCGATGAGCCTGCTGCCGCCCGGCCGGTTCCTGATGCCGGGGGACCTGGAAGGCTCGCCCGCCCTCACCTTCGCCCCGCTCGACCTCTCCGAAGGCGCCGAGGCCCCGGCCGGCTCGCTGCACGCCATGATGCAGCGGCGCTTCGAGGCGTATAAGGAGCGCATCGTCCGCCCCTTCTTCCGCGACCATTTCGCCCGGCTCGACCGCCAGATCGTGCTGATCGACGTACTCTCGGCGCTCAATGCCGGCCCGGCGGCGCTGGCGGATCTCGAAGCGGCGCTGGACGGCATCCTCGCCGCCTTCCGCACCGGGCGGAACTCCTGGCTTTCCGCCCTGTTCCGCCACCGCATCGGCCGCGTGCTGTTCGCCGCCACCAAGGCCGACCATCTGCACCACACCAGCCACGACCCGCTGGAGGCGATCCTGCGCCGCCTCGTCGAGCGGGCGCTGGCGCGGGCACACGACGCCGGCGCGGAGATCGACGTGGTGGCGCTTTCCGCTGTGCGGGCGACGCGCGAGGCGATGGTGAAGCGCGGGCGCGTCCATCTGCCCGCCATTGTCGGCGTGCCCGAGGCCGGCCAGCACGGCGCCGACGATTTCGACGGGCTGGCCGAGGCCGCCGTCTTTCCCGGCGACCTGCCCGAGAACCCGGCCGCGCTGTTCGACCCCGCCCACGGCTTCAGCGGACTTTCCGACGCGGCGGGCGGGGATTTCCGCTTCCTGCGCTTCCGCCCGCCCGAGGTCGAGCGCAACGCCGATGGCCTCGCTCTGCCGATGCCCCATATACGTCTGGATCGCGCGCTGGAATTCCTCCTCGGCGACCGGCTGAAATAGCAACCGATGAACGAACGCACCCCGCGCCGTCCGCAGGCCTTCCGTCTCGACGACCCCGACGTCGTGCTCGCCGGCGATGGCGGCCCCGTGCGGCGCGGCGCGGTGGTGGTCACGCCCGCCCCCGTCGAGGTGGCGGACGAGGCCCCCGCCCTGCCGCCCGCCCCGCCGAAGACCTCGCGCTGGGGCACGCTGTTCTGGACCGGGCTCGGCGGGCTGGTCAGCCTCGGCACCGGGCTCGCCGTCTCCAAGCTGATCGAGGACCTGTTCGCGCGGGCCGACTGGCTCGGCTATGCCGGGCTGGGCTTTGCCGCCGCGCTCGCTTTGGCGAGCCTTGCCATACTGGCGCGCGAGGTGTTCGGGCTGATGCGGCTGCGCACGCTCAACCATCTGCGCACCGAGGCCGCGAGCGCGCTGGAGAAGGACGACCGCCGGCTCGCCGAAAAGGTGACGGGGGAGCTTCTCGCTATCGCCGAGTCTTCGCCGCGCCTGTTCCGCGCCCGCACCGAGCTGAAGAGCCACCTCGGCGCCATCATCGACGGCGCCGACCTCGTCCGCCTCACCGAGCGCCAGCTCATGGGGCCACTGGACGCCGAGGCCACGCGGCTGGTGTCGAACGCCGCCCGGCGCGTCTCTGTCGTCACGGCGGTTTCGCCGCGCGCGGCGGTGGACCTGATTTTCGTACTGCTGACCGCCATCGGCCTCGTGCGCCAGCTCGCCTATTTGTATGGCGGGCGGCCGGGCGCGCTCGGCATGGTGCGGCTGTTCCGGCAGGTGGTCGCCCATCTCGCCGTCACCGGCGGCATGGCGGCGGGGGATTCGCTGATCCAGCAGGTGGTGGGGCACGGCATCGCCGCCAAGCTCTCGGCCCGGCTCGGCGAAGGCGTGGTCAACGGGCTGCTGACGGCCCGGCTCGGGCTCGCCGCCATCGACGTGACGCGGCCGATGCCGTTCGCCGCCCTGCCCGCGCCGGCACTCACCGACGTGGCGTCGGGACTGGTCAGCCGGAACGAGGAGACGCAGCCCTGAAGCGCGCCGGCCCCGACACGTCAGCTATGACGTGTCAGCCCTGATGCTCGGGCGTGCGCACGATCAGCCCGTCCAGCGCGTCCGTCACCTTGATCTGGCAGGACAGGCGCGAGTTGGGCTGCACGTCGGAAGCGAAATCGAGCATGTCCTCTTCCATCGGACCCGGCTCGCCGGTCGCCGCCTGCCATGCTTCGTCCACATAGACGTGACAGGTGGCACAGGCGCAGGCACCGCCGCACTCGGCGTCGATGCCCGGCACGCCGTTGCGGATCGCGGCTTCCATGACGGTGGAGCCGACCGGCGCGTCGACCACGCGTTCGGTGCCGGCGGCGTCGATGTAGGTGATCTTGGGCATGGGGAAAGGCTTCGATGTTCTTGAAGGGCTATAAGGAGGCCGCTCTAGATAGCCTCGGCCGGCATGGAATGCCAGCACCTCCGCCATGGCCGTGCGGGCACGGAAGCGTGAGGCGATTCGCCGACCCGGACCTGCTTGCGTGCAGTGCCGCAATGTGTGTGAATCAAACGTTTCCGGACATGATGAACAGGCCGTTAACGATAACTCAAATCGCTGCATTAACCCCAGTTCCATTTTTATACATCAAGAGCGTAGGATAACGGTGCGGGGGACTGGCTTTCCTCTCGTCAAGTGCCCGACTTATCCGGGCGGACGGGGAGGCCACATCTCGCGAAACCCCGGCCCGACGGCGAAAGCCGGTCGGAGTAGCGTACGGACCGGAGGCGTCTGCCCATGTCGACGAATACGAAGAAGGTTCACCAGGATCCCGCGGAGGCCGCATTGTCGGCCATCGAGGAGGCCCTGAGTCTCGACCTGACGAGCGATGACGGGTACGCCGCCCCGGAGACCGGGGACCATGACGAATTCGAGCTGCCGCCGGCCCGCGAGCCGGACGGCCCCCGCATCGAAAACCGCTCGGGAACGGAAGACGACGACGAGGGCAGCGTCGACGCCTCCCTGTATCTCAGCGACCTCGACCTGTTCGGTAACGATGCCGATCCCGCCGACACGCTGGGCCGCGCCGCCTTCGAACTTCAGGACGCCACGCTCGACTCCCCCTCGCTCGAGGCCTCCGAGCGCAGCGACGAACCGAATTTCGACTTCGCCTCTCCCAATGAGGCCTCCGGCAGCAAGCCGGCCCCGAGCGTGGACCCCCTCGCCGCCGCCATGGCGGGCAGCGCGATCGCCGGTGGCGTCGCCGCCGCCCTTCCGCGTGGCGAGACCCGCACCGACGCTTCGCGCTTCGACGCCGCCACCGAAGGCCCGCGCGGCGAGCCGCGCCAGTCGGCCTCGCAGGGCCGCCGCGCGGCCAATGACGACCGCCAGAGCATCGGCCAGCTGCTTTCCGCACTGCAGCGCCGCCCCTCGCCGGCCCCCTATTTCCTCGCCGCCTTCGCCTCGGTCGCCTGGATCGGTGCCGGCGGCGCCCTGCTCTATGCGCAGTATGGCCGCCCCTTCCCGGCGCTGGAGACGCTGATCGCCACGCCGGGCTTCCTCAGCAGCGTCGCCGCCCTCGTCGTCCCGCCGGTGTTCTTCTTCGTGCTGGCCGCCATGGTGCGCCGCATGCAGGAGATGCGCATCGTCGCCCATTCGATGGCGCAGGTCGCCATCCGTCTCGCCGAGCCGCAGCCCGTCCCCGCGCCCGCCCCGGTCGCCCAGCCCGCCCCGGTGGCGCCGGCCGCCGCGCCGAGCGTGATGGCCGGAGCCGGGCTTGAGCAGCTCGCCGGCCTCGAGCAGGCCGCCAGCCGCGCCAGCGAGGCGGAAGCCTTCGTGCGCAGCGAAGTCGCCGCGCTCGCCGAGGCCTATGACGACAACAGCCGCCGCATGCACCAGCTGGTCGAGCGCCTGCAGGGCGAGCGCGACGCCATTCTCGCGCAGACCGAGCACATCCGGGAATCCATCGCCACCTCCCACTATGCCTTCGCGCAGGAAGTGGGCAGCGTCAGCGAACGCATAAACGAGACGGTGATGATCGCCGCCGACCGCGTGGCGACCACCCTCTCCGACAAGGGCGAGCACATCACGCTCGCCCTTGGCCGCGTCGGCGACACCATCATCGAGGCGCTGTCCGAGAAGGGCGGCGACCTCATCGACCGCCTCCAGGCCACCGGCTCGGAAGTCAACACCAACCTGTCCGACGCCAGCGAGCACCTCATCTCGACGCTCTCCGTGCAGGCCGACGACATCAGCCAGCGCCTGTCCGGCGTCACCTCGGACCTGTCCGAGACGCTGGCGACGCGCACCGACGAGATCAGCCACCGCCTGTCCGGGGTCACCTCGAACCTCACCGACACGCTGGCGACGCGCACCGACGAGATCAGCCACCGCCTGTCGGGGGTCGCCGAGCGCCTCACCGACACGCTGGCCACCCGCACCGACGAAATCAGCCGCCAGCTCTCCGGCGTCACCGAGAACCTCACCGACACGCTGGCCACCCGTACCGACGAGATCGGCGACCGGCTGCTGCGCACCGCCGCCGAGCTGTCGCACGTGGTGAACCTGCGCACCGAGGAGATGGGCGACAAGCTCGCCGCCACCACCCACAACCTCACCGCCACGCTGTCGGCGCGCTCGGACGAGATCACCGACGCGCTGGTCAACACCGGCACGCGCCTCGCCGACGAGATCGCCATCCGCGCCAGCGAGGTCAACCAGACCCTCAAGAGCACCGGCGACGCCCTCGTGCTCGACCTCTCGGTGCGCGGCGGCGACGTCGTGCGCAAGCTGGAGGAGACCGGCAACCGCGTCGCCGACACCATCACCGTGCGCGGCGACGACCTCGCCGACCGCATCGCCGACACCGGCAACCGCATCTACGACGCCGTCGCCGTGCGCGGCGCCGAGCTCGAGCGCCTGCTGGGCGAGACCGGCCAGCGCGTCGTCCACCAGCTCTCGCAGGCCGGCACCGGCATTCACGACACCCTCGCCGAGGCCGCCGGCCGCGTCTCGCAGGACATCGACTACCGCAGCCAGGTGCTGACCGAGCAACTGGCGCAGGTCGGCGCCGAGGCGGCGCAGAACCTCGCCATCAATGGCGCCCGCGTCACCGAGCAGTTCCGCGAGGCCGCCGACATCCTCTCCTCCGACCTCTCGATCCGTGGCGACCATGTGCGCGAGCAGCTTGAGCACCAGCTGCGCGCCTTCGAGGACGTGGTGGGCGTGCGCGGCTCCGAGATCGCCGAGCGCATCTCCGGCGACAGCGCCGCGCTCGGCCGCCAGATCGTCGACGGGCTCGCCGATTTCGACGGCGTGCTGCAGACCCAGGGCGTCGAGCTGGTCCAGCGCATCGCCGACCGCGTCGAGGCCGTCACCCGCGCCATCGACACCAACCTCTCCGGCTTCGACGATCAGGTCTCGGCCAAGGCCGAGCAGGTCGCGGCCTCGCTCGACATGCGCATCGCCAACATCGAGGGCGTGCTCGACCGTGGCGTCGACGGCCTCAACGAGACGCTGGGCAGCCGCACCGTCGAATTCGCCCAGACCCTCTCGGAAGGCGCGCGCCAGGCCAACGAGGCGATGAGCCATTCGCTGGAGATGCTGAACGGCTTCTTCGACGACCGCGCCGGCGCCATCACCGAGCAGCTCTCGCAGCACATCGAGCAGGCCGACCGCACACTGGCCGCCCGCGCCCAGGAAATCGCCTCGACGCTCGACGACCGCGTCGGCAATTTCGAGGAGACCATCATCGGCCGCATCGACAATGTGGCCACCTCCGTCGAGGTGCGCGGCGCCGCCATGGCCGACCTGCTCGGCCAGCGCATCGGTGCCGTCGCCGGCCAGCTTCGCAACGAGGCGACCGAGATCGAGAACAGCCTCACCACGCTGGTCGACAATGTCAGCCGCACGCTGGTCGACCGCGCTGGCGAGGTCACCTCGCTGTTCGACAGCCGCACGGACGAGATCGCCCGCATCGTCGAGGAGCGCGGCAACGGCCTGCTCGCGGCGCTGGAAGACCGCAGCATCGGCATCACCAGCGAGATCGCCCGCGCCAGCACCGAGCTGCTCACCGCCATCGACGACCACCGCGAAGGTCTGGTGCAGGCGCTGGACAACACCCGCAACGGCGCCATCACCGACATCATGCGCGCCAGCGACGAACTGCTGAACACGCTGGAAGTGCGCTCGGACGCCATCGTCTCGGCCTTCGAGACCACCACCAGCAGCCGCGCCGACCAGCTCATGCAGCTGAGCGGCGAGGTCGTCGCCTCGCTCCAGCAGATCAGCGGCGAAGTCACCTCCTCGCTGCAGAACATCGGCGGCGAGCTGACCTCCTCGATCCAGGCGGTCAGCGGCGACGTGAACAACTCCCTGCAGCAGATCACCGGCGAGGTCTCGTCCTCGCTGCAGCAGATCGGCGGACAGGTCACGCAGGAGATCGCGCAGGCCGGCAACTCCCTGCTCACCGAGTTCGACGGCCGCGGCGCCCAGTTCGTCGACAGCGCCCGCCGGGCCACCGAGCTTGCCTCGACCGAGTTCGCGCGCCTCGCCGACGAGTTCTCGAACTCGCTGGAAGGCCGCGGCAGCGGGCTCATCTCGGCGATCGCCGAGAGCGGCCGCGCGGCGGTGTCGGAGATCGCCGCCACCAACGAGGCGCTGCAGGGCGACGTGTCCGGCCTGCTGGAGCGGCTCGGCGAGGTCAACGTCCAGCTTCAGGACGTGCTCGCCAGCTCGGTCACCAACCTCGCCGAGATCGAGAAGACCATCACCGAGCGCCTCGGCGCCTTCCGCTCGACCGTCACCAATGTCGACGAGGCGAGCCGCCTTGCCTCGACCCGCCTCGACGAGCAGATCCGCGACCTGCGCTCGGTCTCGACCGACGTGCTGCAGGACGTGGCCCGGCTCAGCGAGAGCTTCAGCGAGCAGGCCGGCATCATCACCAGCGTCGCCACCGCCCTTGGCGCGGCGCACGAGAACCTCGACGGCACGCTGGGCGGGCGCCACGAGGCGCTCATCTCGCTCGCCACGCAGGTCAACGACCGCACCGCCGAGCTCGATTCGCGCCTCGCCCAGTACACCAGCACGCTGGAGGGCACCTTCGGCCGCGCCGAGCAGCGCGTCACGGAAATCTCGCGCTCGATCATCAACACCGCGACCGCTTCCACCGAGCAGGTGGTGCGCCAGCAGGAAGAGATCCGCTCGACCACCGAGGCCGAGCGCCAGCGCACCCTCGCCTCCCTGCACCAGACCTACGAGCAGGCGGTGCGCGAGGTCGACACGCTGATGCATCAGGCCAATCAGGGCTTCACCGGCGCCGCCCAGGCGCTGCGCGCCTCCGTGCTCGACATCCAGCGCCTGCTGGAGACGACCCGCGAGGAACTCAAGCGCGGCATCATGGAACTGCCCGAGGAGACCGAGGCGAACGCCTCCGCCATGCGCCGCACCGTGGCCGAGCAGATCAAGGCGCTGGCCGAGCTCAACGAGATCGTCTCGCGTCACGGCCGCACGCTCGACGTCGACACCGGCTCGCGGCCGCGCGCCCCGGCCCCGTCGGCGCCCGCCCCCGCCATGCCGGCGGCCTCGATCGCCCCGATCGCGCCGGCGCCGGTCCAGCGCAGCCAGCCGGTCGCCCCGCGCAACGAGCCGAGCCGGCCCGCGCAGGGCTCCTATTTCGAACCGGCCCGTCCCACCGGCCTCGGCGGCGGCAATGTGCCGGCGCGCCGCCCGGCGCTCGCTCCCGAGCGCGGCAGCAATCTGGGGGGCGGCAATCTCGGCGGCGGGATCAATCCCGGCAACATCAATCCCGGCGGCGCCGACAAGGGCGGCTGGCTCTCCGAGCTGCTGGCCCGCGCCTCCGACGGCGACGGCCCGGCCCTCGGCGGTTCGCCGCGCGGTGGTCCGTCCGGCGGCTCGCGCGGTCCGGTCGGCGGCTATGACAGCCGCCAGGGCCAGCCCGAGCGCCCGGTCCATCACACCATCGAGTCGCTCGACTCGCTCTCGGTCGACATCGCTCGCATGATCGACCACGAGGCGGCCGTCGACCTGTGGGAACGCTACAAGAAGGGCGAGCGGAACGTCTTCACCCGCCGCCTCTACACCATGCAGGGCCAGCAGACTTTCGAGGAAATCCGCCGCAAGTACCGGCGCGACCTCGAGTTCCGCGACACGGTCGACCGCTATATCGGCGAGTTCGAGCGCCTGCTGGAGCAGGTCTCGCGCGACGAGCGCGGCCAGGCGCTGACCAAGACCTATCTGACCTCCGACACCGGCAAGGTCTACACCCTGCTGGCCCACGCCGCCGGCCGCTTCGACTGACCGGCGGGCCGCCCCCCCGTTCGAGATGAAAAGCCCCCGCCCCCGCGGGGGCTTTTCTGTCTTGGCGGCCGGCCTTATTGCCGATGCGCTCGGGCACGTCGGGCATGGCAATTGTTCAATCCGTCAGTAATATTTACCTCCGGCACAAACTGGAGTTGAACATGCGTCCTGTCTTGATCGTGCTGTCGGCCGCGCTCGTCGTCGCATCCAGCGCTGGAAGCCTTGCCCAGGAGACGAAGAAGCGTTTCGGATCCTGGGAGGTCTCAATCGACACGGATCGCTTTGAGGGGAAGAGCAAGATTATCGCCTCGACCGTACAGGCCGGAAATGTCCTCGCGGTCCGTTGCTTCCCGAACGGCGTCTCAGTGGTCGTCGGCGAGCTCGGGTTCGGTTCGGGACGGTTCGACGAAGGCATGGAGTTCGAGATCAAGTTCCGGGCGGACAAGAACGACATCATCGAGACGAGCGGCATGGCGCTGAACGACCGGATCGTTCAGATCGAAGATTCGGCACCCATGGCCCGCCAGATGCGGGACGCCAAGGAGGCGGCCTTTCGCCTGTCCTACAGGGGCGTGACCGTGGACAAGGTCTTCAAGCTTAAAGGGTCCGGAAAGGCGCTCGCAGAGATATTCAACGCCTGCCCCGATCCAGCCTGATCTGACGTCCTCGCCAAAAGAAAAACCCCGCCGCTCGGGGAGCTGCGGGGTTTTTCTTTCGGGCGGTCATGTCCCGCCGGTCCGGATCGGCCGGTAGCCGGCCGCCGGAACGCCTCAGTGCGGCGCGGAGGTCGGCGTCGGTGTCGTGGTCGGTGTCGTGGTCGGTGTCGTGGTCGGTGTCGTGGTCGGCGTCCCTTGCCCTCCGGCCTTGCGGCGCGTGCCGAGGCCGGCGAGCCAGCGGCTGATCACGTAGAAGGTCGGGGTGAACAGCAGGCCGAACACCGTCACGCCGATCATGCCCGAGAACACTGCCGTGCCGAGCGCCTGGCGCAGCTCGGCGCCGGCGCCGCGCGCGATCACCAGCGGCACCACACCGAAGATGAAGGCGAGCGAGGTCATGATGATCGGGCGAAGGCGCAGCTGCGCGGCCTGCGTCGCGGCGGCGAAGCGGTTCTCGCCCCGGTCCTCGAGCTGCTTGGCGAACTCGACGATCAGGATCGCGTTCTTGGCCGCGAGGCCGATCAGGACGATGAAGCCGACCTGACTCAGGATGTTGTTGTCCTGCCCCCGTATCTGGATGCCCACCACAGCGGCGATGAGGCACATCGGCACGATGAGGATGACCGCCAGCGGCAGGGTCAGGCTCTCATACTGCGCCGCCAGCACGAGGAACACGAACACCACGCCCAGCGCGAAGGCGAAGATGGCGGTGTTGCCCGCCCTCACCTGCTGGTAGGCCAGCGCCGTCCACTCATAGGCGAAGCCGTCCGGCAGCGTCTCGGCGGCGATCTGCTGCATCTTCTGGATCGCCTCGCCCTGCGAGGTACCCGGCATGGTGTCGCCGTCCAGCTCGGCGGCCGGATACAGATTGTAGCGCGGCACGCGGTAGGGGCCGGAAATGTCCTGAACGGTGGTGAAGGAGCCGAGCGGCACCAGCTGGCCCTCGGCGTTCTTCACCCTGAGGCGCAGCAGGTCCTCCTGCGTCAGGCGGTAGGGCGCGTCGGCCTGCGCCTGCACGCGGTAGGTGCGGCCGAACAGGTTGAAGTCGTTGACGTAGGACGAGCCGATATAGGTCTGCAGGGTCGAGAACACGTCGGCAATGTTGACGCCGAGCAGCTGCGCCTTGGTGCGGTCGATGTCGAGGAAGAGCTGCGGCGTCGAGGTCTCGAACAGCGAATAGACCTGCTTGAGCCCCGGGGTCTGGTTGGCCTTGCCCATCATCGCGTAGACCGCGCCCTGCAGCGCGCCATAGCCGCGCCCGCCGCGATCCTCGATCATCATGCGGTAGCCGCCGGCATTGCCGATGCCCGAGACGGGCGGCGGCATGACGACGATCATCTGCGCTTCCTCGACGGAGGCCAGCTTGCCGAACAGGATGCCCTGAATGGCGGCGGCCGACTGCTCGGGGTGCTCGGCGCGCTCCTGCGCCGGGCCGAGGATGACGAACATGGCGCCCGCATTCGGCGCATTGGTGAAGGTCGCGCCGGAGAAGCCGACGATGTTCACCACATGGGCCACGCCCGGCGTCGCCAGCACGTCCTTGGCCGCCTGCGTCATCACCGCATTGGTGCGCGACAGGGCGGCGCCGCCCGGAAGCTGCGCGGCGACGATGAGATAGCCGCGATCCTGCGCCGGGATGAAGCCCTGCGGCGTCGACTGGAACACCTTGAAGCCGCCGGCGAGGATGGCGACGTAGACCAGCAGCACGACGAAGGCGATGCGCACCAGCTTGCCGGTGAGCCAGCCATAGCCGCGCGAAATGCCGTCGAATCCCTTGTTGAAATAGTAGAAGAAGCCGGTGAACGGGCGCGCATACCAGGCCGGCTTATGGTCCGGCCCCTTGTGCGGCTTGAGCAGCAGCGCGCACATGGCGGGCGAGAGCGTCAGCGAGACCAGCAGCGAGATCAGCGTCGAGCCGGCGATGGTCAGCGCGAACTGGCGGTAGAACTCGCCGGAGATGCCGGTGATGAAGGCCGAGGGGATGAACACCGAGGCCAGCACGAGCGAGATGGCGACCAGCGCGCCGCCTACCTCGTCCATGGTCTTGTAGGCGGCCTCGCGCGGCGAGAGTCCGGTGGAGATGTTGTGCTCCACGCTCTCCACCACGACGATGGCGTCGTCGACCACGATGCCGATGGCCAGCACCAGCCCGAACAGCGACAGGTTGTTCAGCGAGAAGCCGAACAGGCTCATGATGAAGAAGGTGCCGATCAGCGAGACCGGGATGGCGAGGATCGGGATGATCGCCGCCCGCCAGGTCTGCAGGAACAGCACCACCACGATGACGACCAGCACGATCGCTTCAAGGATCGTGTCCTCCACCGCGCGGACGGATTCGGCGATGAACTGGGTCGGGTTGTAGGCGGTCGAATAGGTCACTCCCGGCGGGAAGCTCTTGGCAATTTCCTTGATCGCGACCTCGATCGCCTCGCCCGTTGCGAGCGCGTTCGATCCCGGAAGCTGGAAGATGCCGAGTGCCACGGAGGGCTTGGAGTCGAAATAGGAGATTGAGGAATTGTCCTGCGCCTCGATGTCGATGCGCGCGACGTCGCGCAGGCGCACCACGGCGGTGCCGCTCTCGCGCACGACGATGTTGCCGAACTCCTCCGGCGTCGACAGGCGCCCCAGCGTGCGCACGGCCACCTGGAAGGCGAGCTGGTTGGGCACCGGGGGCGCGTTCAGCACGCCCGAGGCGACCTGGAGGTTCTGCGCCTGAAGCGCGGCGGTGACGTCGCCGGCGGTCAGGTTCAGCGCCTGCAGCTTCATCGGGTCGAGCCAGACCTGCATGGCGTAGTCGCGCGAGCCGAACACGGTGATCGAGCCGACGCCCGGCACGCGCTGGAGCTGATCCTTGATCTGCAGGTTGGCGTAGTTGGAAATGAACAGCGAGTCGCGGGAATCGTCGGGCGAGAACAGGCTCACCACCATCAGCATGTCCGGCGAGGCCTTGTTCACCGTCACGCCGATCTGCTGCACGTCCTGCGGCAGGCGCGGCGTCGCCGTGGCGACGCGGTTCTGCACCTGCACCTGCGCGATATCGAGATCGGTGCCGATGTCGAAGGTGACGGCGATGGAGAAGCGCCCGTCCGCCGTCGAGTTGGAGGAGATGTAGAGCATCCCCTCGACGCCGTTGATCTGCTGCTCGATGGGCGCGACCACGGTGTCGGCGACCGTCTCGGCGCTGGCGCCGGGATACTGGCCGGTCACGTTCACCACCGGCGGCGCGATGTCGGGATATTGCGCGATCGGCAGCGAGACGAAGGCGACCGTGCCCAGGATCATCACCACGATGGAGACCACCGAGGCGAAGATCGGACGATCGATGAAGAAGTGTGAGAATTTCATGTAGCCGGCTCCGGGCTCAATTGGCCGGCGTCTTGGCGGGAGTGCCCGTCGACGCGCCCGCAGGGCTGGCGGCCGGGGCGGCCGGCGCCTCGGCCTTGCCCACCACCTTCGCGCCCGGACGGATGCGGATCAGCCCGTTGACCACGACGAGATCGTCCGTGCCGAGGCCGCTGGTGATGACCCGCTGGCCGTCATAGACGCGCCCGAGCGTCACATACTTCATCGTCGGCACCTGCGGCTGGTCGCCGGGCGCCATCACATAGACGAACTTGCGGGTCTGCTCGGTGCCGATGGCGACGTCGGGCACCAGAACTGCCTGATGCGGCGCCGATGACGGCACCTCGATGCGGCCGAACATGCCGGGCGTGAAGGTCGCATCCGGATTGGGGAAGGTCGCGCGGCCGCGGATCGTGCCGGTGTCCTGGCTGATGATGTTGTCGACGAAGTCGAGCATTCCCTCATGGGTGAAGCCCTTTTCGTCGATGAGCTGGAGCCGCACCGGGATCGACTGGGCCTTGTCGCCCATATCCTTCACCATGCGCTGGTAGCGCAGATAGGAGGCCTCGTCATAGGTGAACTCGAAATAGATCGGGTCCAGCGAGACGATGGTGGCCAGCAGCGTGTTGGTGTTGGCGCCGCCCGCGCCGCCGGTGACGAGGTTGCCGACGGAAACCTTGCGGTCGCCGATACGGCCGGTCACCGGGGAACGCAGATCGGTGAACTCGATGTCGAGCTGCGCGGCATGCACCGCCGCCTTGGCGGCGGCGACGGAGGCACGGGCCGTGCGCTCGCTCTGCAGGCGCTGGTCGTAGGCCTGCTTGGAAATCGCGTTCGAGGTCTTGTCGTCGATCAGCGTCTGGGCGCGCTGAAGGTCGGACTGGGCGAAATCGAGTTCCGCCTGCGTGCGCTCCAGATTGGCCTGTGCCTGATCGAGCGCCACCTGGAAGGGGCGCTGGTCGATGCTGAACAGCAGCTCGCCCTGCTTGACGACCTCGCCGTCCTTGAACGCCACCTTGTCGAGATAGCCAGAGACGCGGGCATAGACATTGACGAGATCGACGGCGGCGAAGCGGCCGACATACTCGTCGTAATCGGTGATGGTGCGCGTCGTCGGCTTGGCGACGGTCACGCTCGGCGGCGGCGGGGCGCCCTGCTGGGCCTGATTCTGGTCCGAACAGCCCGCCAGCGCGGCGGCAAGGGCCAGGGCAACGAGGGAAAGACGCGGAAGCGCGTTGGTCATTCATCCGTCTCCGAGATAGGCGTCAACCGGCTTCGGGTCCGCAGCCCGAAGTCATGCGACACGACCCGGCCCGCCTCGGGAACGCATGGCGCAAGTGGCCACTAGCACAGTTTTGCGGACCTGCGTAAGCAATAAAAGGTTTCCCAATGTCGCGGCTCAGGGCCGCCCGCGCAGCAATCCCCGGAGGTAGCGCGGTCCAAGCAGCGCCAGCACCAGCCCGGCATAGACCGCCCCACCCGCTGCGATGCACATGGCCAGCAGCGCCTCGTCCTTCCCAAAGGTCAGTCGCGCCGCGAACGGCGCCGCGACCATGGCGGCCGCGACCAGCGTGGCGGCCAGCGCCAGGCCGATCAGGCCGAGACGCGGCAGGCTGCGCAGGAGCTGCGCGTCGCCGCACTCATAGCCGCGCCGCCGGGCGAGGATGGCGAGCACGATCACCGTGATCCAGGCGCCGATCGAGGTGGCGAAGGCGAGCCCCACCTGGGCGAAGCTGCCCATCAGCGCCACCTTGAGCGCGATGTTGACCACCGCCGCGCCGAGCGTCGCCATCACCGGCGTGCGGGTATCGCCCCGCGCGTAGAAGGGCGACATGAAGGCGCGCATCACCACGAAGGGCGCCAGCCCGATGCCGTAGGCGGCGAGCGTCGCCCCGGCGGCGGCGGCGGCTTCGCCGGTGAAGGCCCCGCGCAGGAACAGGCCGCGCATGATGATTTCCGGGATCGTCAGCGCGGCGGCGAGGAAGGGCAGCGCCAGCAGCAGCGTCAGCTCTATGGCGCGGGACTGCGCATGGCGCGCGCCCTCGATATCGCCGGCGGAAATACGCCGTGACATCTCCGGCAGCAGCACGATGCCGGCGGCGATGCCGACGACCCCGATGGGAAGCTGGTTGATACGGTCGGCATAGAACAACGCCGCCACCGCGCCCTGCGGCAGGAACGAGGCGATGATGGTGTCGGCGAAGATGGCCAGTTGCACCCCGGCCGAGCCAATGATGGCCGGGCCCAGCGCGAGCAGGAAGGCGCGCATCTCCGGGTCGAGACGGGGCCGGCCGAAGCGCAGGCCGAGCCCGTGCCGCTCGGCGTCGAACACCAGCAGGCCGAGCTGGAGGAAACCGGAGATCAGCACGCCCCACGCCGCCGCATGGCCGGCGGTGGGAAACAGGCCGGCGACGCTGAGCGTGCCCACCATGGCGACGTTGAGCAGGATCGAGGCCGCCGCCGCCGCCCAGAAGCGGTCATTGGCGTTGAGCACGCCGCCGACCAGCGTCACCACGGCGATCAGGCCGAGATAGGGAAAGGTGATGCGGGTGAAGTCGACGGTGAGACCGAAGCGCTCGGGATCGCCCGACAGGCCCGGCGCCAGCGTCGCCACCACCCAGTCGGTCGCCAGCAGCGCCAGCGCGAGGATGGCCAGTTGCACCAGCACGACGGCCGTGAGGATGCCATCGGCGAAGCCGCGCGCCTTGGCGTCGCCCTCCACCGTCTTCACCCGGGCATAGGCGGGGATGAAGGCGGTGTTGAAGGCGCCCTCGGCGAAGATGGAGCGGAAATGGTTGGGCAGGCGGAAGGCGATGTAGAAGGCATCCGCCAGCGGCCCGGCGCCGAGCACCGCCGCCATGACGATATCGCGCGCGAAGCCGGTCAGGCGCGAGAGCAGCGTCCAGCCGCCGACGGTGAAGATGGAGCGAATCATGGCAAATCCGACCGCAACAAGCGGTGGCGGAAGCTATCCGAGCCCGCCCCCGCCCGCCAGCGGATCGGAGAAGGCGACGTCCTCATAAAGCTCCGCCATGCCCAGCTCGACGCCGATCTCCGGCAGACCGATCACGCCGTCGAGCCCGTCGAACTGCGCCAGCTCCCACAGATTGCCGGCCGCACGCCACCACAGCAGCACGCGCGGCAGATCCGGCTCGACGAGCAGGATATAGGCGAGCGAGGACAGCGCCTTGTATTCCTCCAGCTTGCGCACGAGGTCGGTCTGGCGGGTCGAGGGCGAGAGAACCTCGATCACGAGGCGCGGCAAGGTCGCCTCGAAGGTGGTGTCGGGCAGATCGCCGCAATCGACCGAGACGTCCGGGCGGCGGATATTGCCGTTCATCGTGGCGACGGAGATGTCGTCGGTGGAAGGGCGGCAAGGCGAACCGCGCAGCTTGCTGCCCAAGGCGATCAGCGCATTGACCACAATCCGGTCGTGGCGCCGGCTCGCGCCGGTCATCGCCTTCACGGGGAAGCCGTCGACCAGCTCGTAGCGCACGCCCTCCTCGCCCGGCCAGCGATAGAACTCTTCCGGCGTCATGCGCTTAAGCGCGGGCGGCGTCATGGGCGGTCTCCTGCGAGAACCCGCCCATCCTACAGGAACCGGCCGCGACCGTCATGGCCGGGCATGTCGCCGCTCCCCCGCCTCGTCATCCCGGCCGAGCGCTGCGACGAGCCGGGATCGCTCTGCGATGTTTGCGCGATCCCGGACCGGCCTTCGGCCGTCCGGGATGACGAAACGACAGGAGCCGGCCGCAGAGGCGGCGGCGCCTCAGCCGCCCAGCGCGCGGCGCACGGCGGCGATCACGCGTTCCTGCGCCGACGCGTCGAGATAGGCGTGCATGGGCAGGCTGATCACCTCGCCGGCGAGCCGCTCGCAGACCGGCAGGCCGTTGCCGGCGGCCGGGTACCGCGCATAGGCCGGCTGGCGGTGCATCGGAATGCGGTAATAGACCGCCGTCGGCACGCCTTCCTTCTGCAGCGCCGCGGCAAGGCCGTCGCGCACGCCGTGCGGCAGGCGGATCGTGTACTGCGCCCAGACCGAGGTCGCGCGCGGGTCCACCGCCGGCACCGTGCACAGGTCGCCCAACGCCGCGTTGTAGCGATCGGCGACGCGCTGGCGGGCGGCGATCTCGTCCTCGAAAATGGTGAGTTTCTCGATGAGAATGGCGGCCTGGATGGTGTCGAGCCGGCCGGTCATGCCGATGCGCACGTTCTCGTACTTGTCGACGCCCTGGCCGTGCTCGCGCAGGCTTTTCAGCACCGGCACCAGATCGTCGTCATCGGTCAGCACCGCGCCGCCGTCGCCGAAGCAGCCGAGCGGCTTGGCCGGGAAGAAGCTCGTGGCCGAGGCATCGCCGAAGGAGCCGGTGCGCCGGCCGTTCCACGTGGCGCCGAAGCCCTGCGCGGTGTCGCACAGGATCTTCAGCCCGTGCGCGCGGGCGATCGGCTCGATGGCGTCCATGTCGGCGGGCTGGCCGAACAGGTCGACCGGGACGACGACCTTCGGGTTGAGGCCCTTGTCGCGCGCGACCTTGATCGCCGCTTCGAGGCTGGCCGGATCCATGTTGAAGGTGTCTTCGAGCACGTCGACGAAGACCGGCGAGGCGCCGACCCACGGCACCACCTCGGCGGTGGCGCAGAAGGTGAAGGCCGGGCAGAACACGGCATCGCCCGCCTTGACGCCCCAGGCCATGAGGATGAGCGCGAGCGCGTCAGTGCCGCTGGAACAGGCGATGGCGTGCTTGGCACCGGCGAAGGCGGCGAGCTGCTGCTCGAACTCGGTGACTTCCGGCCCGTTCACGAAGCGGCAATGGTCGAGCACCCGGGCGACCGCCTCGTCGATGCGCGCGCCGAGCCGCGCCCTCTGCGACGCCACGTCGATGAAGGGGATCGGCGCCAGTTCGGTCTTCACATGCGAATTCATCGGATTCCTCTCAGCCGGCGGCGCGCAGCTGCACGGGGTCGGCGGACGATTCGGGGGTCGACAGGCAGCGCATGGCGGTGGCGATGGCGGCGACGCCATCCTCGCCCGTCACCGCCGGCGCGCGCTCGCCGCGCACCGCTTCGAGGAAGCGGGTGAGTTCGAGCCGCAGCGGCTCGGCATAGGCGACCGGCAGGTGCCGCATCGAATAGCTGCCGTCCGGCCTGTAGTCGAAATACTCCGTCACCTGGCGGGTCAGCAGGTCGCCGATGACGTATTTCTGGCGCGTGGCCACATGCACCGTGCGCGCCTTGAAGGGCGTCAGCCAGTTGGTGTTGATATGGGCCAGCACGCCGTTGGCGGTGCGGAACTGCAGCAGCGCGATGTCCTCGCGCTCGGCCACCGCCGCCTTCACCTGCGGCTGCACCTCGGTGATGTGCGAGCCGGTGAAATGGCAGATCAGGTCGATGTCGTGCACGGCGAGGTCGATCACAACGCCGACATTCGACATGCGCGGGGGAAACGGTCCGACGCGGGTGATGCCGATGGAGAGGATTTCCTCGCCGCGAATGGCGTTCTTCACCGCCTCCACCGCCGGGTTGAACCGCTCGACATGGCCGACCATCAGCGCCACGCCCTGCGCCCGGGCGGCGGCGACGATGGCCTCGCCCTCGGCGACGGTCGGGGCGATCGGCTTTTCCACCAGCACATGGCGGCCGGCGGCGATCGCCGCGAGGGCCACGTCGTGGTGCAGATGGGTCGGCGCCGAGATCACCAGCGCGTCCGCACCGGCGGCGACCAGATCGTCGAGGCTGGCGAAGGCCGCGCAGCCCAGCATGGCGGCGACCTTCTCGCGCTGCCCCTGATCGGGATCGGCGATGCCGACCAGTTCCGCGCCCGGCAGGTCGGTCAGCACGCGGGCATGGTTGTAACCCATGATGCCGACGCCGACGACGCCGACGCGAACGGGCTTGCTCGCCCCGCTCGGGCCCTGAACCATTCGATCACCCTTCAGTCAACAATGTTGTCCGGCGGTCTATCACGCACCCCGGGGCGTGGCGAGACGGCGGGATTCGCAAAGCCGGGGCCGACGCTTCAATAATTGCTTCAACGTGTTACCGCGCCGCTCACTGGGTCGCGGCGTCCGCCTCGGCTTCAGTCTCGACGCGGGCGGAGGTTCCGGCGTTGACGAAGCTCTTGTAGATGAAGCCGCGCTTGCCCTCGGCAATGACCTCGCACCAGCCATGGCAGGCGACGAGTTCGACCTTCTGCCCGGCGGAAAGGTTGCCGACCGCCGCCGAGCCGCGCTTGGGCGCGACGCGCATCGTGACCGACGAACGGATGGTCGCGGTACCGACCGGATCGCCGCCGAAGCCGGATTGCGCTTCAGCCTCGTCCGCGGTCTCGGGTTCGGCAGCGGCGCGCGCGGGAGCGGCCTCGGCGCTCGCCACAGCCGGGCGGGCCGGCGGAAGCGGCGCTTCCTTGGGCAGCGCAACCGGCTTGGGAGCCGGCGTCGCCACGACAGCCGGGGCCGCGACGGATTCAGGCACGACGGCCGGGACCGCGACGGGTTCAGGCTCGACGGCAGCGGGGGCGACGACCGAGCGGGCGGCCGTGGCCGGCGCGGCGAAGGCCGTCACCGCGACCGGCGCGCTGGCGTCGAAGGGCGAGGCCGTGTCACGGAGGAGAGGCGGCAGATTATCCGCAAGGGAATCCGGCGACGGCGTAACCGAGGACGGCGCGCTATGCGTCGGCGCGGCCTGCTGGAGCTGGGCCGTCTGGACGGCGGTCGGCTGCGCCGGAGCCGCAGCCGCCGGAACGGGCACGGAGGGCGCCACGCTGGCCACCGCCGCGTTACCGATCACCTCGTCGGCGACCTTGGCCTCCTCGCGCGCGGCAAGCGACTGCAGCAGCACCGCGCCGCCGCCGACCACCGCGATGAAGATGGCGAGCGCGCCAAGGCGCTGCCAGGTGATGATGTCCTTGGAGGAGTTGCGCTTGCGCCGCCCCTCCGCCTCGCCCGATGCACGCGCGGCGGCGCCGAAGCTGCGGCGGCGCGGCTGGCTGTCGGCCGCCGCGCCAGCGCCCGTCGCCGGCCGGGCGCCGGTACCGGGCGCGCCGACAGAACGACGGTTCAGAAGGTCGCCGACATCGCCGAGAGCGGCAATGCGCTCGCGCACCTCGCCATAAGGGCGCGGCGTGGAAGCCGCCGCCGGGTTGGCGGCATCGGCCGACGCGCGCGACGGCAGCGGAACGGCTGCGGCCGGACGTTCGCGCGGCTCCGGGGCGCCCGGCTGGACCGCCTTCTCCTGCTCAAGGGAACTGAGGATCGCCCGAAAGTCAGTGACCAGCGACGATGAGAGCCCGGGACCACGCGGCTCTTGTGATGAGGTTGGCATGGCGCGGGGAACTCTACGCTACACGACGGGAAGCAAGGACCGGCGGGAGAACCGCCGGGAAGGCGTCGGCATCGGCTCGGCACGCGGACCGGAAAGTGGGCCGGCAACAGCCAGACACATTCGGGATCGGGTCGGTGACGAGGCGCTGACCACTTCGCATGCGTTGCTTCCAGTCCGTTCAGGGCACCCTCCCGGAGGAGGATGACCGCGTTCCGTAACCCGTCTTCGAATGCGACGAGCCGCACATTACCGACAAAATAGTACTTGATGCAAGAATGTCACATGCCGGAAATTTCCTTATGAACAAAGAATGCGGCAACTCTGGGCCGAATCGGCCTTCTGGCATCGGCAATTTATTATAATACCTACAAGGAGTTGCCCGGTATGGCGGCGCTCTAGACCAGCACCGCCCGCGCCGGCTCGGGAGCCGAATCGAAGATTCGGCGATAGCGGGCGATTTCCTCCGCCGGCCCCATCGCCTTTGTCGGGTTGTCGGACAGCTTTACCGTCGCCCGCCCATCCGCCGAAATAACCTTGCAGACGATCGAGATGGGGTCGAGCCGCCCCTCCGGCGCGAAGCCGCGGAAGTCGTTGGTGAGCAGCGTGCCCCAGCCGAATCCCATGCGCACGCGTCCCTGGAAATGGCGGTAGATGCGCTCGATGTCCTCGACGTCGAGCGCGTCGGAGAAGATGGCGAGCTTCTGCGTCGGGTCCTGCCCGCGTGCGCGCCACCAGGCGATCGCCTCCTCGCCGCCCTCGATCGGCTCCTTGCTGTCGATGCGCATGCCGGTCCAGTTCGCCACCCAGTCCGGCGCGTCGGCGAGGAAGCCGCTGGTGCCGAAGGTGTCCGGCAGGATGACCAGAAGGTTGCCCTGATAGTCCTGCTGCCAGTCGGCCAGCACGCGATAGGGCGCCTGCTCCAGCGCCGCGTCGGTGTCGGCCAGCGCGGCATAGACCATGGGCAGTTCGTGGGCGTTGGTGCCGGTGGCCTCCACCTCGCGGCGCAGCGCGATGAGGCAGTTCGAGGTGCCGAGAAAGCGCTCGCCCAGTCCCTCCATCACCGCCTGCACGCACCAGTCCTGCCACAGGAAGCCGTGCCGGCGGCGGGTGCCGAAATCGGCGACGCTGGCGCCCCCCAGCGCCTTCAGCCGCTCCACCTTCTCCCATACCCGCGTCATGGCGCGCGCATAGAGCACCTGAAGCTCGAAGCGGCCCATGCTGCGCAGCACGGCGCGCGAGCGCAGCTCGTTGATGATGGCGAGCGCGGGGATCTCCCACATGGTGGTCTCGATCCACGGCCCCTCGAAGGTCAGTTCATATTGGCCATCACGCTTTTCGAGGTGATAGGCGGGGAAGCGGAAGCCCTCGAGCCAGGCGATGAAGTCCGGCGAGAACATCTGCCGCTTGCCATAGAACATGTTGCCGCGCAGCCAGGTGCTCTCCCCGCGCGTGAGCGACAGCGTGCGCACATGGTCGAGCTGCTCGCGCAGTTCCCCCTCGTCGACGAAATCGGCGATGCGCACGCTCTTCGTGCGGTTGATGATGCCGAAGGTGACGCGGGTGTGGAAATGCCGACGGTAGATCGTCTGCGCCATCAGCAGTTTGTAGAAATCCGTGTCCAGCACGGAACGCACGATGGGGTCGATTTTCCAGGTGTGGTTGTAGACGCGCGTGGCGATGTCGATCATGCGGAAGGCCCCGTTTGCCCGGCCTCCCCCTTCTAGAGCAAGCGGCGCGAAATTGCAGGCCGCGCGAACGTCCGGCGCGAGCGAATCCGTTGGGGGGTGCCACCGCCCGGTCAGCCCCGGCTGAGCCAGGAGATGATCATCGCCACTGCAAGGACCAGCGAGAGCGTGACCGCGAGCCGGGTGAGGACGCCGCGGCCATGGGAGTAGCGGGATGTGCGAGGGGACATGAGGAACATCCAGGCAAGGGCTTTCATGACGGCGGGACCGCCGATCTCGCGGCGTCCGGCGCCGCAACGGAAAGCGGGCGGCGGCGCGCCGAGGCGTCGCCGTCCGCCTCTGGCGGCATCGCGTCGAGAGCCGCCGACAGGCGGGACAGCGCCACGCGGATCTGCGCGCAGGTCTCCTCGCGGGCCGGGGCGAGCGGCAGCCGGGGTTGGGGATCGAAACCCGGCCACAGCAGCGACAGGGCGTATTTCGCGGCGATCGGCTCGGATTCCAGGTCGAGCGCGCGGTAAAGCTCGCGCAGGTGGGTCGCCGGCGACGGCCGTTCGGCCGAGGCGCGCGGGTCGACAAAGCCGGCCTCCCAGGCGTCCCGGCACAGCGAGGGCGCGACATTGGCCGCCAGCGACAGGCAGCCGCTCACCCTGTGCCCCACCAGCATCGCGCCTTCGCGCGGCGCCAGCGTCGCCAGCCGGTCGCCGCAGGCCAGCGCATTGTCCCGCATCTGCTGCGGATCGACCGCCGCGTCGACGAAGCCGACGACGCCGGGCAGGCGCGCCAGCCGCTCGATGGTCGAGGGTGCGATGACGCTATTCGTGCGCGTCGGCACGTTCTCGACGATCAGCGGCAGGTCGACCGCCCGCGCCACCGCCTCGACATGGCGGAAGATGCCCTCCTGCGAGGGCTTGTTGTAGTAGGGCGCGACAAGGATGGCCGCCGAGGCGCCGGCGGCGCGCGCCGCGCGCGTCAGCTCGATGGTCGCGGCCGTGCCGTTGGTGCCCGTCGCCGCCAGCACCGGCACTCGCCGGGCCGACACCTCCACGGCGATGCGGCAGAGGCGATAGCGCTCGGCCGGCGACAGAGTGGGCCCCTCGCCGGCGATGGTTGAGGTCGCCAGCCCGTCGACCCCTTCGGCAAGCTGCCAGTCGACGAGCGCGGCGAAGGCGCTTTCGTCGATCTCGGCGCCGTCGAAGGGCGTCAGAAGCGTGGTGAGAATTCCGCTGAACATGGGCTTACCTCCTGCGTCAGCGCGTGGCCGCCCCGCCGGCAGCGGGGCGCTCCCGGCGAGGCGGCCGGTGTCAGATGCGGAAGGCGATGGTGCGGCGCGTGAGCCGGACGGTTCCGGGGCGGCGCTGGCTTTCGTCCCTCGCATAGCGCAGGGCGGCTTCCCGGGTGGCGAATATCCCGCCGGCGAGGCCGTGGCGCTCGACCGCGAGCCAGTGCCCCTGTCGGTCCTGACCGACCAGGAAGTGCAGGTGATGGACGGCGACGGCGATTTTCCGCACTGCCATCCGGACGAGGCGCGCCGAACCGCGCGAGGAGGCAGGAAGGTGCGTTTGCGGGTTCAACAGGCGCTTTTCGAGTGTGCGCATGGGTTCCATCGAGAATGAGCGGCGCGATGCGTGCGCCGCGTGATGGAAGCTAGACAGGGCCGGATTGGATTTCGATGTGAGTTGGCGGGCCTGAACGTAAAGCCCGCATAAACCGCCCTGTCGACCGATCCCATGCAGATGTTGCATTGCAGCCACGCCGCGACGGTATCTCTTGGAAGACGGGGGTGAATGCTTAAATGTTCCTCGAAAGCTAACGCTCCTTCTTCAGGACAGGACATCCCATGACCACCCAACCGTCCCTTTTCGACCGCTACCGCCTCGGCGGCGTCGAGCTGTCGAACCGCATTGTCATGGCCCCACTGACGCGCAACCGCGCCGGTGCCGGCCTCGTCCCCTCCCCGCTCGCCGTCGAGTATTACGGCCAGCGCGCCTCCGCCGGCCTCATCGTCACCGAGGCGACGCAGATCTCCGCCACCGCGCAGGGCTACCAGGACACGCCGGGCGTCTTTACCGACGCGCAGGTGGAAGGCTGGAAGCGCATCACCGACGCGGTGCACGCCAAGGGCGGTCACATCTATGTGCAGCTCTGGCATGTCGGGCGCGTCTCGCACCGCTCGCTTCAGCCCGGCGGCGCGGCGCCGCTGGCCCCCTCCGCGGTGCGCGCCAACACCAAGACCTATGTGAACAATGGCTTCGCCGAGACCGAGGAGCCGCGCGCGCTGGAGCTTGAGGAAATCCCCGGCATCGTCGACGACTTCCGCAAGGCGTCGGCCAACGCCATCCGCGCCGGCTTCGACGGCGTGGAGTTGCACGGCGCCAATGGCTACCTCATCGACCAGTTCCTGCGCGACGGCGCCAACAAGCGCACCGACGCCTATGGCGGCTCGATCGAGAACCGCGCGCGCTTCCTCAAGGAAGTGCTGGCGGCCGTCACCGCCGAGATCGGCGCCGAGCGCACCGGCCTGCGCCTCTCGCCGGTCACGCCGGCCAACGACCTGTCGGACAGCAACCCGCAGGCGCTGTTCAATCATGTGATGGACGTGGTGGAGAGCTTCCGCCCGGTCTATGTCCACATGATCGAGGGCGCCACCGGCGGCCCGCGCGACATCGTGCCGGACTTCGACTTCGAGGCGCTGCGCAAGCGCTTCAGCGGCACCTGGATGGTGAACAACGGCTACGACAAGGCCATGGCCGAGGCGGCGGTCGCCAGCGGCAAGGCGGACCTTGTCGCCTTCGGCAAGGCATTCGTCTCCTCGCCCGACGCGGTGGAGCGGCTGCGCCGGGACGCGGCCTTCAACGAGCTTGACCGCGACACGCTCTATGGCGGCGGCGCCAAGGGTTATACCGACTATCCGGCGCTGGAGGGCGCGGGCGCCTGACGCACGCCGGACGCCACAAACGCAAAGGCCCGCCTCGCGGCGGGCCTTTTTTGTGTGATCGGCAACCCGGCTAGGCCGCCAGCGGCTCCGGCTCGACCGAGCGCACCGACACATCCACCGTCATGCCGAGATAGTCGCCCACGCCGCCGGTGAAGCCGCCCGCCACCGGCACCGCCTGGCTGGGGTCGCGCGTCACCGCCACGCGGATGAGGTTGTCGGCCGCGATGCTCGCATTGGTCGGATCGAACTCGACCCAGCCGGCGCCCGGCAGGTAGATGTCCGCCCAGGCATGGGTGGCGCCGGCGCCGACCACGGCCGGGGAGTCGCCGTCGAGAGCGGGGTCGTAGAGATAGCCGGTCACGAAACGGGCGCCGAAGCCGAGCGCGCGCGCCGCTTCGATCAGCAGCAGCGCGAAGTCGCGGCACGAGCCGGTGCCGAGCCTCAGCGTCTCCTGCGGCGACTGGGTGCCCTCCTCATGCCGCATGGCATAGCTGAAGCCCTGATGGATGCCGTTGTTGATATCCGTCAGCAGCGCCATCGTGTCGGTCGAGCGGCCGGCCACAAAGCCCTTGGCCCATGCCTCCAGCTCGCCGCCGGGGTCGGGATAGTGGCAGTCCAGCATGCGGCCGAGATCGATGCGGTCGTCGGAGGAGTAGACGAAGGGGTAGGTCTGGGCGCTCTCGTCCAGCTCGAACACCAGCCCGCCGGAACCGAAGCGCTCGATGGTCAGCACGCTTTCGATCGTCAGCTCGCTGGCCGGCTCGAGGAAGTCGACGAGAGCGACGGAATTGCCGAACACGTCATGCACCCAGCGCACATTGGCGTGCGGCGAGAGCACGAGGCTGGCCCCGACCAGACGCAGATCATGGCTGTCGCGCGGGCGCAGCATCAGCCGGTGCGGCTGGAAGACGACGGGGTTGGCGTAGCTGTACCGGGTGACGTGACGAACGGCGAGGGTCTGCATGGATGCCTTCCAGAATGCGTTCGCCGAGCGGCGTGGGGGCGTCGCCCGGCCGATGTCCGCCGGCGCGTTCAGCGCGTGAACAGGCGGCCGAGCACGAAGCCCAGCAGCCCGGCCGTCACGACGGTACCGAAGGAATATGTGCGCGCCGGGCGGTCGGCCGCAATGGCCTCGCCGACGTCCTGTTCCCGGGCGGCCGCCCGAAGCGCCGGGTTGCCGGGCCCGGCGCGCCCCGGCCGGCTGGAAATCCGGCTTGAGCGCGCGGCGGCCGGCTGAGCGGTGGGGGACTCCGAGACGGGTGAAGCGGCGGCCGGCGGATCTTCCGCCCCGCTGCCGTGAATGCCGTTGCCGTTCTTCGATGCCGCCATCTTATCCACCCTCGTCGCCGGCGCCCTGCGCGCCCTCTCTGGCGGGTCAACGCGATCGGGGCCGATTGGTTCGGCGCGGCTAGATGCGGCCGGTGAGGAAGGCCAGCATTTCGGTGGGGCCGCGCGCGTGGAACAGCTTCACCCGCCGCCCGCCGCACATGTCGCAGCGCAGGCGCGGCGGCGCTTCGTCCGCCGTGTGCGCCTCAATCGCGTCGGTATCGGCCCGCCCGAGCGCCGAGCGGCGCCCGCAACGCTGGCAATGGGCGCAGAGCATGGATGTAGGGTCGGGAATGGCGGCCTCCCAGCGAGCGAGGGGCGAAGCGCCCCGAACCGGCAAGCATCCTCCCCGAACATGGCCCTATTAGGGTGCCGCCGGCGGATGCATCACGATACGGTTGCGCCCGTCCGACTTGGCCTCGTAGAGCGCCTGATCGCAGCGGCGCATCACGGCGGCGAAATCCACATCCTCCGGGCCGGTGGCGGTGACGCCGATGCTCGCCGTGACCTCGATGACGGTGCCGTCGCACAGGGCGATCGGCGCGCTCAGCGCCTCCAGGACGCGCACGGCGATGGCGCGGGCGTCCTCGGCGCTGGTGCGCGGCAGCAGCACGGCGAACTCCTCGCCGCCGATGCGCGCCATGATGTCGGCGCGCCGCAACTGGGTGAGCCCGCGCTCGGCCACCGCCCGCAGCACCTCGTCGCCCGCCGCGTGGCCGAGGCTGTCATTGATCTGCTTGAAGCGATCCAGATCGAGCATCAGCAGCGAACAGGTCGAGCCCTCGGACTGACCCAGAGCCAGCGCGCGATGGCCGTCCTCGACCAGCCGCCGGCGGTTCCACAGGCCGGTCAGCGGATCGGAGACGGCGAGCTGGCGCAACTGGCGCTCGGTCTCGCGCTCCATGGTGACGTCCCACAGGGCGAGCACGTAGTGATCGCGCACCCAGCGATAGCGGAACTGGACGTTGCGGGTGGAGCCGTCATTGCAGCGGACCTTCCACTCGCTGTACTGCACCGCCGAGGGATTCTGGCGCGACATCTCGGTCTTCGCCTTCCATTCCGCCCGGGCGGCGGCGCGCTCCTGCGGGTCCGGGAAGCCGAATTCCCACCAATCGTCATGATGGACGATCGGCTTCTGGTCGTAGAGGAAGAGTTCGTCGGAGGCCTTGTTGTAGAAGGTGCCGATCAGGTCCCTGTTGTAGATCTCGATCCCCACCGGCAGGTCGTCGAGAATTTCCAGCAGGGTGTTCTGGAAATCGCGCCCGACCGCCGGCATCAGGTTGATCACGTGATGGGTGTCGGTCAGCGGCCGGATGCTGCAATGGAACAGCTTGTCGTGGCCGGCCAGCAGCATCGGGAAGGCCCGCGCCCGGCCGTCCAGCTCCGGCGTGGTCAGCTCGGACCACGGCACCGAGCCGCTGACCTTGATAATGTCGGCCAGCGGCAGCGGCAGCGGGCGGTCGAAGGCCCCGTCGAAAAAGGCACGCGCCGTCGGATTCGCCGCGACGATGAGCGACGCGCGGATATCGACGATCAGCAGAGGCGTATCAACGCTGTCGATCCACTGGAACATGGGCCGGGCATCGCGTCTCCGAGGGCGCCGGCGCGCCGGTGCGCGCCGCTTCGCACCGCGAGCATATATCGTCGTTCAGGGAATGGGATGGAAATTGAATGCGCACATACCCTGCACCGATGCGCTGGGCGCATGGCCGGGACGGCGTCGGCATCACGCCGCATCCGGAACAGGAAGACCACTATCGGGAGAAAGTGGTGGGCGCACTAGGGCTCGAACCTAGGACCCGCTGATTAAGAGTCAGCTGCTCTACCAACTGAGCTATGCGCCCGTACCGGGTGTCGCGAGGCCGTGGCGCCGCGAACGGGGGGTCGTGTAGCAGAGGGATTCGGACGTGTCCATACCGTGACGGCCCGTCATCCTCATTCTTTAAACGCCTCCTCGCGCCGGCGCCGCACGGAGGGCAGCAGCACCACGGCCAGCGCCAGCACGGCCAGCGCCAGCATGGTCGCGGAAATCGGCCGGGTGACGAAGACGGTCGGATCGCCGCGCGAGATCAGCATGGCGCGGCGCAGATACTCCTCCAGCATCGGCCCGATGATGAAGCCGAGCAGCAGCGGCGCCGGCTCGCAGTCGAGCTTCACCAGCACGTAGCCGACCAGCCCGAACAGGGCCATGGTGAAGACGTCGAGGGCATTGTTGTTCACGCTGTAGACGCCGATGCAGCAGAAGCCGACGATGAGCGGGAACAGGATGTGATAGGGCACGGTGAGCAGCCGCACCCACATGCCGATGAGCGGCAGGTTCAGCACCACCAGCATGAAATTGCCGATCCACATCGAGGCGATGATGCCCCAGAACAGGTTCGGCTGCTCGTTCACCACATTCGGCCCCGGCACGATGCCCTGGATGATCAGCGCGCCGATCATCAGCGCCATGACCGGGTTGGACGGGATGCCGAGGGTGAGCATGGGGATGAAGGAGGTCTGCGCGCCGGCATTGTTGGCCGCTTCCGGCCCCGCCACGCCCTCGATGGCGCCCTTGCCGAACTGCTCGGGATGGCGCGAGATCTTCTTCTCGATCGAATAGGCGGCGAAGGAGGACAGGATCGCCCCGCCGCCCGGCAGGATGCCGAGGAAGGAGCCGAGGAAGGTGCCGCGCAGGATCGGGCCGACGATCCGCTTTATGTCCTCCCTGGAGAGCAGGAGGCCCTTCACCTTCTGCACCAGAACCTTGCGCATGTGCTCGTCCTCGAGGTTGCGCACGATCTCGCCAATGCCGAACACGCCCATCGCCAGCGCCACGAACTCGATGCCGTCGGCGAGTTCCAGCATGTCGAAGGTGAAGCGCGGCGTGCCGGTGTAGACGTCCTGCCCCGACAGGCCGAGCAGGATGCCGAGCACCACCATGGCCAGCGCCTTGACCACCGAGCCGGCGGCCAGCGCCACCGAGGCGACGAGGCCGAGCACCATCAGCGCAAAATATTCCGGCGGGCCGAATTTCAGCGCGAGATCGGCCAGCGGCGGGGCGAAGACGGCGAGCAGGAAGGTCGCCACCGAGCCGGCGAAGAAGGAGCCCAGCGCCGCCGTGGCCAGCGCCGCGCCGGCGCGCCCCTTGCGCGCCATCTGGTAGCCGTCAATGGCGGTGACCACCGAGGAACTCTCGCCCGGCAGGTTGATGAGGATGGCCGTGGTCGAGCCGCCATATTGCGCGCCGTAATAGATGCCGGACAGCATGATGAGCGCCGAGACCGGCGGCAGGCCGAAGGTGATCGGCAGCAGCATGGCGATGGTCGGCACCGGGCCGAGCCCCGGCAGCACGCCGATCAGCGTCCCCAGCAGCACGCCGATGAAGCAGTAGAAGATGTTCTGGAAGGTGACGGCGACGGAGAAGCCGAGCGCCAGATTGTCGAAGATTTCCAAGGGTGACGCTCCCGATCAGTAGCCGCCCAGCCAGGGGCCGAGCAGGGGAAGCGGCAGGCCGAGGCCCTTGATGAACACCGCCCAGGAAAACGCGACCATGATCAGCGCCGAGGCGAGGCCGGTCACGATGTTGAAGCGCCGGCTCGCCAGCGCCGAGATGAACACGGCGAGCCCCATGGAGGGGCCGAGGCCGAGCGGACGGATGCCGAGGCCGAACACCACCACCGCCAGCGTCACCAGCCCCAGCGCCTGCCACGGCCAGCGGGTGAAGCGGATGCCCTCGTCGTCCTCCGGCGCGGGAACGGTCAGACCACCGATCAGCACGATCAGCCCGAAGAGGGCGAGCAGCGCCGAGAGGATCATCGGGAAATAGCCGGGCCCCATGCGGATGGCCCGTCCCATCGGCAGGTCGAGCGCCTGCCAGGCGAAGAAGGCGGCCAGCAGGATCAGCAGGATGCCGCTGGCGACATCCTTCGGACTTTTGACGAAGCGCGTCATGGAGCCCTTCCCGGGACGGGGGATGAGGAAGAACGTCCGCCGCGCGGGCTCTGCGCCAGCGCGGCGGACGGGGAGGCGAACAGGTCTGTCGTCAGTCGGCGAACACGCCGGCCTGCTCGATCACCGGCTTCCACTTGGCCACCTCGGCCGCGAGGAACTGCTTGTGCACCTCCGGCGTGGCGCGGTCGAGCGCGACCGGCTCGGTGCCGAGATCGGCGAAGCGGGCGATGACCTTGGGGTCCTGCAGCGCGGCGACGAGAGCGGCGTTCAGCTTGTCGATCTCGGCCTTCGGCGTGCCCTTGGGCGCGTACATGCCGTGCCACACCGCAACCTCGAAGCCGGGAAGGCCGGCGGAGTCGAGGGTCGGGATGTCGGACAGCGACTTCACCTTCTGCTTGGTGGTGACGCCATAGGCCTTCACCTTGCCGGCCTTGATCTGGCCGGTGGTGTTGGTGGTCTGGTCGCACATCAGGTCGATCTGGCCGCCGACGAGGTCGTTCATCGCCGGGCCCGTGCCCTGATAGGGAACGGTGGTCATCTGCGTGCCCAGCGCCGACATGAACAGCATGCCGCACAGATGCGAGGCGGAACCGACGCCGGCATTGCCGTAGATCACCGCGTCCTTCTTGTCCTTCACATAGGCGATAAGCTCGGCGGCGTCCTTGGGCTGCAGCGTCGACTTGCCGATCATGGTCATCGGCACGTCGGTGACCAGGCCGACGGTCTCGAAGTCGGTCAGCACATTGTAGGGCAGCTTGCGGTAGAGCGTGGCCGAGGTCGCCTGCCCGATATGGTGCAGGAGGATCGTGTAGCCGTCGGGGTTGGCCTTCGCCACCTGGCCAGCGCCGCGGGTGCCGCCGGCGCCGCCGACATTCTCCACAACGACCTGCTGGCCGAGCGTGCGCGACATGGATTCGGCGACGAGGCGCGCCACCGTGTCGGTCGGGCCGCCGGCCGCGAAGGGCACGACCATGGTGACCGGCCGGCTGGGAAAGTCCTGCGCCTTGGCATCGGCGAACGGCACGACCGCAAGCGCCAGTGCCGCGATCGCGACGGCGGCTCCCTTGAAACTCTTCATATGTCCCTCCCGAGACGTGTTGTGTGCGTTACCCGCGCTGACGTCCGCCCAAGGGCGACCGCCTTCCGTTGTTTTGCCTAGGCCATCATCGGCTTACCCAACCGTCAAGCCTCTCTTTCGACGGAAACGCTTACCTCGCAACGCACAAGAGCCGCGCCGGTTCGACGCTACCGCATGTCTACCGCGTGCGCGGCGCAGCGGGACCCTAGGAAGCCGCGCCGCGACGTTCCATATTCGGGGCATGATTCAGGAGCCGCCTCCCCTCGTCGTCGAAATCGCCTGGCAGGATCCCTGGCAGGCGGCGCGCCGGCTCGCGCGGCGCGAGGGCGCGCCGGTGGCGGGCCTGACCTTCCTCGACAGCGCAATGCGCCATCCTCTCCTCGGGCGCTGGTCCTATGTCATGGCCGAGCCCTTCGGCCGCTTCCGGGTCGAGGCCGGCGTGGCGCGCTGGAACGGCGAGCGCGAGAGCGCGCCGCCGCTGGCGGCGCTGCGCGCCCGGCTGGCGGCCTATGCGCAGCCCCGGCTGCCGGGCGGGGCCGGCTTTCAGGCGGGAGCCGCCGGCTATTTCGCCTATGAGGCCGGCCGCCTGTTCGACCGCTTCCCCGCCCCGCAGCCGGAGTCCGGCCAAGGGCCGGAGAGCGAGGGCCCCGAGATCGATCTGGGCTTCTACGATCTGGTCGTCGCCTTCGACGTGGTGGCCGAGCGCGCCTTCCTCGTCTCCACCGGCTGGCCGGAAGCCGATCCCGCCCGCCGGGCGCGGCGGGCGCAGGAGCGTCTGGCCGACGCCACCGCCCGCCTCGCCACGCCTGAGGCCGCCCCCGGCGCGCCGGTGGTGGCGGGGGACTGGCATTCGAACTTCGACGCCGCAGGCTACAAGGCCGCCGTGGCGCGGGTGATCGACTACATCCGCGCCGGCGACATCTTCCAGGCCAACTTCACCCAGCGCTTCGAGGCCGAACTGGGTGAGGTCGACCCGCTCGCCCTCTACGAGCAGCTTCGCCGCGCCAACCCGGCGACCTTCGCCGCGCTGATCGTCAACGAGGACCGCATCATCGCCTCCTCCTCGCCCGAACGATTCGTGAAGATCGCCGGCCGCGAGGTGGAGACCCGCCCGATCAAGGGCACAGTGCCGCGCTCGGTGGAGCCGACGCTCGACGCCTTTCGCGGCCGCGAGCTGACGGCGAGCGAGAAGGACCGCGCCGAGAACGTGATGATCGTCGACCTGCTGCGCAACGATCTCTCGCGCGTGTGCCGGCCGGGCACGGTGAAGGTGCCGCGCCTGTGCGGGCTGGAGACCTACGCCAATGTGCATCACCTCGTCTCGGTGGTGACGGGCGAACTGGCGCAGGGCCGCGACGGGCTGGACCTGATCGCCGCCTCCTTCCCCGGCGGCTCGATCACCGGGGCACCGAAGATCCGCGCCATGGAGATCATCCGCGAGCTGGAAGGCCGGGCGCGCGGGGTCTATTGCGGCTCCATCGGCTATATCGGCTTCGACGGCACCATCGACCTCAACATCGCCATCCGCACGGTGACGGTGGAGCACGGCGCAGCGAGCTTCGGTGTCGGTGGCGGCATCACCACCCTGTCCGATCCGGCCGCCGAGCACGCCGAGAGCCTGACCAAGGCCGAGCGCCTGTTCCGCGCCTTCACGCCGGAGGCGCCGGCATGATCCTGCTGATCGACAATTACGACAGCTTCGTCTTCAACGTGGCGCGCTACCTCGCCGAACTCGGCGAGGAGGTCGAGGTCGAGCGCAACGACGCGCTCGACCTCGCCGCCATCGAAAGGCTGGCACCGGAGGCGCTGGTGATCTCGCCCGGCCCCTGCTCGCCGAACGAGGCGGGCGTCTCGCTCGAGGCGGTGCGCGCCCTCTCCGGCCGGCTGCCCATCCTCGGCATCTGCCTCGGCCACCAGTGCATCGGGCAGGCCTTCGGCGGGCGCGTGGTGCGGGCGAAGGAGCCGATGCACGGGCGCGCCTCGCAGGTGCGCCATGAGGGGCGCAACGTGTTCGCCGGCCTGCCCTCGCCCTTTCCCGCCGGGCGCTACCATTCGCTGGCGGTCGAGCTGGACGCGGCGGCGCCGCTCGTCGCCACCGCCTGGAGCGAGGATGGCGAGATCATGGGCCTCGCCCATCGCGCGCACCCGACCTACGGCGTGCAGTTCCACCCGGAATCGGTGCTGACGGAGCACGGCTACGACATTCTCGCCAACTTCCTCAAGCTGGCGCGGGAATTCCGCCGGCCCGGCCTGCTGCTGCCTCACCCCGGCGGGGAGAGGGCTGGGGTGAGGGGGGTCGCGCTCTCCGATCCGGTCGGCGATCGCCCCTCACCCGGCCCTGTGGGCCGACCTCTACCCCTGGGGGAGAGGTAGATGGTGGCAACCGTCTCCATCGAGGATCGCGGCTTCACGCTCGGCGACGGCGTGTTCGACACCGCGCTGGCCCTTAACGGCACCGTCTTCGCCCGCGCGCGCCATCTCGACCGGCTGATGGCGGCGGGCGAGGCCATCGGTATCGCGGCGGAGCGCGCGCGCATCGAGAAGGCCATCGACGCCGCACTCAAGCCGGCGCCGACCATCCTGCGCACCACGCTGACGCGCGGGAGCGCCGCGCGCGGCCTGTGGCCGACCAGCACCGGCACGCCGACCGTGGTGGTGACGACGACGCCGTGGAGCCCGGCCCTGCTCGGCCAGCCGGCCCGGCTCGTCACCGCGAGCGGGCGGCGCAACGAATTCTCGCCTACCGCCAATCTGAAGACGCTCGGCTATCTCGACCATATCCTCGCCGCCCGCGAGGCCGCGAGCGCCGGGGTCGACGACGCGCTGATCCTCAACACGCAGGGCCGCGTCGCCTGCACCACCATCGCCAATCTCTTCGTGCTGATCGCCGGCCGGCTGATCACGCCTTCGCTCGGCGAGGGCTGCCTGCCCGGCATCATGCGGGCCCTGGTGATCGAGGCCGCTCCCGCGCTAGGCCTCGCGGTGGAGGAGCGCCCGCTGTCGCCCGCCGCGCTGATCGGCGCTGATGCGGTGTTCCTGACCAATTCGGTGCGCTTCATCCGGCCGGTGCGCTCGGTCAACGGCGCCCTGCTCGCCCGCGACGGCGCGGTCGACGCGCTGATGGAGGCTCTCGCCGCCCAGGTCGCGCGCGAATGCGGCGTGCCGCTGGCGCCGACATAGAAACGGCGCGGAGGGTGAACCCCGCGCCGCCTGTCCTTCAGTCCGTCCGCGCTGATCCTGCCCGCCTCACTCGGCGGCGGGCTGCGCCTGCGCGTTCAAACTGCCACGCTTGGTCGCCAGCTTGTTGAGGGCGATAATGTAGGCCTGCGCCGAGGCGACCAGCGTGTCGGGGTCGGAACCGCGCCCGGTCACGGCCTTGTCGCCATCCTCCAGCCGCACCGACACTTCGGCCTGCGCGTCCGTGCCCTCGGTGACGGCATGCACCTGATAGAGCGCCAGCTTGGCAGAATGCGGCATGATCGCCTGAATGCAGTTGAAGGTCGCGTCCACCGGGCCGTTACCGGCCGATTCCTCGGTGATGACGACGCCGTCGACCTCCATCTTCATGGTGGCGCGCTGCGGGCCGTGGGTGCCGGCGATCACCGTCAGCGACACCAGCTTTACGCGGTCATGGGCAGCCGCGATCTCGTGATCGACCAGCGCCTCGATGTCCTCGTCATAGACCACCTTCTTGCGGTCGGCGAGTTCCTTGAAGCGGCTGAACGCATCGTTCAGCGCGTTCTCGCCCAGCTCGTAGCCCAGCGCCTTCAGCTTGTCGCGGAAGGCGGCGCGGCCGGAATGCTTGCCCATCACCAGCGAGGTCTTGGACACGCCGACGCTGTCGGGGGTCATGATCTCGTAGGTGGTGTTGTTCTTGAGCATGCCGTCCTGATGGATGCCGCTCTCATGGGCGAAGGCGTTCCGGCCGACGATGGCCTTGTTGTACTGCACCGGGAAGGACGTCACCGCCGAGACCAGCTTGGAGGCGCGGGTCAGCATGGTCGCCTCGATGCCGGTGGCGAAGGGCAGCACGTCGCCGCGCGTCCTGATCGCCATCACCACCTCTTCCAGCGCCGCATTGCCCGCGCGCTCGCCGAGGCCGTTGACGGTGCATTCGATCTGCCGCGCGCCGCCGGCCAGAGCGGCCAGCGAATTGGCGACGGCGAGGCCCAGATCGTCATGGCAATGGGCGGAGAAGACGATCTTGTCGCCGTTCGGCACCCGCTCCATGAGGTAGGCGCGCACCTGCCGGAACATCGCCTCATATTCGCCGGGCGTGGCGTAGCCGACCGTGTCGGGCAGGTTGATGGTGGTGGCGCCGGCCTTCACCGCCGTCTCCACGCAGCGCTGGAGATAGTCGATCGGCGTGCGGGTGGCGTCCATCGCCGACCATTCGATATCGTCGATCAGGTTGCGCGCCTGCGTCACCGTGGCGGTGATGATGTCGATCACCTGATCCTGCGACTTGCGCATCTGGTGCTCGAGATGGATCGGCGAGGTCGACACGAAAGTGTGGATGCGCGGGCGGCGCGCGCCCTTTACCGCCTCGCCGGCGCGGGCGATGTCGGCGGGAATGGCGCGGGCGAGGCCGGCGACCACCGCGTTCTTCGTGCGGCGGGCAATCTCGGCGACGCTCTCGAAATCGCCATTGGAGGCGATGGGGAAGCCCGCCTCGATGACGTCGACGCCCATGGTGTCGAGCAGGTCGGCGACTTCCAGCTTTTCTTCCAGCGTCATGGAGGCGCCGGGGCACTGCTCGCCGTCGCGCAGGGTGGTGTCGAATATGACGACGCGGTCGTGATCGATGGACATGAAAGGCTTCCTTCTCGGCGTCCTGCGGCCGGGAGCCCAAGGCTTCATCCGGCGCGAATGGTCTGGTCGGCGGAGTGTGAGGCGTCGTCCCCTGAGCGCCCAGGCATGATGCCCGGCCGGCCCTCAGGGGCGGCTAAGAAGAAGGAGGCCGGACGCGAGCAGAACCTTCCCCGGAAACCGCAGGGCGGTCGGGGTCGCGGCAAAGCGGCGGGCGGACGACATCGTCACGGCGGCTCTCGCGAGGTTGCTCTCTCCGGCGCTGTTTACCCGACTGCGGGTCGGTCGGCAAGGGCGGGGGAAAATCGTCCTCCCGGACGGCCAGAGGCCGATCCGGGATCGTCGGCAGGAGGCGCGGGACGCGATCCCGGCTCTCGCTCTGCTCGGCCGGGATGACCAATGCCTGCCGCGCCCCCCTCAGTGCCCGCCTCCCCCGCCGGCGCCGCGCGCGGGGCGGCTCATCAGCGGCGAGGCGACCAGCAGCAGGGCGAACAGCACGGTGAGCACCAGGAAGACGTCGGAGAAGGCCATCACCTCCGCCTGAATGCGCACCTGCCCCGCCAGCCGCTTCAGCGCCGCCGCCTCGGCGTCGGAACCCAGCGCGCCGAGCGCGTGCGTCATCGAATCGAGGCGCTCCACGGCGGCGGCGCTGGCCCACTGGACGTTCTCGTGCAGGCGTGCCAGATGCAGGTCCCAACGGTCATTGAGAACGGTGTTGATCAGCGCCAGGCCGACCGCGCCGCCGAGATTGCGCATCAGGTTGAACAGGCCGGAGGCGTTCTTGAGCTGGGCCAGGGGCAGCGTGCCGAGCGACACGTTGTTGATCGGGATCATCGCCATCATGATGCCGACGCCGCGCAGGATCTGCGGGATCAGCAGTTCCCAGAAGTCCCAGTCCTTGGTGATCCCCGTGACCTGCCAGGTGCCGATCGCGAAGGCGCCGAAGCCGAAGGCGATCATCGCGCGCGGATCGACCTTGCCCATCAGCCGCCCGGCGATGGGCGCGCACAGGAACATGGCGAGGCCGGAGACGAACATCGTCTCGCCGATCATCAGCGCGGAGTAGCCGCGCACCCGCGCCAGATAGAGCGGGTAGAGATAGGTCAGCCCGTAAAGGCCGATGCCGACCACGAAGGAGAAGGCCGAGCCGACCGCGAAATTCCGGTTGGCGAAGGCGCGCAGGTCCACCACCGGCTCGCGCGCCATGAAAACGCGGGCGAAGAAGGCGACCGCCGAGAACACGCCGACGAGGGCGAAAACGAAGATCGCCCGATCCTCGAACCAGTCATTGGTCGGCCCCTCCTCCAGCACGAATTCGAGGCTGCCGAGGAAGCCCGCCATGAAGAGGAGGCCCCACCAGTCGAAGCGGTCGAGCAGTGCGAGGTCGGGCTCGTCGAAATCCACCAGCGTGACCGTGGTGACGACCACGAAGATGCCGGGGATGATGTTGACCAGAAACAGCCAGTGCCAGGAGAACAGGTCGGTGAGATAGCCGCCAATGGTCGGGCCGATGGTCGGCGCCAGCGTCGCCACCAGCCCGATCAGCGGCGCGACGACGCCCTGCTTCTCGCGCGGAAACACCGAATAGGCTGCCGCGAACACGGTCGGGATCATGCCGCCGCCGAGGAAGCCCTGCAGCGCGCGGTAGACGATCATCTCGTTGATCGAGGTCGCCGTCGCGCACATGAAGCTCATGAAGGTGAAGCCGACCGCCGAGGCGGCGAACAGCCAGCGCGTCGACAGCGCCCGCGACAGGAAGCCCGAAAGCGGGATCATCACCACCTCGGCGATGAGGTAGCTGGTCTGCACCCACGAGATTTCATCCGAGGAGGCGGCGAGGCCCGCCTGTATCTCGGCGAGCGAGGCGGAGACGATCTGGATGTCCAGGATCGCCATGAACATGCCGAACACCATGCACAGGAAGGCGAACATGCGCCGCCCCTCGGAGGAGGCCGCGCGCGGTGCCGCTGCCGGTGCCGTTCCTGCGGTGATGTCGGACATGGTGGCGCCCCCGCCTATTCGGCGCTGCGGGTGTCGACGGTGGCGACCACCGACATTCCCGGGCGCAGCTCGGCCTTGGCGCGGGCGGCCTCGTCGAGTTCGATCCGCACCGGCACACGCTGGACGATCTTGGTGAAGTTGCCGGTGGCGTTCTCCGGCGGCAGCAGGCTGAACACCGAGCCCGAGGCCGGCGCCACGCTCACCACGCGCCCGTGGAAATCCTCGTCGGGATAGGCGTCGACCTCGATGTCGACCTTCTGGCCGCTGTGCAGCCGGCCGAGCTGGGTTTCCTTGAAATTGGCGTCGACATAGACCTGCGAGATCGGCACCAGAGCGGCGAGCCGGGTTCCGGCCTGAACCAGCTGGCCGACCTGCACCGCGCGGTTGCCGACGATGCCGTCGAACGGCGCCTTCACCACGGTGAAGTCGAGGTCGCGCTGCGCCTGATCGCGGGCGGTGCGGTACTCGTCGAGCACCCGCATCGCCTCGGTGCGCTGGGCATCGAGCACGGCGACATTGGCCTGCGCGGAGACCAGCGAGGCGCGGGCGGCGTCGACGGAGGCCTGCGCCTTGTCGCGGTCGGCGCGGGCATTGTCGAGCGTGGCGCGGCTGGAATATTGCGACTTCACCAGTTCGGACTGGCGGTCGAATTCGAGCTGGGTGCGGTTCAGTTCGGCCTGGTCGGCCACAAGCTGCGCCCGCGCCTGATCGATGCCGGCGCGTGCCGCCTCCATCTGCTGGCCGAAGCGGTCGATGGCCGCCTGCTGGGTGGCGATCTTGCCCTCGGCCGCCTGCAGCGCCAGCCGGTAGTCGCCGTCGTCGATGCGGGCGATGACGTCCCCTGCCCTGACGGGCTGGTTGGTGTCGACCTCCATAGCGACGATATGGCCCGCGACCTTGGCGGCGAGGACCGAGGTATCGGCGCCGACATAGGCGTCGTCCGTCGAGACCAGGAAGCGGCCGGTGCGCCACCAGTCGAGGCCGTAATAGCCGCTCCCCGTCAGAACCAGCGCCAGCACCGCGCCGATGACCGCCTTGCGGCGCGAACGCGGCGGGCGGGCGGGCTGATCCGCAGCGGCCGGCGGGGCGTCCGCCACCGGCGCCGGGACATTCGGCCGGCGCGAGGTGAGCGGCACCGGATCGCTGCCGCGCGGCCGCTCCGCCCGGGCCGCGTCCGCCATCTCGATGTCCGCGACCTTGACGTCCGCGATCTTGATATCCGCCTTGGCCATGCCGCCCTCCGCTCTCGCAACTAAACCGTTCAGTTCAATTCTCGCTTTACATATCAAACTAAACAGTTTAGTCAACTGCTTTGACAAGGATGGCCGGATCGCCCTATCAGGGGTGCCGGGAGGCAGGAATGAGCACCATCGACACGGAGACCGTCGCGCCGCGCGCCGACGTCGAATCCGCCAAGCGCCGCGACATCATCGATGGCGCCCGCCGCGTCTTCTTCGACAAGGGATTCGACGGCGCCAGCATGGACGAGGTGGCCCGCGCCGCCAGCGTCTCCAAGGCGACGATCTATGTCTACTTCGCCAGCAAGGAAGAGCTGTTCGAGGCGCTGGTGCAGAACGACCGCGCCCGCTCGGCCGAGCACCTGTTCGAGGTCGACCCGTCGATCGACGACGTGGCCACGCTGCTGCGGCGCATCGGCGTCTCCTTCATGACCATGATGGTGCAGCCCGACCACATCAGGCTGATCCGCATGGTCATCGCAGTGGCGGAGAAATTCCCGCGTGTCGGCCGCACCTTCTTCGACGCCGGCCCCTGCCATGGCGGACAGCGCCTCGCCGGGCTGCTGCGCCGGCAGGCCGATCTCGGCCGCCTCGACATCGACGACGATCTGGAGGCGGCGTTCCTGTTCCTCAACATGTGCCAGAGCAACGCCGTGAAGGGCCTGCTGTTCGGCGTCGGCGAGCAGCCGACGCTTGCGCAGATCGAGGCGCATGTCGAGCGCGCGGTGCGCGTGTTCCTCGCCGCCTACGGCACCGACCGTTGACCGTCATCCCGGCTCTCGGCCGGGATGAAGAGGTTATCGCCTTGCCAGCGCGCGCTCTTCGTCGACGATGAAGTCGCGGATGACCGGCACGTCGTCGCGCTCGTTGGAGAGCAGGAGCTGGTAGACCATGTTCGAGCCGTGCAGGAAGCCGAGCTCGACCGCGACAAGATAGAACTCCCACATGCGGGCGAAGCGCTCGCCCATCATCTCCACCACCTCGGCGCGCCTAGCCTCGAAGTTCACCCGCCAGTGGCGGATGGTCCAGTAATAGTGCAGGCGCAGGATCTCGCAGTCGCCGGTCCACAGCCCCACGCGCTCCAGCGAGGTGAACACCTCCGACATCGCCGGCACATAGCCGCCGGGGAAGATGTATTTGCGGATGAACGGCGCCGTCGAGCCGGGCGGCGACATGCGGCCGATGGCGTGGATCATGGCGAAGCCGCCGGGCGCCAGCAGGCGTTTGATGGTGCCGAAATACTCGTCGAAATGATTGACGCCGACATGCTCCATCATGCCGACGGAAACGACGCGGTCGTAAGTGCCGGTCAGCTCGCGATAGTCGCGCTCGAAGAAGGTGATGCGGTCGGCCACGCCCGCCGCCTCGGCGCGCTTGCGCGATTCGGCGAGCTGCTCGGTGGCGACGTTGATGGCGGTGACGTGCACGCCGAGCTGGGCGAGATAGATGGCGAGCGCGCCCCAGCCCGAGCCGATCTCGGCCACCCGCATGCCGGGCTCCAGCTTCAGCTTGGCCGCGATGTGGCGCAGCTTGGCCTCCTGCGCCTCTTCCAGCGAGGCGTCGGGGGTGGGGAAATAGGCACAGGAATAGATCATCCGGCTGTCGAGCCAGAGCCGGTAGAATTCCGGGGGATGGTCGTAATGGCTCTGGGCGTTCTTGGCCGAGCGGCCGAGCGGGTTGGACTGGTGCCAGCGCTTCAGCGCCCGCCAGCTGCGCCGCAGCGCCTGCTGCACCGGGTGCGAGGCGAGGCCGCGCCGGTTGATCGAGAACAGGTAGAGGAAGTCGTAGACGGTCGAGCCGTCCTCGAAGGTGAGCCGGCCATCCATATAGGCCTCGGCCGCCACCAGCTCGGGATTGAAGAACAGCTCGCGGTCGAGCTTGTCGTCGTGCAGCCGCATGACGACGCTCGGCCCGCCCTCGCCACTGCCGAAATAGACGCGCTGCCCGCCCGGCTCGATGACGACGAGCTGCCCCTTGTGCACGAAACGCTTCAGCAGATGGGGAAGAAACCGCATGGAACGCTCCGCACGCCCGACAAGATTAGCCTGCCGGCATCGGGCACAGGGCGGGCGGTCGTGTCAAGGATCGAGCCCGCCGGCGGTTGACGGTGCCCCTACCCCGCGCCCTCGCGCAATGCGGGCAGCGTCTGCTGGCTGTCCGCGCGCAGCAGCTTCTTGACCTGAGGGCTCGCCACGATGGCGCCGCGGTCGAAGAAGGCCTCGTGGTTCTTCTCGATGTCTTCCAGCACGTAGCGGTAATTGACCATCAGCCCGTAGGCCTGGCTCATGCCGCGCGGCGAGAGGTCGCCGAAGGCATTGATACGCTCCAGCCGGGCGCCGTTGCCGAGATGGAAGCGCGCCACCGGGTCGATCGGCTTGCCCTTGGCCGTGCGGGCGACCAGGAAATAATGCGCCGCGAGAGCCTCGACGACCGGGCGCGCCGCCGCGCGCGCGGCCTCGTCCGGCACGCCGGCGGCGAGCGGCGCCAGCGCCGCGCGGTCCTCGGCGGTGACGACGAGCGAGGTCTCGCCGGCGATCTCGGCGTCGAGCCAGCCCCGGAAGCCCGGCACCGGCGAGAGCGTCACGAAGTGGCGCAGCGCCGGGAACTCGCGGGAGATTTCCTCCACCACCTGCTTGATGAGGAAATTGCCGAAGGTGACGCCGCCCAGCCCCCTCTGGCAGTTCGAGATCGAATAAAAGACAGCGGTGCGCGCCGCCTGCGGGTCGAGCGGGGTGCGTCGGGCGTCGAGGATCGGGGCGATGGCGTCAGGCGCCTCGCGGGTCAGCGCCACCTCCACGAAGATCAGCGGCTCGTCGACCAGCGCGGGATGAAAGAAGGCGTAGCAGCGCCGGTCCGGCGAATCGACGCGTGCGCGCAGGTCGTTCCAGTCCCGGATCTCGTGCACCGCCTCGTAGCGGATGATCTTCTCCAGGACATTGGCGGGCGTCGACCAGTCGATCCGGCGGAGCACGAGAAATCCTCGGTTGAACCAGGAGGCGAAGAGGTGGGTAAAGTCGCGGTCGACCTCGGCAAGATCGGGGCGGCGCGGCAGGGATTCGAGAAGATCGGCGCGCATGGCGACAAGCTGGGCGGTCGCGCCCGGCGCGAGGTTGAGCCGGCGGATCAGTTGCTGGCGGCGCGGCTCGCTGGCCGCGTGCAGTTCGGCGACCGAGCGCCCGCCCGGCGCGGCCAAATGGGCGGCGACGGCCTTGTCCAGCCGCGCCGCGTCCGGGCCGAAGGTGAGCATCAGGGTTTCGAAGAAGGCGATGCGCTCGCCGGTCTTCAGCCCGCGATAGGCGATGAGGATCTCGCGCGCCAGCGCGACGCCGGACGCTTCCCCCTGCCCCGTCAGCAGCCGCTCGCACAGTTCCGCCACGCCGGCCGCGCGCACGGCGCCGGCCGGCCGGCGCTCGCGGCCGAGATCGAGCAGAGAGCGGCCGCGCTCGGCGATGGAGCCGAGCAGATCGCCGAAGAAGCTGGTTCCGCCGTCCATGGTCGCCCTCGCCGGTGGCCCGAGCCGGGCCGCGCGAAGCAGGTCGCGCGGCCCGATGAGACCCCCGTGAGGCGACGGACGCAAGACGGACCTTAGTCCCCCGCCCGCCGGGGCGATCAAGCGCCGGTGATGAAGTCGAACAGCAGCTTCATGTTGAGTGCGATGATCAGCGCCGCCGCCAGCGAGGCCAGCACGATCTGCCAGCGCGGGGCCACCAGCGCACCCATCTTGTGCCGGTCGGCGGTGAACATGATCAGCGGCACGATGGCGAAGGGCAGCTGAAGGCTGAGGATCACCTGGCTGAGGATGAGCAGCGCGCCCGCACCGCTCTCGCCATAGGCGATGGTGACCGAGGCCGCCGGCACAATGGCGATGGTGCGGGTGATCAGCCGGCGCAGCCACGGCGCCAGCCGGATGTTGAGGAAGCCCTCCATCACCGCCTGCCCGGCGATGGTCGCGGTCACGGTCGAGCTGAGCCCGCAGCACAGCAGGGCGACGGCGAAGAGCGTGGGCGCGATGGAACTGCCGAGCAGCGGGTTGAGCAGCTCGTGCGCCTTGCCGAGATCGGCGATCTCGCCGGTGCCGCCGGCATGGAAGGTGGAGGCGGCGAGGATGAGGATCGAGGCATTGATGGTCAGCGCGAACATCAGCGCCAGCGTCGAATCCCAGGTGGCGAGGCGGATCGCGTCGCGCTTGCCGTCCAGCGTGTCGTCGTGGCGGCGGGTCTGCACGATGGCGGAGTGAAGGTAGAGATTGTGCGGCATCACCGTCGCGCCGAGGATGCCGAGCGCGAGATAGAGCATGTCCGGATTGGTCACGATCTCCGTCGTCGGCGCGAAGCCCCGGATCACGTCGCCCCAGTTCGGATCGGCCAGCGCGATCTGGATGCCGAAGCAGGTCGCGATGACGAACAGCAGCGCGACGATGAGCGCCTCGACGAAGCGGAAGCCGAGATTCTGCAGCCACAGGATCAGGAACACATCGAGCGCGGTGATGACCACGCCGAGTTCAAGCGGAATGCCGAACAGCAGGTTCAGGCCGATGGCGGTGCCGATCACCTCGGCGAGGTCGGTGGCGCAGATCGCCGCTTCGGCGAGGATCCACAGCACGAAGCCGACCGGGCGCGGGAAGGCGTCGCGGCAGGCTTGCGCCAGATCGCGCCCCGAGGCGATGCCGAGCCGCGAGCACAGCGCCTGCAGAAGAATGGCGATCATGTTGGAGAGCAGAGCGACGACCAGCAGGCTGTAGCCGAAGCGCGAGCCGCCGGCGAGCGAGGTCGCCCAGTTGCCCGGGTCCATATAGCCGGTGGCGACGAGATAGCCCGGGCCGAGGAAGGCGGCGAAACGCCAGAAGCCGGACTTCTTCGGCACCGCGATGGTGCCATGCACCTCGGAGAGCGCGGGATCGCCGCGCTCGCGCCGCCAGCCAAAACCACCGCCCGTGCCGCCCGCCTGAAGTTTGTCCAGCATCGCCTAAAACCGCTATTGCGAATGAATTGCATTAAAGATGACGCAGCGCACCGAAATGTCAATGCAGTTGCGAACGAATTGCAACTGGCCGGACACATTTTCGCGTGCGACGCGGCAAAGCCTTGTGCGAAGCCGATTTCCGCGCAGATTGGCCGGATGGCCCGTGCCGCCCGCCTCGCCCTCCTCGGCTTCCTCCTGCTGTTCGCAATGCCGCTCGGCGCGCATGCGCTCGTGCAGTGGCATGGCACCGACTGGACGCGGAGCTGGAGCACGGCGGACTGGTCGAGCACCGGCACCCTGCCCGCCGCGAAGGAACACCCCGAGGCGATGGTGCGCGTCTACGCCGCCCGGGTCGGGCGCTGGCGCGGCATCTTCGCGGTGCATAGCTGGATCGTGTTCAAGGAAGACGGCGCCCGCGCCTATGAGCGCTACGACAAGGTCGGCTGGGGCCGCCCGATCCGCCACAATGGCTACGCGCCGGACGGGCGCTGGTACGGCAACGACCCAGACATCGTGTTCGAGGCCAGCGGACCGGATGCCGAGGCGCTGATCCCGAAGCTGCGCGCCGCCATCGAGTCCTATCCCTATGACGGCGCCGGGGACTACCATGTCTGGCCCGGGCCCAACTCGAACAGCTTCACCGCCTATGTGCTGTCGCAGGTGCCCGAGATGGGGATCGCGCTGCCGCCGACCGCCATCGGCAAGGATTTTCCGGTCGAGGGCGGCTGGTTCGGCCTCGCCCCCTCCCGCACCGGGCTGCGCGTCACGCTCGACGGCTATGCGGGGCTGACGCTGGCCTGGGTCGAGGGCGTCGAGATCAACATACTCGGCGCCGTCGCCGGGCTGGACATCCGCCGGCCGGGCATCAAGCTGCCGGGGTTCGGACGCATCGGCATCTGAGTCCGTACGGATACCGGCCGTTCATCTCGCTGCGCGATGCTCGGCCACTGGTTTTTTGGGGGATTGGCGATGATCGAAGGTTGTCTTTTGCGCCTGCGGGCGGGCGGCGTGATCGCCGCGCTTCTCGCGGGGCTCGCCGTGGCTCCGGCCCATGCCGCGCCGTGCGGCAACGACGCGTCCGGCTTCGGCGCCTGGCTGCCCGCCTTCAAGCGCGAGGCGGCGGCGCAGGGCATCGCGCCGGGCACGTTGCGCGTGCTGGACGGTGTGACCTACGACACGCAGGTGATCCGCCTCGACCGCAACCAGAAGCATTTCAAGCAGAGCTTCGAGCAGTTCGCCGCCAACCGCATCAGCGCCGGGCGCATCGCCACCGGCAAGCAGAAGCTCAAGCAATATGCCTCGACACTCCAGCGCATCGAGCAGCGTTTCGGCGTGCCCGGCGAGGTGGTGGTGGCGATCTGGGGGCTGGAGACCGATTACGGCGTCAACCAGGGCAAGATGCCGATCCTGCGCTCGCTCTCCACCCTCGCCTATGACTGCCGGCGCACCGGCTTCTTCACCGCCCAGCTTCTCGATGCGCTGCGCATCTACCAGCGCGGCGACCTCACCCTCGACGAGATGCGCGGCGCATGGGCCGGCGAGATCGGCCAGACCCAGTTCATGGCCTCGTCCTATGTGAAGTTCGCGGTCGATTTCGACGGCAATGGCCGCGCCGACCTCGTGCGCAGCGCGCCCGACGTGCTGGCCTCCACCGCCAACTACCTGCGCGGCTATGGCTGGCGCGCCGGCGCCGGCTGGGGACCGGGCGAGCCGAACTATCAGGCCCTGCTCGGCTGGAACAAGGCCGAGGTCTATGCCCGCACCATCGGCCTGTTCGCCAGCAAGCTGCGCTCGTGAGTCCGGACGGCCGGCGCGCTCCCCTCGCTGACGGACGGCTGAACGGAGGACCGAGATCATGTTGCTCGGACGTCACGCTGTGCCACCGAAGCGCACGCAGCCGGCGCAGAGCGGGCGACCGCGCTTGACGTCATGGTTGTAGCGGTTCTTGACTTCACCTGAACGCGAGGCAAGGCGAACCTCGCCATTGTGGAACGTTGCGTAGGCTCCGCAGGGAGCCGCAGAAAGACTTGGGGGACGACATGAAGGCCTTGGCGATCGCTGGCACGCTGCTTCTTTCTTCCGGCGCCGCCTTCGCGGCGGACATGCCGCCGGCGCCCGCGCCGGTGCTCAAGGCGGCGGCCTACGCGCCCGCCTTCAGCTGGACCGGCCTCTATCTCGGCGGCCAGATCGGCTATGGCTGGGCGGACGCGGAGAGCTCCCTGTCGGTGCCCGGCAATCCCGACTATGCCACCTCATCGGGCAGCCCGAACGGCTTCTTCGGCGGCGGCTTCGTCGGCTACAATTACCAGTTCGCCTCCAATCTGGTCGTCGGCATCGAGGCGGACATCAACGGCGGAAACCTCAGCTCCTCCGATTCCGCCTCCGCCTTCGGCATCGACGTGTGGAATGTCACCGCGACGCACGAGCTTGAGTGGTTCGGCTCGGTGCGCGCGCGCGTCGGCTACGCCTTCGACCGCTTCCTGCCCTTCGTGACCGCCGGCTATGCCTTCGGCTCGACCACGACGACCTATGAGAACAACGATCTGTACGGCGATCGGGTCTCCCCCTCGGAGAACGTGTCGGGCTGGACCATCGGCGGCGGCCTCGAATATGCGGTCACCGACAACATCCTGGCGCGCATCGAGTATCGCTACACCGACTACGGCGACTCGTCCTCCTACCTGCCCTACTACTACTCGCTGACGGTGGACCACGCCTACACCACCAACGACGTGCGCGTCGGCCTCAGCTACAAGTTCTGACGCTTCGGCGCGGGACCCACGGTCCCCGCCCACAGCCGTTGCGCGGATTTTCACATTGCGGGGGGAGGTGGCGGCCGGCAGTTTGCCGACGCCACTTTCCCCCGCAGGTGTTTCATGTCCGCCGTCAGCCCCGCCTCCCCCGAAACCTACGACTACATCGTGGTCGGCGCCGGCTCGGCGGGCTGCGTGCTGGCCAACCGGCTTTCCGCCGATCCCCGCAACCGCGTGCTGGTGCTGGAAGCGGGCGGGCGCGACAACTGGATCTGGTTTCACATCCCGGTCGGCTATCTCTTCGCCATCGGCAATCCGCGCGCCGACTGGTGCTTCAAGACCGAGGCCGAGGCCGGGCTGAACGGGCGCGCGCTGAACTATCCCCGCGGCAAGACCATCGGCGGCTCCTCCGCCATCAACGCCATGATCTACATGCGCGGCCAGGCGGGCGATTACGACCACTGGCGCCAGCTCGGCCTCGCCGGCTGGGGCTGGGACGACGTGCTGCCCGTCTTCAAGCGCCATGAGGACCATTATCTCGGCGCCGGCGCCTTCCACGGTGCGGGCGGCGAATGGCGGGTCGAGTTCCCCCGCCTCACCTGGAAGCTGCTCGACGAGGTGCGCGAAGCCGCCCGGCAGGCCGGCATCGCGCCGATCCCTGATTTCAACACCGGCGATAATGAGGGCTCGTCCTATTTCCAGGTCAACCAGAAGCGCGGCTTCCGCTGGAGCGCCGCGCGCGGCTTCCTCAAGCCCGTGCTGTCGCGCCCGAATCTGCGCCTCGAGACCGGCGCGCGCACCGAGCGCGTGCTGGTGGAGAACGGCCGCGCCGTCGGCGTCGCCTATGTGAAGGACGGCGTGCGCCATGTGGCGCGGGCGCGCGGCGAGGTCATCCTCGCCTCCGGCGCCATCGGCTCGCCGCATCTGCTCAAGCTGTCCGGCATCGGCCCGGGCGCCGAGCTTTCCGAGCACGGCATCCCCGTTGTGCTGGACCGGCCCGGCGTCGGCGCCAATTTGCAGGACCATCTGCAACTGCGGATGATCTACAAGGTCTCCGGCGTGCCGACGCTGAACGAGCAGTACCATTCGCTGTTCGGCCGCGCGAAAATGGGGCTCGACTTCGCCCTGTTCCAGCGCGGGCCGCTGACCATGGCGCCCTCGCAGCTCGGCATCTTCACCCGCTCGCGGGCGGAGATCGAGCGCGCCGACCTCGAATTCCACGTGCAGCCGCTCTCGCTCGGCAAGTTCGGCGAGCCGCTGCACCGCTTCCCCGCCTTCACCATGAGCGTGTGCAATCTGCGCCCGACCAGCCGGGGCAGCCTGACGCTGGCAAGCGCGGACGCGGCCGCTGCCCCGCGCATCCGGCCGAACTACCTCGCCACCGAGGAGGACCGCCGCGTCGCCGCCGACAGCATCCGCGTCGCCCGCCGCATCGTCGGCCAGCCGGCGCTGGCGCCCTACGCGCCGGAGGAATTCCTGCCCGGCGCCGCCTTCGACGACAGCGAGGAAGCTCTGGCGCGCGCCGCCGGCGACATCGGCACGACGATCTTCCATCCCGTCGGCACGGCGAAGATGGGCCTTGCCTCCGATCCGATGGCGGTGGTCGACGAGCGGCTGCGGGTGTTCGGCATTGGCGGGCTGCGGGTGGCCGACGCCTCCATCATGCCGACGCTGGTCTCCGGCAACACCAATTCGCCGACCATCATGATCGCCGACAAGGCGGCCGGGATGATTCTCGAGGACGGGCGGGGGTAGTTGCCGGCCCTTCCGGGAAGGCCGGATCAACCTCCCTCTCCCCGTCGGGGAGAGGTGGCCCGCGAAGCGGGTCGGTGAGGGGCCATAGTCCGGCGAGCTTTAGAATCCCCCTCACCCCACCCCTCTCCCCGACGGGGAGAGGGAGCGACCACCTTCATGTGGGCCGGCAGCCTTGCCGAGATCTCCTACGGCGCCAGCACCACCTGCCGGCAGGCTTCGGGCAGTTCCTTCATCAGCATGGGCGGCTTGGGCTTGGGGGGCGTCGCCGGCGGCTTCGGGTTGATATTGCCCTCGGAGAACCACCAGTCCAGCTCCTTGCCGCAGCCCTCGCCCGGCGTCACCGGGTCCTGCGCCCGGCAGTCCGGCGCCCCGCCGGGGCAGGAGAGCCGCACATGCATGTGGTAGTCGTGCCCCCAATAGGGCCGCACCTTCTGCAGCCAGGCGCGATCGCCCTTCGCATCCCGGCACAGCGCCTTCTTGATGGCCGCGTTCACCAGCACCCGCTCGACCTCGCCGTCCTGCGCCGCCGCCCGGATCACCGCGATGTGCGAGGGCGTCCACACCGCCGCGTCGACGTCGCGCCGGTCCTTGCGCACTACCATGGTGGCGGAAATCTTCTCGCGCTCCTCGCGGGTGAATTCGCGCTTCGGCATCGGGGTGAGCCAGATGTCGGCGTCGAGGCCGATCTGATGCGAGGCATGGCCGCTCACCATCGGCCCGCCGCGCGGCTGCGAGAGATCGCCGACCAGAATTCCCGGCCATTGCGAGACTGTGGGCACGGCGGCGGAGAAGCGCTCCAGAAAGGCGATGAGGTTCGGATGACCCCAGTTGCGGTTGCGCGACAGGCGCATCGCCTGCCAGGTCTGCCCATTCACCGGCAGCGCCTCGGCGCCGGCAAGGCAGCCCTTGGAATAGAAGCCGATGGCGCGCGCCTCCAGCGGAGCGGGTTTCTTCAGCGCGCCGAAGACCTGCTTGGCGGGCGTCTCGCCGAGCCGGGCCGGATCGACCTGCTGGGCAAGGGCGCCGCCGGCGGCCACGAGGCACAGGCCGGCAAGCACGCCCGCCAGCGCCGCCGCGCCCGCCCTGCCCCGCCGCGCGCCCATGGCGCGCCTCAGCTCGCCGCCTGGGACAGGATGACGAAATCCTTGTCCGAGCGGGTATCCGGCGTGGCGGAGAGATCGGTGATGAACAGCGTCGAGCCGGGCACCAGCAGCTTGGCAAGCTGCTGGTTCGCCGCCGCCGCGACGGTCACGCGGTCGATGGCGCTCGCGGCCTTGCCGCCGGCCGCTCCGTTGCCCTCGAAGGACAGCGCCGTCCACGAGACCTCGCCGCCCACGCTCTTGAGCACATAGACGACATTGCCCAGCGGGGTCTGCGGGTCCTTGATGGTGACGGGCGCGGTGAAGGCGGTGGCGCCGTCCTTGATGACGGTGAGCGCCTTGTCGGCGCCGCTGATGATCATCGCCACCGCGTCCTGCGCCGGATCGGGCGCCGCCGCCGTGTCGGGCGTGCCGTTGGCATTCTTGGGGTCGTCCTTCTGGATCGCGACGGTCGCGTCGGCCGGCATGACGAGGCCGGGATGCAGCACGTCGAGCGGCTGCGAGTGCGAATCCGCGATGATGACCGGCGTGCCGTAATGGGTGACGGCGAAGAGCAGCTTGGAGAACGCCAGCGGCAGGTGCACGCAGCCATGCGAGGACGGGTAGCCCGGCAGCCCGCCGGCATGCAGCGCCACACCCGACCAGGTGAGCCGCTCGGTGAAGGGCATGGAGGCGTCGTCATAGATCGAGGAATGGTGGTCCACGTCCTTCTGCAGGATGGTGAACACCCCGACCGGGGTCTCGTGGCCCGCCTTGCCGGTCGAGCAGGTCGACACGCCGATGCGCACCCCGTTGCGGTAGACATAGCAGCGCTGGTCGGGCAGCGAGACGATGATGGCGACGAAGCCCTCCGGCGCGCGGTCCGGGTACCACACATACTGGCCGGGCTTGAGCGCATCGACCTCGGTCTCCTGCGCGCGGGCGCGGCGGGCGTCGAGCACCCCCGCGCCCAGCACCAGCGCCGCGGCGGAGCCGGCGAGCCGAAGGACGCTGCGGCGGCTGGCGGCGAAGGGGTCGGCTTCGCGGGTCATGGCGTGATTCTCCTCGGTCGGCCGCGCGAAGATATCGGCCGGCGCGGCCCGGCGCCACCCGCCCGCCGGACGTCCGTCCCCCGCCCCGCCCCCGCCGCGATACCGGCGGCGCCGGCCAATATGCCGGCAGGGAAAATTTCTTCGCCGACACGGCGGTTTACCACCGTCGCCGGCGGAACTCCCACGCGGGACCGGACGTTCTCCCCCCGACACGCAACGGACAAGGGAGGCTAGAAAATGCAAAGCACGCAGCACAATCTCGACGCGCGCGAGACCCGCACGCTGATCGGCAGCGACAAGGTCGAAGGCACCGCCGTCTACCGCCCGAACGGCGATCGGATCGGGTCCATCGCCCGCGTCATGATCGACAAGCTCAGCGGCCAAAGCGCCTATGCGGTGATGAGCTTCGGCGGCTTCCTCGGCTTCGGCGAGGACTATTACCCGCTGCCGTGGTCGCTGCTGAAATATGACGAGGCCCTCGACGGCTACGTCGTCGACATCACCGAGGAGCAGCTCAGCGGCGCCCCGCACCATGCCAGCGCCGACGAGCGCTCCTGGCAGGACCGCGACTGGGACCGCAAGGTCAACGACTACTACCATGTGCCGCCCTACGTCATCTGACGCGGGCGAGGCTTCGTACAGACGGGAAGGCCGGGCGCAAGCCCGGCCTTTTTCATGCGTGCGGGAATGTGGCGGGCAAAGCCGGCCGGCTCATTCCTTGGTGGTGTCCTCGGTCTCCGCGCCCGGCGCGTTCTTCTTGATCGACTCGATCGCGCTCAGGGCCGAGGCCTTGGCCTTGTAGCCCTCCGACGAGAACATCGCCTCGCCATTGGACGCGCGGAAGCGGAAGCGGAACTCGCCGGCCTTGTCCTTGTAGACTTCGAATTTGTACGCCATCTGCGGCATCCCCGTTGAAGCTGGACAAGGCCATGTCAGCACGAAACGGCCGGCGTGGGTAGCGGGTGCCTCAGTCGTCGACCTTGAGCGCGGCGATGAAGGCTTCCTGCGGGATCTCCACCCTGCCGAACTGGCGCATCTTCTTCTTGCCCTCCTTCTGCTTGTCCAGAAGCTTGCGCTTGCGGGAGATGTCGCCGCCATAGCACTTGGCGGTGACGTCCTTGCGCAGGGCCTTGATGGTCTCGCGGGCAATGATCTTGGCGCCGATCGAGGCCTGGATCGGAATCTGGAACAGATGCTGCGGGATCAGATCCTTCAGCTTCTCGCACATCGCCCGGCCGCGATATTCGGCGCGGGTGCGGTGCACCAGCATGGAGAGCGCGTCCACCGGCTCGGCATTGACGAGGATCGACATCTTCACAAGGTCGCCGACGCGGTAGTCGGTGATCTGGTAGTCGAAGGAGGCATAGCCCTTCGAGATCGACTTCAGCCGATCATAGAAATCGAACACCACCTCGTTGAGCGGCAGGTCATAGGTGAGCATGGCGCGCGCGCCGACATAGGTCAGCTCGATCTGGCTGCCGCGCCGGTCCTGGCACAGCTTGATCACCGAGCCGAGATAGTCGTCCGGGGTCAGGATGGTGGCGCGGATCCACGGCTCGCGGATTTCCTTGATCTTGATCACATCCGGCATGTCGGCCGGGTTGTGCATGTCGATCACGCTGCCATCGTTCATCTCGATCTCGTAGATGACCGAGGGGGCGGTGGCGATGAGGTCGAGATTGAACTCGCGCTCCAGCCGCTCCTGGATGATCTCCAGATGCAGCAGGCCGAGGAACCCGCAGCGGAAGCCGAAGCCGAGCGCGGCGCTGGTCTCCATCTCGAAGGAGAAGCTGGCGTCGTTCAGACGCAGCTTGCCCATGGCGGCGCGCAGATCCTCGAAATCGGCGGCATCGACCGGGAACAGGCCGCAGAACACCACCGGCTGCGCCGGCTTGAAGCCCGGCAGCGCTTCGGAGGTCGGGCGCTTCTCGTCGGTGATGGTGTCGCCGACGCGGGTGTCCGCCACTTCCTTGATCGAACCGGTGAGGAAGCCGATCTCGCCGGTGCCGAGCTCCGCCATCACGGTGAGCTTGGGGGTGAACACGCCGACCCGGTCCACCTCGTAGACGGCGCCGGTCTGCATCATCTTGATGCGCATGCCCTTCTTCATCACGCCGTCGACGATGCGCACCAGCACGACGACGCCGAGATAGACGTCGTACCAGCTATCGACCAGCAGCGCCTTCAGCGGCGCTTCGCGGTCGCCCCTGGGCGGCGGCAGGCGGGTGACGATGGCCTCCAGCACATCGGGAATGCCGATGCCGGTCTTGGCCGAGATGAGGATGGCCTGCGAGGCATCGAGGCCGATCACGTCCTCGATCTGCGCTTTGACCTTTTCCGGCTCGGCGGCCGGCAGGTCGACCTTGTTGAGGACCGGCACGATCTCGTGATTGTTGTCGATGGCCTGGTAGACGTTGGCCAGTGTCTGCGCCTCGACGCCCTGTGAGGCGTCGACCACCAGCAGCGAGCCCTCGACGGCGGCCAGCGAGCGGTTCACCTCATAGGCGAAGTCGACATGGCCGGGCGTGTCGATGAGGTTGAGGACGTAGTCCTTGCCGTCCTTGGCCGTGTAGGACAGCCGCACCGTCTGCGCCTTGATGGTGATGCCGCGCTCGCGCTCGATATCCATGCTGTCGAGCACCTGCTCCGACATCTCACGCTCGGACAGGCCGCCCGTGATCTGGATCAGGCGGTCGGCGAGGGTCGACTTCCCATGGTCGATATGGGCGACGATGGAGAAGTTGCGGATGTTGGCGATCGGCTCGGTGCTCATGGGTCGCGGGATAGCATTGGCGCCGTTACGCCACAAGGCGGCACGCCGGCCCGCGCCTTGCGCGCCGGCATATGTTCGACCACATTCCGCCCGCCTGCCCTCCGAGGAACCCCCATGCCCGATCTGAAGGTCGCCATCGTCCCCGTCACCCCGTTCCAGCAGAACTGCTCCATCGTCTGGGACGAGACCACGAAGCGGGGGGCGGTGATCGACCCGGGCGGCGACATTGCGCGCATCCTCGCCGCGCTGGAGGAACTCGAGGTCAATGCCGAGAAGATCGTGCTCACCCATGGCCATATCGACCATGCCGCCGGCGCCGCCGAGCTTGCCGAGACGCTGAAGATTCCGGTCGAGGGCCCGCATGAGGGCGACAAGTTCCTGCTCGACAACCTGCCCGCCGACGGCGTGCGCACCGGCATCCCCGGCCGCGCGGTGACGCCGGACCGCTGGTTGGACGAGGGCGACACGGTGGACATCGGCGGCATCGTCTTCGACGTGCTGCACGTGCCCGGCCACACGCCCGGCCATATCGTGCTGGTGCACAAGCCGGCCGACTTCGCCATCGTCGGCGACACGCTGTTCCAGCGCTCGGTCGGGCGCACCGACTTCCCCTATGGCGACCACGCACTGCTGATCGCGGGCATCAAGACCAAGCTGCTGCCGCTCGGCGACGGCGTCACCGTCCTGCCCGGTCATGGCAACGCCTCGACCATCGGCGAGGAAAAGCGCACCAACCCCTTCCTGCGCTGAGGGCCGCGTCCGCTCCGCCGACGATCCCGGCGCCTGCCCGTCATCCCGGCCTAGCTGTCATCCCGGACGGCCGCAGGCCGATCCGGGATCGCGTGGACCTGTATGCGATCCCGGCTCTACGCGGCTGCGCCGCTTCGGCCGGGATGACGGCGCGACGGGACCGATTGCCTAAGGGAAGCGCCACGATTTCGTTACTCGCGCCGCGCCGCAGCACGACGGATGATGCCGGGACAGCCGCCCCGGAGTCCCGTGATGACGCGCTTCGCGACCGCCTGCCTGCTCACCCTCGCCTCCCTGCTCGCCGGCGCGACGCTCGGTGCCACGCTTGGCGCGAGCCCCGCCGCCGCGCAGGCCGACCGCTGCCCGAAGCTGGTGGCGAAAATCCCCTTCATCGCCCCGCCCGGTCCGCGCGTTGTCCCGGCGGCCTTCGTGGCGGAACGGCAGGTCGGGCTCACCTATATCGGGCACTCGACCTTCCTGATCGAGACCGCCGGCGGCGTGAGCGTGGCGACCGACTACAACGACTATGTGCGCCCCGCCGTGGTGCCGCGCGTCGCCACCATGAACCGCGCGCACTCGACGCATTACTCGCTCAACCCCGATCCGGGCATCGAGCACGTGCTCAAGGGCTGGCGCGAGGACCGCGACCCGGTGCGCTACGATCTCGACGTCGGCGATCTCTGGATCGGCAACCTGCCGACCAACATCCGCGACTGGGAAGGCGGCACGATCCGCAACGGCAATTCGATCTTCATCTTCCGCGCCGCCGATATCTGCATCGCCCATCTCGGCCACCTGCACCACACGCTGACGCAGGAAGACCTCGGCGCGCTCGGGCGCATCGACGTCGTGCTGGCCCCGGTCGACGGCAGCTACACGCTGGATGTCGACGGCATGATCGAGGTGCTCAAGGCGCTGGAGGCGCCCCTCGTCATCCCGATGCACTATTTCAACGAGGGCACGCTCAACCAGTTCCTCGACCGCTTCGCCAGCAGCCAGTACCTCGTGGAGCGGCGCGAGAGTCCCGAACTGGTGATCTCGCGCGAAACGCTGCCATCGAAGCCGACCGTCATCGTGCTGCCGGGCCGGCTTTATTGAGTGGCAAACGTCATCCCGGCCGGAGCGAAGCGCAGAGCCGGGATCGCGCGCAACACAAGATGCGGCGGGCGATCCCGGATCGGCCGTTCCGGCCGTCCGGGATGACGACGGGATCTTTGTTTTGTCGCGTTTTCTTCACGCGAACCGGTATCCACTTCGCTCGAAAACGCTCTAGTTCCGGGTGCCCGGCGCGTAGGCGGCCGGGTCGACCAGCGCCGGGCGGCCCGGCAGGTCGAGCGCGGAGACGCGCGGCGCGCCCTCGGCGATCACCCGGCCCCGCCGCACCACGAAGAGCCGCGCGGCCTTGAGCCGGATCGCCTCGATCGGATCGGCGGCCTGCAACACCACCAGATCGGCGTTGCAACCCGGCTCCAGCCCGTAGCCGTCGAGATGCATCAGCCGGGCGGAGTTGGTCGTCACCGCCTCGAAGCACCAGGTCATCGCCTCGCGCGAGGTCATCTGGCCGACATGCAGCGCCATGTGCGCCACTTCCAGCATGTCGCCCGAGCCGAGCGAGTACCAGGGGTCCATCACGCAGTCATGGCCGAAGGCGACGTTGACGCCCGCCGCCCGCAGCTCCGGCACGCGGGTCTGGCCGCGCCGCTTGGGGTAGGTGTCGTGCCGGCCTTGAAGGGTGATGTTGATCAGCGGATTGGCGATGGCGTGGACGCCGGCCTCGGCGATCAGCGGAATGAGCTTGGAGACGTAGTAATTGTCCATGGAATGCATGGAGGTCAGGTGCGAGCCCGTCACCCTCCCCTGCAATCCCAGACGCTGGGTCTCGTAGGCCAGCGCCTCGATATGGCGCGAGAGCGGGTCGTCGGTCTCGTCGCAATGGATGTCGACCAGCAGGCCGCGTTCGGCGGCGATCTCGCACAGGGCCTTGAGCGAGGCGGCGCCGTCCGCCATCGTGCGCTCGAAATGCGGGATGCCGCCCACCACGTCGACGCCCATGTCGAGCGCCCGCGCGAGGTTCGCCGCCGCCGTCGGCGAGCGGTAATAGCCGTCCTGCGGGAAGGCGACGAGCTGGAGGTCGATATAGTCCTTCACCTTCTCGCGCACATCCAGCAGCGCCTCGACCGCCAGCAGCCGGTCGTCGCACACGTCGACATGGGAGCGGATGGCGAGCAGGCCCTGGCTCACCGCGAGGTCGCAATAGCGCAGCGCCCGCTCGATCACCGCCTCATGGGTGAGGATGGGCTTCAGCTCGCCCCACAGCGCGATGCCCTCCAGCAGCGTGCCGGAGGTGTTCAGCCGCGGCAGGCCGAGCGACAGCGTCGCGTCCATGTGGAAATGCGGATCGACGAAGGGCGGGCAGACCAGCTTGCCGCCGGCCTCGATCACCTGGCCGGCCTCGGCCTCGATGGCGGGCTCCACCGCCACGATGCGCCCGTCGCGGCAGGCGATGTCGACGCCCGCCCGCCCGTCCGGCAGGCGGGCATTCTTCACCAGAAGGTCGAGGCTCATGCGTCCAGACTCACCTTTGGCCCTTGAAATAGGGCTTCATCAGCGCCCGCGGATAGTCCGCGCGGCGCGCCACCAGCACTAGAGCGGCAATGGAGAAAATATAGGGCAGCATCAGGAAGATCTGGCTCGGCACCACGCCGCCGGCAATCGTCTGGATGCGCAGCTGGTAGGCGTCGAGCGCGCCGAACAGCAGCGCCCCCAGCAGCGCCTTGCCCGGCCGCCAGGAGGCGAAGACCGTGAGCGCGATGCACACCCAGCCGCGCCCGTTGATCATGCCGAAATAGAAGGCGTTGAATGCCGAGAGCGTCAGGAACGCCCCGCCCAGCGCCATCAGCGCCGAGCCCGCCATGACCGCGCCGATGCGCAGCGCGACGACCGACAGCCCCTGCGCCTCCACCGCCTCCGGGTTGTCGCCCACCGCCCTGAGCGCGAGGCCGAGCGGCGTACGCGCCAGCACCAGCGCGAGGATGCCGACGCAGGCGAAGGCGAAGACGGTCAGCGCCGTCTGCTGGGCAAGGATCGGCCCGATGAAGGGCAGATCGCCCAGCACCGGCACGTCGAGCGGCGGGAACGGCTCGATACGCGGCGGCGTCGACACGTTGGGAAAGGCGACGCGGTAGCCGAAATAGGCGGCTGAGGTGGCCAGCAGCGTCACCCCGATGCCGGTCACATGCTGCGACAGGCCGAGCGGCACGGTGAGCACGCCGTGGATCAGCCCGAAGCCCGCCCCGGTGAGCGCCGCCACCATCACCCCGCCCCAGAGCGGGGCGCCCAGATACACCGCCAGCCAGCCGGACATGGCGCCGGCGACGAAGATGCCCTCGATGCCGAGATTGAGCACGCCCGCCCGCTCGCACAGCAGCGCGCCGAGCACGCCGAATATCAGCGGCGTGGCGATGCGGATCGTCGCGGCCCAGAAATTGGCCTGGGTCAGGATTTCCAGCGCGGACCACAGCATCACGCGGTCTCCCGGCGTATGAGGACGATGCGGAAGCGGGTCAGCAGCCCGCCGACCAGCACGCTGAGCAGGGCGAAGGCGACCACGAGGTCGGCGAGGTAGTTGGAGACGCCGATGGCCCGGCTCATCGAATCCGCGCCGACGAACACGCCGGCGACGAAGATCGCGGCCGGCACCACGCCGAGCGGCGAGAGGTTGGCGAGCGTCGCCACCACGATGCCGGCATAGCCGAAGCCGGGAGAGAGGTCGGAGGTCAGGTAGCCCTTCAGCCCCGCGACCTCGCTGGCGCCGGCCAGGCCGGCGAGGCCGCCCGAGAGGATGCCGACCAGCGCCATCGCCTTGCCGACCGGCAGGCCGGCATAGCGCGCCGCGCGGGCGCTCTCGCCCACCGCGCGGATGCGGAAGCCCCACACCGTGCGGCTGATGAAGACATGCAGCAGCACCGCCGCCACCACGGCGAGGACGAGCCCCCAGTGCAGGCGCCAGCCGGCCACCAGCTTCGGCAGCGTCGCCTCGTCGAGCACCGGCGCCGACTGCGGCCAGCCGAGCGCCATCTCGTCCTTCATCGGCCCTTCCAGCATCATCTGCACGAAGAGCAGCACGATGAAGTTCATCAGCAGCGTCACCACCACCTCGTCGGCGCCGAAGCGGGTCTTGAACAGCACCGGCACCAGCAGCAGCAGTGCCCCCGCCGTCGCGGCACCGACCAGCACCAGCGGCACCAGCACATAGGACGGCGCCTCGATCAGCCCGGCGCCGAGCGCCACGGTGGCCAGCGCGCCGGCATAGAGCTGGCCCTCGGCGCCGATGTTCCACAGCTTCGCCCGGAAGGCGACGGCGGCGGCGAGGCCGGTGAAGATCAGCGGCGTGGCGCGGGTCAGCGTCTCGGCCAGCGCGAAGCCGTTGCCGGCGGCGCCGTCGAACATCAGCGCGAAGGCGGCGAAGACCGGCGCCCCGGACAGGGCGAGCGGAATGGCGGTAAGCAGCAGCGCCGCCAGCCCCGAGCCGATGGAGACGGCGACGGTGAGCCAGACCGGCGTGCGCTCGCGCGGGACGAAGCGGATCATGGCGCACTCGCTCTGGGGAAAGACGTTTGCCGCTTTTTCCACGTCATCCCCGGGCGTGGCCCGGGGATCCACGCCTGTTGGCGAGGGGACGTGGATGGCCGGGCCGAGCCCGGCCATGACGAGAGACGCGCGGTTGGCGCATTGATGGCACGGTTCGCCCCCTCACCCGGCCCTACGGGCCGACCTCTCCCCGACGGGGAGAGGTGAAGCGGGATGCGCTCCGCCGACGCTGCGTCTTCTCCCTCTCCCCGACGGGGAGAGGTGGCCCGCGAAGCGGGTCGGTGAGGGGCGGCACGGTGTCGGGGCTGCAAGCCCCCCTCACCCCGGCCCTCTCCCCCTCGGGGAGAGGGAGCACTCGGCCACCGGCCGCACTCTGCGCGCCCATCCATCACGCCGCCTCCCCCGCCGAATGGCCGGCCATCATCAGGCCGACGGTGCGCACGTCGAGGCCGGCGGCGTCCATTGCCGGCGACAGGTGCCCGGCATGCACGACGGCGATACGGTCGGACAGCGCGAACAGTTCGTCGAGGTCTTCCGAGATCAGCAGCACCGCCGCCCCGCGTCCGCGCGCGGCGATCAGCCGGCGGTGCACGTCCGTGGTGGCGCCGATGTCGAGGCCGCGCGTGGGCTGATGCGCCAGCACCAGCTTGGGCTCGCGCTCCAGCACGCGGGCCAGCACCACCTTCTGCATGTTGCCGCCGGAGAGCGCGCGGATCGCCGCGTCCGGGCCGGGGCAGCGCACATCATAGGCGCGGATGGCCGCCGCCGCCCGGGTGCGGATGTCGGTGCGCCGCATCACCCCGCCGCGCTGGTTCTCCGGCGCGGAAATCGTCTCCAGCACGTAATTCTCGGCCACCGACAGCGCCCCGATGGTGCCGTCGCGGTGGCGGTCCTCCGGGATGCGGCCGACCTGCGCGGCCACGCGCCCGGCCGGGTCGGCCCCGGCCAGCGCCACGCCGGAAAGCTGCGCCTCGCCGGTACGCGCGGCGGCAAGGCCGGCCACCAGCGCGGCGAGCGCCCCCTGCCCGTTGCCGGAGACGCCGGCGATGCCGACGATCTCGCCGGCGCGCACCTCGAGGCTCGCCCCTTCCAGCCGGTCGCGCTGACCGGGGGCACCCACGCTCACGCCGCGCAGGCTGAGCACCGGCGCGCCGGGCGTCGAGGGCGGACGCTCGCGCGCCGGGATGGGCCGTCCGACCATGAGTTCGGCCAGCGTCGCCCGGTCGGCACCGGCGCTCGGACGGTCGGCGACCTTGGCGCCGCCGCGCAGCACCACCACGCGCTCGCACAGCGCCAGCACCTCGTGCAGCTTGTGGCTGATGAAGATGACGGCGAGCCCCTTGGCCGCGAGCTTGCGCACGGTGGCGGCGAGGCCGTCCGCCTCCTGCGGCGTCAGCACGGCGGTCGGCTCGTCGAGGATCAGCACCCGCACGTCGCGGTACAGAGCCTTGAGGATCTCGATGCGCTGCTGCTCGCCGACCGAGAGACGGGCGACCGGCACGTCGAGATCGACCGCGAGGCCGCTGTCGGCGATCAGCCGCTCGATCTTGGCGCGCGCCTCGCCGCGCCGCAGCCGGAAGCTCCACAGCGACTGCGTGCCGAGCACGATGTTCTCGAATCCGGTCAGGTTCTCGGCCAGCGCGAAGTGCTGGTGCACCATGCCGATGCCGGCCCGGAGCGCCGCCTCGGCCGAGCCACCGGGGAGCGGGACGAGCTGGCCGTCGTCGCCGGCGATGTGGACGCTGCCCTCATCGGCCACGTAATGGCCGAACAGGATGCTCATCAGCGTGGTCTTGCCGGCGCCGTTCTCGCCCAGCAGCGCCACGATCTCCCCGGCCCGCACGTCGAGGTCGATGGCGTCGTTCGCCGTCAGCGGTCCGAACCGCTTGGTGATGCCGGTCAGCGAGAGGACGAGCGGGCGTGGGTCGGGGTGCATGGAACGGGCGCCGAGCCGGCCTCATTGCGAACCTCTCCCCGCCGGGGAGAGGTCGGCCGCGAAGCGGCCGGGTGAGGGGCGAGCACCGGAAACTCCCCTCACCCTGACCCTCTCCCCGACGGGGAGAGGGAATTACGGACCGCCGGCCTCGCAGGCCGGCGTCACGGCGGCGCCGTCACAGCGTCGACGTCACAGCGTCGATTTCGGCTCGGCGTCGTTGACGTTGACGCGGAAAAGGCCGTCCTTGATCTCCTTTTCCTTCACCAGCACCATCTCGATCACCTCCGGCGACACCACCTTCGGGTCGAGCGGGGCAAGGCTGGCGCCGCCTTCCGCCATGTAGCTGTAGGGGCCGTAATCGGCGGCCACGAAGGTGCCGTCCATCACTTCCTTGATCGCCTTGTCGATGGTCGGCTCCATCTGCCACAGCGCCGAGGCGATGATCGTGCCGGGATACTGGCTCGACGTGTCGATGACGTTGCCGATGGCCTTGATGCCGCGCTCCTTGGCGGCGTCGGAGACGCCGAAGCGCTCGGCGTAGAGAACGTCCGCGCCCTTGTCGATCTGGGCGAAGGCGGCTTCCTTGGCCTTGGGCGGGTCGTACCAGGAGTTGATGAAGGTGACGATGAACTTGACGTTCGGGTTCACCGACTTGGCGCCTTCCATGAAGGCCTGCATCAGCCGGTTCACCTCGGGGATGGCGTAGCCGCCGACGAGGCCGATGATGTTCGACTTGGTGGTCTTGCCGGCCACCATGCCGGTCAGGAAGGACGGCTCGTGGATGAAGTTGTCGAACACCGAGAAGTTCGGCTTGGTCGGCCCGAAGGACGAGCCCATCAGATAGGCCGTCTTGGGGTAGTCGGCGGCGACCTTGCGGGCCGGGCGCTCGACGGCGAACACCTCGCCCACCACGAGGTCGGCGCCCTCTTCCGAGTACTGGCGCATAACGCGCTCATAGTCGGTGTTGGCGACGTTCTCGGAGAATTTGTAGGTGATGTCGCCGCGCGCCTCAGCGGCCTTGAGCGCCTTGTGGATGCGCGAGACCCACTGCTGCTCGACCGGCACGGTATAGATCGCTGCGACCTTGATCGGCTTGGCCTTGGCGGCCAGCGCCTCGCCACCGAAGGCGGTCAGCGCGGCGGCGCTGGCGCCCAGAACCAGCATCTGCCGCCGATCGAGCAGGGATGACGAAAAAAGCGGCAGGGAACCAGACGACTTAACCGGCATGTGAATGACCTCCCCGATCAAAGGACGGCGGTCCGCCCCAACGCGGCCCCCGTGATGCGCCCGCTCATGCGAGCCCCGTGCCATTTTCGAACTGTTCAGTCCGAAAAGTCACGGCTCCATTCTATCGCGTCCCCAGACGGCTGCGAGATAGGCACGCATAAAAGGTGGCGCGCCGTCGGGAACCTCCTGCGGGCCGCGCACGACGATCACCTCGTCGATCTCCGGCCGCGCGTCGCGGGCGGCGAAGGCGCGGATGCGCGCGGCGAGCGTCGGCGAGTCGTCACGGGCCACGATCTCGCGCAACAGCGAGACGCGGCGCGCATCGATCAGCGCGGTCCAGCCCGGCGCCAGCGTCACCTCGCCGGCGGCGATGCCGGTCTCCTCCCGCAATTCGCGCAGCAGGCTGCCCTCCATGTCGACGCGCCCCTCGGGCGTCACGTCGGCGAGGTCCGGCGTGCCGGCGGCGAAGTAGACGCGTCCGGCATTCGCGGTCCACGGCGCCATGCGCGCCATCACGAAGCCGCCGTCGCTCCCGCGCAGCGCGCCCATGGCGAAGCAGTTGCGCAGATGGCCATGCGGGTCGCGGTGGCCGAGCAGCCAGAGCAGCGCGGCATAGTCGGCCGGCGTGTAGCGCCCGGTCAGCACCCGCCCCTCGACGCGAAATGACTCGAGGACCAGCACCCGCCCGTTCCACAGCGCCGGATTGGCGCGCTGCCGCTCGGCGAAATAGGCGTCGATGGCGGCGCGCTCGGCGGGAGGAAAGACGTGCGGCTCCGGCGCGAGGCTCATCTCCACCCGGTCGAGGGCGACGACAGCCGGCGCCTCGGCACTCACGCCCGCACCGCCGCACGGGCGGCAGCGGCGCCATCACACATGGATGACGCCTTCCGAGACGATCACCGCGCCGCCGCCGATGGTGACGGCGGCCAGCGCCCCGCCCGTCACCTGCAGGCCGAGGCGCACCAGGCTCGGGCGCCCCATCTCGACGCCCTGCAATATGTCGTAGGCGTGGAAGCCGTCGCCCGGCTTCTCGCCGGCCAGCAGCACCGCCGCCAGCGAGGCCGCCGCCGAGCCGGTGGCCGGGTCCTCGTCGATGCCCATGTTCGCGGCGAACATGCGGGCGCGGAAATCGCCCTCGCCGTCCTCGTCGCGGCAGAACACGTAAACCGAATCCGCCCCGCCGCCGAAGGTCGAGATCAGCCGCGCCGCGCTCGGGCTAATGCGGGCGAGCGCCGAGCGCGAGGCCAGCGGCACGCAGACGAAGGGCACGCCCGCCGAGGCGACGACCGGCCCGTAATCGTCGAAGCCGATGTCGGAGGTGTCGAGGCCGAGCGCCTGCGCGCAGGCTTCCCGGCTCATCGGCGCGGCGTCGATGATCTCGGGGATGCGCGGCACGGTGAAGGTGGCGCTGCCCGAGCGCTCGCGCCGCACGGTGACATGGCAGGCCACCGGCCCGACATTCTCCTCCAGCACGAAGTCGGTCGAGGTCTCCACCCCGTCGCGGATCGCCAGCAGCACCGCCGCGCCCACCGTCGGATGCCCGGCGAAGGGCAGTTCGTGGTTGATGGTGAAGATGCGCAGCTTGGCCCGGCTGCCCTCTTCCTGCGGCTTCAGGATGAAGACCGTCTCCGAGAGATTGAACTCGCGGGTGATAGCCTGCATGTGGTTGCCGTCGAGCCCCTCGGTATCGAGCACGACGGCCAGCGGGTTGCCGGACAGCGTCCGGTCGGTGAAGACGTCGAGGACAACGAAGCGGCGTGCCATGGCGGTCAGATCTTCTCCGGCGTGAAGACGCGAGACGGCGTGACGAATTCATCCTGGGCGGCAACGGTCAGGATCTCGCGCGATCCCGCCGCCGCCGTTCGGGCAAGCAAGCCATAGGCCGAGGACGCGGCCTTCGACAGCGCCTCGGCGGTCGAGTGCGTCGCCTTCCAGTGCACGAAGAACAGCGCCGCGATGGCATCGCCCGCCCCGTTCACCGAGATGTCCAGCTTCGGCGTGCGCACGCGGAAGCGTCCATCCGGGCCGGAGGCCACGAGGTCGATCGAATCGGTCGGCGTGTCCTCCGTGTGCAGGCTCGTGACCATGATGACACGGGGGCCGGTCGCATGCACCGCGTCGCAGGCCGCGAGCGCCCCTTCAAGCGTGGTGGTCTCGCGGCCGGCGAGGTAGTCGAGCTCGAACTGGTTCGGCGTGATGATGTCGGCCGCCGGCACCGCCCGCTCGCGCATGAATTCGGGAATGCCCGGCCGCACGAAGATGCCGCGCCCGACATCGCCGATGACAGGGTCGCAGCAGTAATGCGCGGCGGAATTGGCGGCCTTCACCCGGCCCACCGTGTCGAGGATGGCATCGCCGATCTCGGCCGAGCCCATGTAGCCCGACAGCACGCCGTCGCAGCGCGGCAGCACGCCGCGCTCCTCGATGCCGCCGACGAGATCGCGGATCAGCCCGGCGCCGAACACCTCGCCGCGCCAGGCGCCGTAGCCGGTATGGTTGGAGAACTGCACCGTGTGCAGCCCCCACACCTCGTGGCCGAGGCGCTGGATGGGAAACATGGCGGAAGCATTGCCCACATGGCCGTAGGCAACCCAGGACTGGATCGAGAGGATGTTCATGCGCGCACGCCCCGGAGCGTTGGTAAGACGATCCGCGCTTAGCGCCCCGCGCGCAAGCACTCAAACGAAATTCCGCGCGCCTTGCCATCACCGAATCCGATGGAAGCCGTCCGGCGTGGCGCCGGCGCCGCACCCGCAGGGTCAGAAGGGGCGCGCCGGGGCGCCGGCAATGCGGAAGGACCCGCCCCCGGCCACCGTTTCCCCGGCCAGCACGTAGCGGTCACGGCCGGCCTGCTTGGCGGCGTAGAGCGCCATGTCGGCCTCGACAAGCACGGCGTCGAAGGCGATGCCGCGCCGGGCGGGCGCCACGCCGAAGCTGGCCGTCACCCGCTCCCCCGGCGGCAGGCGCTCGAAGCCGAGCCCCGCCAGCGCCGCCTGGATCGCCTCGACCCGGTCGCAGGCGGCGTCGGGCCCCGCCTCCGGCAGCAGCAGGCAAAACTCCTCGCCGCCGAGCCGGCCGCACAGGCCAGCCTCGCCCGCCGCCGCGATCAGCACGGCGCCGAACGCCGCGATCACCTCGTCGCCGGCCGCGTGGCCGAAGCGGTCGTTGACCGACTTGAAATGATCGAGGTCGCTCATGACGAGGCAGGCCGTGCGCCCGGGCGGGAGCGCCGCCAGCGCGGCCTCGGCCCGCTCGATGAAGGCGGAGCGGTTCAGCGCGCCGGAAAGCGAATCGCGCTGCAGCGCCAGCACCGCCTCGGCGACGATGACGCCTAGAAGGGAGAGGCCGAGCAGCAGCGAGAGCACCGCGCCGAAAGTCTGCGAGTAGTAGGCATAGACGCTCAGAATATAGTCGCGCACGTCCGGCGCGCGCAGCCCGTCCACCAGCGGCAGCAGCCCCTTGGCGAGGAAATGCAGCGCGCAGGCGACCAGCACGCCGGCCAGCGCGGCATCGGTCATCCGGCGCCGGCGGGCGGTGATGACCACGCCGGCCGCGATCCCCAGCATGAGCGCGTAGGGCCATTGGTAGATCAGCGCATGGGCGAGCGATTCGCGCGGCAGGCCGGGGCGGAGCGAGAGGTTGAGCGCCTCGGCGACGATGAAGGCCGCGAGAAGCGGCCGGATCGACTCCGCCGGCCGGTAGTGCCGCGTGACGCCGATGGCGACGAGGGTGACGGCGGCCAGAAGCAGCGTCGAGGAGATCAGCGAGATCTGCCGCTCCGATGGCAGCAGCGGCGCCAGCGCTTCCACCGCGACGGTGGCCGCCGCGCACAGAAAGCCGGCCGCGCACCAGCGGCCGAGCCCGGCGCGCGAGCGCCACGACACGCCGAGGAAGGCGGCGGCGAAGGACAGGCCGATGAAGAAATTGACGACGAGAAGAAAAGTGGCGCCGCGCATCGGTCCCGTCGAAGGTCGAGCAGCCATGCGCCGCCCGCGCCAAGCTAGCGCCTCGCACCGCCCCGCGCCACCATCCCGCCCCCGCCGGGCGGTGGATCAGTCGTCCTCGCCCCCGTCCGCCGCCGCGTCGAAGGCGACGATCATGATTCCGGCGAAGCCAAGCACATACATGGCGGACACGGTGGCGAAGGGCGACAGGCCCAGGGTCGAGAAGCCGAGCAGAGCCATGGCTGGAACTCCGTTGCGGGCACACACGATCATGGCGCGCCGGATATGGCGGTCCCGTGGCAGGATCGAACCGGCGCAGGAGCCGGCCGACGCCTCAGACGTCGCGCTCGACCAGCCCGCAGCGCCAGCGCGCGACGCGCCAGGCCGGATGGCGGGCCGCCCATTCGGTCATCGCGGCCGTGCACTCCATCGGCATGGCCATGCGGGCCTCGGTGGCGATCCGCTCCTCGTGGCAATTGGCGGGCTCGGCGAGCAGACATACGGTGAGAATGAGGTGGCTCATCGTTGCGGCCCTCCCATGCCCTTCATCTCGTCGGTCTCGGCGACGCGCGGCCAGTGGTAGACGCCCTCGGAAGGGTCATGGGCCTTGATGAGAATGGCGTGAAGGTTGCCCCAGTAGCTCGGACGCGGCGACAGCATGAGCCGGCGGGCAAGGTCTGCGGAACAGTTCAGGACGATCGGCATCGGCGCGAACCCTCTCGAAGAACGATACGCCGGAGTTTATTGCATACCGCATGCCAGACTTTTCCAAGCCGCCCGCGCGTTACGCATACGCATGGCGGCGACGCGCATGGCTCGCGGGCCTTGCCTGCCGGGGCGCTGCATGCGAGAGGCAGTGACATGACCGAGATGCTCTCCGCTGCCGCCCTCGCCCAGGCCGTTCGCTCCGGCCACCTCTCCCCGGTCGATGTCGCCGAACGCTGCGCCGCGACGATCCGCGCGCGCGAGGACGACATCCGCGCCTTCGCCAGCCTCGATCTCGACGCGCTGCTGACCGCCGCCAAGGCACCCGGGCTCGCGCAGACGCCGCTCGCCGGCCTGCCGCTCGGCGTGAAGGACATTCTCGACACGGTGGACTTTCCCACCGAACGCGGCTCGCCGCTCTATGCCGGCTATCGCCCGGTCTCGGATGCCGCCGTGGTGCGCATGGCGCTGCGCGCCGGCGGGCTCATCGCCGGCAAGACCGTCACCACCGAATTCGCCTTCATGACGCCCAGCGTCACCCGCAACCCGCGCCGTATCACCCACACGCCGGGCGGCTCGTCCGCCGGCTCGGCGGCGGCGGTGGCGGCCGGCATGCTGCCGATCACCTTCGGTACCCAGACCGGCGGCTCGATCATCCGCCCGGCCGGCTATTGCGGTGTCACCGGCTACAAGCCCTCCTTCAAGCTGCTCCCCGTTCTGGGGCTCAAGCCTTTCTCCTGGTCGCTCGACACGATCGGCCTGTTCGGCGCCCATGTCGCCGACGTCGCCTTCGCCGCCGGGGCGCTCACCGGCCGCGACTTCAGCTTCGACGACGACGCGCCGGCGCCGCGCCTGGCGGTCGTGCGCACGCCGCGCGCCCATCTGGCCACCCCCGACGCCCACGCCGCGCTCGAGGCGGCGGCGGCCGCCGCCGGACGGGCGGGCGCGCATCTGCGCGATATCGAACTGCCGGAGGCGCTGGAGGCCGGCGACGCCGCCACCGTGCCGCTGCAGGCCTACGAGGCCGCGCTCGCCTTCGCCGACGAGTGGGACCGCCACCGCGACGCGCTCTCGCCGACGCTCGCCACCTATCTCGAAGCCGCCGCGCGCGTCACGCCCGAGGAATACGACGCCGCCCGCCGCGCCGCCCGCCGCGCCCGCTACGCGCTCGCCGACCTGTTCGCCGATTTCGACGCGGTGCTGACCTTCTCCACCACCGGCGAGGCACCGGAAGGGCTGGGCTCCACCGGCTCGCCGGTCTTCAACCGGCTATGGACGCTGAGCGGGGCGCCCTGCGTCAACGTTACCGGCATGACCGGCGCGACCGGCATGCCGCTCGGCATCCAGCTCGTCGGCCGCTTCGGCCGCGACCGGCAGACGCTGACCCTGGCGCGCTTCCTGGAGCGGGCGATCGCGGACGCCTGAGGCAGGACTTTCCGGCGGGTTGAGCGGGAAACGCGATTTGTCGTCCCGGCCGTGACCGATTGTTAATCACGCCGCGCGCATAGTCTTGCCCCTCACTCACCCTCTGGGGGCGTATCATGCGTATCAAGACCGTTCTTCTCGGCGGTGCTGCTGCGGTGGCACTCGCCGGCCCGACCCTCGCCGCCGACCTGCCCTATCCCGTGAAGGCGCCGGCTGTGGCTTATGTGCCGGCCTTCAGCTGGACCGGCCTCTATCTCGGCGGCAATGTCGGCTATGGCTGGGGCGATGGCTCGGCGCCCTGGGACAACTACCTCGCCTGGCACTATGCCGGCTGGGACTCCATTGCCGCCAATGGCGGCTCGGATCCGACCGGCTGGTTCGGCGGCGGGCAGATCGGCTACAATTACCAGCTCAGCAACAATGTCGTGCTGGGCGCCGAAGCCGATTTCCAGTTCGGTTCGCTCACCGACCGGCTGAACTACACGGCGGCCGATATCGGCCTGGACGATCAGGACTTCGGCTCGATCGACACCAAGATCGAGTCCTTCGGCACCGTGCGCGCGCGCCTCGGCTATGCCATGGACCGCTTCCTGCCTTACGTCACCGGCGGTCTCGCCTGGGGCAATGTGAAGGTTTCCGAGCAGTGGTCGAGCTATACCGGCGGGGTCTACGACCCGTTCTGGTCGGGCAGCGCCTCGAAGACCGAAACGCTGTGGGGCTGGACCATCGGCGGTGGCCTCGAATATGCCGTCACCGACAACTGGACCGTGAAGGGGGAATACCTCTACGCCGATCTCGGCGACATCAACTGGGACAGCGCGGCCGGAACGAATATCGACGTCACGCTCCAGACCGTGAAGCTCGGCGTGAACTACAAGTTCTGACCCCTTCTGGCAGGTCGGTCTTACCGAAGCCCCGGTCGGCAACGTCCGGGGCTTCGTCGCATCGGAAGTGCCGCCGGCCTTTTCGGCCGGTCACTCCGCGCCGACGAGGCCGGCGACCTGTTTCCACACGGCGTCCTTGAACACCACCGCCGGCGGCGGGGTGACGATCGTCGGCGGATCGGCGTTCTTCTCGCCGTTCGGCATCAGCCGGGCGAACCAGATCTCGCCGTCGGTGTAGTAGGGATCGCCGCCGCCATTGCGGCCGAACAGGGTCGGGCCGAGACCCGTGACCTGATAGGCCGTGCGTACCACGCCGGCGGCCTTGAGGTCGTCGATCAGCAGGCCGCGCACCGCGTCGACGTCCGGGCCGATATGGTGGGTGACGGCGCCGGTATAGTGGCTGACGCCGACGCCCCGGTCATAGGTCGCCGAGCCGAGCCACACCGGCGCATCCTCCACGCCCTTGTCGAGCACCTTCCAGAACCGCACATGGTCGCGCCTGTCGGCGCTGCGGCCGACTTCCTTCTCGAAGGCGAGATCCTGCTGGCGCCCGCCATAGAACAGCGGGCTCACCGGCGCCTCGGGGTCGGGACGGCGCAGCAGCACCGAGCCGACGATGGCGATGGACGACTTCAGCGTCACCGGATCGGCCGGGCGCCAGCCGGCCTCCGCCATGGCATGGAGGATGTCGTCCTCGCTCCCGACCAGCCCGACATTGATCGGGTCGCCGGGAATGCCCTGCTTGGTCTGCGTCACCATCGGCATGTGCTTGATGCCGGGCTGGTGCTCGTGATGCCGCCACAGGCGGGGCAGCAGCAGATAGGCCGCCACCGCCCACACCAGAAAGGCGACGAGCGCCCAGACCAGCACCCGCCGCGTATCCCCGTCGAGCGCGCTCATCGCGGCTACTCGGCCGCCACCGACCGGTAGGTCAGCGGGTCGTAATTGAGCACCGGCGCCAGCCAGCGCTCGGCCTCCTCCACGCTCATTCCCTTGCGGGCGGCGTAGTCCTCGACCTGATCGCGCTCGATCCGCCCGACACCGAAATAGGAAGCGTCGGGATGGGCGAAGTAGAGCCCCGACACCGCCGCGCCGGGCCACATGGCGAAGCTCTCGGTCAACTCGACTCCGATCTTCGAAGTCGCGTCGAGCAGCTTGAAAAGAGTCGCCTTTTCCGTGTGGTCGGGCTGCGCCGGATAGCCCGGCGCGGGGCGGATGCCGCGGTAGTTTTCCTGAATCAGATTCTGATTATCAAGGACTTCATCCGGCGCATAAGCCCAGAATTCGCGCCGGACGCGCTCGTGCATCCGCTCCGCGAACGCTTCCGCAAGACGGTCCGCCAAGGCCTTGAGAAGAATCGCGGAATAGTCGTCATGCGCCGCCTTGAAGGCTTCCGAGCGCTCATGCTCGCCGAAGCCGGTCGAGACGCAGAACCCGCCGACATAATCGGGCACGCCGGTGGAGGTCGGGGCGATGAAATCGGCCAGCGCCAGATTGGTGCGCCCCTCGCGCTTGGCCATCTGCTGGCGAAGCGTATGGAGCGTGGCGAGCTCGGCGGCGCGGGCGTCGTCCTCGAACAGCACGATGTCGTCGCCCACCGCGCCGGCCGGCCAGAAACCGACCACCGCGCGGGCGGTGAGCCACTTCTCGGCGACGATCTTGTCGAGCATCTTGCGGGCGTCATCATAGAGCGCGCGTGCGGCGACACCCACCTTCTCGTCGTCGAGAATGCGCGGGTACTGGCCGGTCAGCTCCCAGGACTGGAAGAACGGCGTCCAGTCGATATAGGGCACCAGCTCGCCGAGATCGTACTCGTCGAACACCCGCGTGCCGAGGAAGGTCGGCACCGGCGCTTGGTAGCCGTTGAAGTCCAGCGCCAGCCGGTTGGCGCGAGCATCCTCCAGCTTCACGCGCACCTTGTTGCGGTCGGACTTGGCGTGGGCGTCGGCGACCTTGGCGTATTCGGCGCGCAGATTGGCGACATAGTCGGCCCGGGTGTTGTCGTTCAGGAGGTTCGAGACCACGCCCACCGCGCGGCTGGCATCGGTGACGTAGACCGCCTGCCCGCGCACATATTGCGGGGCGATCTTCACCGCCGTGTGGACGCGCGACGTCGTCGCCCCGCCGATCAGCAGCGGCACGGAAAACCCCTCGCGCTCCATTTCGGAGGCGACGTGGACCATCTCGTCGAGCGAGGGGGTGATGAGCCCGGACAGGCCGATCACGTCGACCTTGTGCTCGCGCGCCGCCTCCAGGATCTTCGCCGTCGGCACCATCACGCCGAGGTCGATCACCTCGTAATTGTTGCACTGGAGCACGACGCCGACGATGTTCTTGCCGATGTCGTGCACGTCGCCCTTCACGGTCGCCATCAGCACCTTGCCGGCCGAGGAATCCTCCGTCGTGCCGTTGTCGAGCTTCTCCTGCTCCATGAAGGGCATGAGATAGGCCACCGCCTGCTTCATCACGCGCGCCGACTTCACCACCTGCGGCAGGAACATCTTGCCGGCGCCGAACAGGTCGCCGACCACGTTCATGCCGGCCATCAGCGGCCCCTCGATGACGTGCAGCGGCCGGGCGACGGACAGGCGCGCCTCCTCGGTGTCCACCTCGACGAACTCGGTGATGCCGTTGACGAGGGCGTGCTCCAGACGCTTCTCGACCGGCCATGTGCGCCAGGTGAGATCGGCCTCCTTCTTCTCGCGGCCGCCGCCCTTGAAGCGCTCGGCCAGCGCCAGCAGGCGCTCGGTGGCGTCGTCGCGGCGGTTGAGCACCACGTCCTCGCAGGCCTCGCGCAGTTCCGGCTCGATCTCGGAATAGGGCGCGAGCTGGCCGGCATTGACGATGCCCATGTCCATGCCCGCCGAGATGGCGTGATACAGGAACACGGCGTGCATCGCCTCGCGCACCTGCTCGTTGCCGCGGAATGAGAAGGACAGGTTCGACACGCCGCCCGAGATATGGGCGTGCGGAAGCTGCTGGCGGATGGCGCGGGTCGCCTCGATGAAGGCGACGCCATAGCCCGCATGCTCCTCGATGCCGGTCGCCACCGCGAAGATGTTGGGGTCGAAGATGATGTCCTCGGGCGGGAAGCCAACCTCGTCGACGAGGATGCGGTAGGCGCGCGAGCAGATCTCGACCTTGCGCTCATAGGTGTCGGCCTGGCCCTTCTCGTCGAAGGCCATGACCACCACGGCGGCGCCATAGGCGCGCACGAGGCGGGCATGGTGGCGGAACGCCTCCTCACCCTCCTTCATGGAGATCGAATTGACGATGCCCTTGCCCTGGATGCACTTCAGTCCGGCCTCGATGACGCTCCACTTGGAAGAGTCGACCATGACCGGCACGCGGGCGATGTCCGGCTCGGCGGCGAGCAGGTTGAGGAACGTCACCATCGCCTTCTCGGAATCGAGCAGGCCCTCGTCCATGTTGATGTCGATGACCTGCGCGCCGTTCTCCACCTGGTCGCGCGCCACCGCGAGCGCGGCGGTGTAGTCGCCATTGGTGATGAGCTTGCGGAAGCGGGCCGAGCCGGTGACGTTGGTGCGCTCGCCGACATTGACGAAGGGGATGATCGGGGTGAGCTCGAACGGCTCCAGCCCCGACAGCCGCAGCATCGGCTCGATCTCGGGGATGATGCGCGGCGCGTGCGGGGCCACCGCGTCGGCAATCGCGCGGATATGGTCCGGCGTGGTGCCGCAGCAGCCGCCGACGATGTTCACCAGCCCCGAGGCGGCGAACTCGCCGACCAGCCTTGCCATCGCCGCCGGGCTCTCGTCATAGAGGCCGAACTCGTTGGGCAGGCCGGCATTGGGATAGGCGCAGACAAGGGTGTCCGCGATGCGCGAGAGCGCGTCGATATGGGCGCGCATCTCCTTGGCGCCCAGCGCGCAGTTCAGCCCGATGGAGAAGGGCTGGGCATGGCGCAGCGAGTTCCAGAACGCCTCCGGCGTCTGGCCGGACAGGGTGCGGCCCGACAGGTCGGTGATGGTGCCGGAGATCATCACCGGCACGCGGATGCCGCGCTCGGCGAACAGGCGCTCGATGGCGAACACCGCCGCCTTGGCGTTCAGCGTGTCGAAGATGGTCTCGATCAGCAGGAGGTCCGCGCCGCCGTCGAGCAGCGCGGCGGCCTGCTCGCCATAGGCGGTGGCCAACTCGTCGAACGAGGTGGCGCGGAAGCCGGGATCGTTGACGTCGGGCGAGATCGAGGCCGTGCGGTTGGTCGGGCCGATGGCGCCGGCGACGAAGCGGCGGCGTCCGTCCTTCTGCTCCGCGAGACGCGCGGCCTCCTTGGCGAGCCTGGCGCCCTCGAAATTGATCTCGCGGACGAGGCTCTCCATGCCGTAATCGGCCATGGCGATGGTGGTGCCGGAGAAGGTGTTGGTCTCGACGATGTCGGCCCCCGCCATGAAATAGGCGAGGTGGATGTCGCGCACCGCATCCGGCAGCGTCAGGTTGAGCAGGTCGTTATTGCCCTTGAGGTCGCGGTTCCACGCCTTGAACCGCTCCCCGCGATAGCCGGCCTCGTCCAGCTTCAATTGCTGGATCATTGTTCCCATGGCGCCGTCGAGCACGAGAATGCGCTCGCGCGCGGCGGCGTTAAGGGCGTCGAGGGTGTCGGCGGGCTTGGCGGTCATGGGACACTCATCTCATCATGCGCGGAGACGAGGCCGGCATGACAGCTTCACACGAAACAATTGTGATCAATGACCTTTTTCGAGCTTTTCGAGACGCTTCTCGATCGCTTCGATACGGTCCTCGAATTCGGCGGTGGCGTAGCGGCCGAGCACGGACTCGCCATGCATGGCCTGCTTCAGACTCTCGATCTTGGCGTCCAGCGTATCGAAGCGTTTGTCGTGCGCATCGAAGCGCGCCCGATTTTCCTGACGACCACTGTCAATCTCCGCGCGTATCTCGCGCAGCAGCTTCAGGATGAAATTGTCCGGCTCGCTCATTCGAAAGCCTCCGCAGGTTCCCCTACTATATAGGGCAACGCATGCCTTTACCTACGCCGCCGCCTGACCCTTGCCTTCGCCCTGCCCCGCCTCCTGCGGCGGGCGGATGCCGAGCAGGTGGCAGATGGCGTAGACGAGGTCGGCGCGGTTGAGCGTGTAGAAGTGGAACTCGGTGACGCCGCGATCCACCAGATCGAACACCTGCTCGGCCGCCACCGCGGCGGCGATCAGCTTGCGGGTCTCGGGGTCGTTGTCGAGCCCCTCGAAGCGGGCGGCCAGCCAGTCCGGCATGTAGGTGCCGGTCTTCTCGGAGAAGTTCCTGGCCTGCTTGAAGTTCGACACGGGCAGGATGCCCGGCACGATCGGCACGTCGATGCCGCGCGCGCGCACCTTGTCGAGAAAGGCGAAGTACAAGTCGTTGTCGAAGAAGCACTGGGTGATCGCCCGCGTCGCCCCGGCATCGACCTTGGCGGCGAGGATATCGAGATCGGTCTCGAAGGACGGGCTCTCCGGGTGCTTCTCGGGATAGGCCGAGACCGACACCTCGAAATTGGCGGTGCGGCGGATGCCGGCGACCAGCTCGGCCGTCGTCCGGTAGCCCTCGCCATGCGGCTCATAGGTCTGGCCGACGCCGCCCGGCGGGTCGCCGCGCAGCGCCACGATGTGACGCACGCCGGCATCCCAGTAGCCGCGCACCACCTCGTCCACCTCGCCGCGCGTGGCGGAGACGCAGGTGAGATGCGCCGCCGGCGCCAGCCGGGTCTCCTTCACGATGCGCTCCACCGTCGTATGGGTGCGCTCGCGGGTGGAGCCGCCTGCGCCATAAGTGACAGAGACGAATTTGGGCGCCAGCGGCGCCAGCCGGGTGATGGAGTTCCACAGCGTGGCCTCCATCTCGGGCGTCTTCGGCGGGAAGAATTCGAACGAGACCGAAATGGGCCGCCCGCCGGCGCGGCGGCTGCGGCGCTCGACATCCGACGACATCAGGCGACCTCCTGCTTTTGTGGGGCATCCGCCAGCACGACGCGCGGGTCGCGGGCCAGCCAGAGCGAAACGGTGAGCGGCCCCTCGCCCTTCGGGGCGAGCGAGCGGTGGGACTGCGGCACGAGGCCGGCCTGGGTGAGCCAGCTCTCCATGATTTCCGGCGAGAAGCCGAGCCGGCGATGGGCGTGCTGCTCGCGCAGGAATTCGAGATCGTGCGGGTCGAAGTCGACGATCAGCAGCCGCCCGCCCGGGCGCAGCACCCGCGCCGCCTCGCGGATGGCGCGCGGAGCGTCCTCGAGGAAGTGCAGCACCTGATGGACGATCACCACGTCGAAAGCGTCGCGCGGCAAGGCCAGATTGTAGATATCGCCCTGCCGGACGGTGGCGTTGCGCACTCCGGCACGCTCCAGATTGGCGCGTGCCACCGCCAGCATCTCGGCCGAAAGGTCGATGCCGACGCCGCGCTCCATCTCATCGGTGAACAGTTCGAGAACCCGCCCGGTGCCGGTGCCGAGATCGAGCAGGCTGCCGATGCGGACGCCGGAAAGCGCCGATTTTATAGCGGCTTCCACCTGCTCCTCCGGCGCGTGCAGGCGGCGGATGGCGTCCCATTCATGGGCGTGGGCGCGGAAATAGTCCTGCGCATGGGCGGCGCGTGCGGCGCGCACCGCCTCCAGCCGCTCGCGGTCGCGCAGCACGATGGAATCGTCCGGCGCCAGCAGGTCGAGCAGAGCGTCGGTCAGGGCGCCGCCGGGGGTGTCGAGCGCGCGGCGGTAGAACACCCAGCTGGCCTCGCGGAACCGCTCGACCAGCCCGGCTTCCGCCAGCAGCTTGAGATGGCGCGAGATTCGCGGCTGCGACTGGCCCAGAATCTCGGTAAGCTCGGAAACCGTGAGTTCGCCCTCGCCGATCAGCGCCAGCAGGCGCAGGCGCGTGTCTTCGCCGGCCGCCTTGAGGCCGTCGAGCAATTGCGCGAAACCGAGCGATGAACCGGACACGGGAACTCCGAGAAAGATATAAAGATATGTTTATGTCTTATCGGAGCGCCGCGCAAGGGGTGCGCGGTGTGCGCGATGAGAGACAGTGAGATGGGCACGAGCGACAGGCAGGGGCCGGCGATGGACGACGGCGCGGACACCCCGGCGGCGGCGCCTGCCGGGACGGGCGGCACATCCGGCGACGCCGGGGCGTTCGGTGCCCGTCCGGGCGAGATCGCGGTCGACCTGCCCGCCGCGCCCGATGCCGGACTCTATTTCATCGGCCGCATCCGCACGCCATGGACCCACCGCGCCGACTGCCCGAAGAACGCCGGCCAGTCCGACGCTCCCTGCACGGTGGAGATCGACCCCGCCTTCCGCCCGGCGCTGCGGGGGCTGGCGGGCACCAGCCATGTCTGGCTGCTCTATTTCATGGACCGCTCGCCGCGAAACCTCGTCGTGCAGGTGCCGCGCTATTATGGCGAGCCGCGCGGCACCTTCGCGCTGCGCAGCCCCGCCCGCCCGAATCCGATCGCGATCAGCGCCGCGCGGCTGCTGGAGATCCATGACGACCGCCTTGTCGTCGCCGGGCTCGACTGCCTGGACGGCACGCCGCTTCTCGACGTCAAACCCTACTTCGCCTCCACCGACTGCCACCCCGATGCCGTCGTCGGCTGGCACCGCGACCGTGCCGAAGGGCGAGGTTCCCCAGAGTGACCTGTGGCAGCAATGCATCGGCCATGCGCCACGCGCATGTCACCGGCCCGCGCGCCATTTCGTGACCCTTTACGGTCTTGAACCTGCCTTGATCCTGCGCCATTCCCTCACGATAAGCATTCCCGCATTCACGTCCCGGCAGATTCGGTTAAGGCTTGATGATGGTCGTTCGCCTCGGTTTCGCTCCTGCTGTCGCTCTCACCGTCCTTGCCTCGGTCGGCAGCGCGGCAGCGCAGTACAACTCCGCCGCAGAGCAGGATCCCGCCACGCAGGGCCAGTCGGCTTATGAGGCCGCGGGAAGCCGCGCCGTCGAGGACGTAGAGGTTCCCGCCGCCTACGATCCCTACGGCTCCTCGCAGGGCGCCGCCGCACCGCAGACCTACGGCACCACGCCCCCCGGCGTGCGCGATCCCTATGCGCAGCCGATCCAGGGCGCCGGCATCCAGCAGCCGCCGGTCGGCGTGCCGGGTGCCGCCGTTCCCGGCGCCGCGCCGCATGTCGCCAATGCGCCCTACACCAATCCGGCGAGCCAGCCGGCCGGCTATCCGCCGGGCGCCTATTCCGGCCAGCAGCCGGCAGGCATGGGCTCGTCCTATGGCAGCGCCGCCGCGCCCGCGCCGACCTATGGAGCGCCGGCCGCCACCGCGCAGCCGGACGCGACCAATAATTACGGTGCCAATGGCTCCAGCGTCGCCATGCTGCCGCCCGAGGACCAGCCCGAGACCGGCCCCGCCAAGGAGCTGCCGTTGAACCTCAAGCGCCAGATCGTCGACTATGTGACGAAGGAAGCGCCGGGCACGCTCGTGATCGATACGCCCAATACCTACCTCTATTACGTGCTGCCGGGTGGCAAGGCCGAGCGTTACGGCATCGGCGTCGGCCGCGAGGGCTTCACCTGGGCCGGCACCGAGAAGATCAGCCGCAAGGCGGAATGGGCCGACTGGCGCCCGCCGGCGGAAATGATCGAGCGCCAGCCCTACCTGCCGCGCTTCATGGCGGGCGGCCCGGGCAACCCGCTCGGTGCGCGCACCATGTATCTCGGCGGCACCATCTACCGCATTCACGGCACCAACCAGCCCTCGACCATCGGCAAGTTCATGTCGTCGGGCTGCATCCGCATGCTCAACGAGGATGTCGAGAACCTCTATGAGCGCGTGAAGGTCGGCACCAAGGTCGTCGTGCTGCCGGGCAATGCGCCGGCCACCGCCTCGGCCTCGCAGGCTCCGGCGACCACTGGCTCGGTACCGAACACCACCGCCGCCGTGCCGGTGATGGATACCGGCGTCGCCGTCCGCTGAGACCGATGAGCGGGCGCCGAGCGCCCGCTTCGTCCCCCGTCTGGCGGGACGCCCTCTAGCGGGTCCACAGCCGCTGCGGCGGCACCCGGACCTCGATATCGCTGCCGGCGACGAGTTCGCCGGCGCGCTCCACCCACGCCACCAGCCCGCGCAGGCCGCCGGCGAGCTTCGGAAAGCCAAGCTCCGCCGCGCTCTCGCCGGTCGCGGCCGCCACCGCCGCCCCGGCATGGCGGCAGGGTGCGTTCTCCCCTTCCACCGCCAGCGCCGCCCCGCCCGGGAAATGCAGCCGCGTGCCCGGCGGCAGCGCGGTGAGATGCGGCACGCCCTCGATCACCAGATTGGCGCCGATCCATTCCGGCCGCACCTCGCTCACGCCGAGGCGGCGGGCGATTTCGGCCAGTTCGTCCGGCGCCACCAGCGAGATCTGGCGGGCGTTGCGGATCGGCGTGCCGCGCGGATACCAGGGCACGCGGCTGTCGGCCGGGCGGGAATGGCCGGCATGGCGGTCGCCCGGCACGCCCTCCAGCGTGACGGTGAGACCGGGCACGGCGCGGGTGGCGAAGCTGTCGCCATCGGCGATGAGCGTTCCGGCGAGGCGCGCGGCAAGGCGCTGGGCGGGGATCGCGGCGGGGGCGCCGAACAGGTCGGCCTGTGTTTCGACGAAGCTCGGCATCGCGTTCTCCCGGCAAGTTCTGGATGGCGACAATCCCTGACTACTGGCGCGCCGTCCACGCCTATACGATACGGCGCTCGTCGCTTGGACGAGTCGCTGGAACTCCGGGGGCGGGATGTCGTTACCGCCCTGCCGGCGTGGCGAGCCATGAGAGGATTGACGACAATGTCTCTTCCGACTGATTCCATGACGCCGACACCCGGCAGCTATGTCGCCGGGCAGCTTTCCGAACTCAAGGCCAAGTGGGGCTGGTTCGTCGCCCTCGGCGCGCTGATGATCATCGCCGGGGCGATCGCCCTCGGCAATCTCGTGCTCAGCACGGTGGTCTCCGTTCTCTATATCGGCGTGCTGATGGCGATCACGGGCGGCGCGCAGATCGTCCACGCCTTCCAGGTCAAGACGTGGGGCGCCTTCGCCTTCTGGCTGCTGGACGGCCTGCTGTTCCTCGCCGCCGGCCTTGTCGCCATCGTGGTGCCGCTCGTCGCCGCCGAATTCCTCACCCTGTTCCTCGGCATCTCGCTGATCATCGGCGGCGTGTTCCGTCTCGTCGCCGCCTTCAAGCTGCGCCCGGCGCAGGGCTGGGGCTGGATCGCCTTCTCGGCGGTCATCGCCGTGCTGCTCGGCATCGAGATCATCGCCGGCTGGCCGGTCAGCGGCATGTGGGTGCTCGGCCTGCTGCTCGGAATCGACCTCGTCTTCAACGGCGTGGCCGTGCTCTTCCTCGGCCTCGGCCTGAAGAAGTGAGCGAGAGCCGGTGAGTTCGAGCGCCGCACCGGCGGCGTACCCCACGGGACCGGCCGAAGGGCCGGCCCCGTCCGCGGCCAGCGGGCGCGACCTGCGGCTCGACCTGTTCCGGGGCCTTGCCCTGTGGTTCATCTTCCTCAACCACGTGCCGAACAACGTGGCGAACTGGATCACCAACCGGAACTTCGGCTTCTCCGACGCCACCGAGATCTTCGTCTTCATCTCCGGCTACACCGCCGCCATGGTCTATGGCCGGCAACTCAACGGCAGCGGGGCGATCGTCACCTCGGCGCGCATCCTGCGCCGGGCCTGGCAGCTCTACGTCGCCTTCATCTTCCTGTTCGTCATCTATCTCGCCGAGATTTCCTATGTCGTCGGCAGCTTCGAGAACCCGCTCTACGCGGAGGAGATGGGCGCGCTGCAATTCCTGGCGGAACCCGATGTGGCGCTGGTGCAGGCGCTGCTGCTGAAGTTCCGCCCGGCCAATATGGACGTGCTGCCGCTCTATATCGCGCTGCTCGCCACCTTCCCGCCGATCCTGATCGCGCTGAAGCGGTGGCCCGACGCGACGCTCGGTGCCTCCTTCCTGCTCTGGGCGGCGGTGCAGGTGTGGGGCTTCAACCTGCCGGGCTATCCCGACGACCGCATGTGGTTCTTCAACCCCTTCGCCTGGCAGTTCCTGTTCGCCTTTGGCGGCTGGTGCGGGCTCGGCGGCAGCGACCGCTTGACCGGGCTGATCCAGTCGCGCGCGGTGCTGGCGTTGGCGGCGGCCTATCTGGTGGTCTCGCTGCTCGTGGTGCTGAGCTGGTGGTGGCCGCCGCTGGAGGGCTTCGTGCCCGACGCGGTGGGCGAGATCATCTACCCGATCAGCAAGACCGACCTGTCGCCGCTGCGGCTGCTGCACTTCCTCGCGCTCGCCGTCGTGGTGGTGCGCCTCGTGCCGGTGGACATGCCGGCGCTGCGCTGGCCGGTGTTGCGGCCGATGATCCTGTGCGGCCAGCATTCGCTCGAAGTGTTCTGTTTCGGCGTGTTCCTTTCTTTCGCCGCACATTTCGTGCTCAACGAAGTGACAGGATCGCTGACCATGCAGCTGACGCTGAGCCTCGCGGGCATCTGCCTGATGGTGGCGCTCTCGGCGCTGCTCTCATGGTATGCTCGCGCCGAGCGCGACGCGGCGGCGCGCAGGATGGCGGAACGACTCGGATCATCGTGAAACGCTGGCTTTGGGGTGTCTTTCTCGCAACGACCCTCGCCATGGGGGGCGGCTCGGCGGCGTTCGCCGAGACGGCGAGCGTATGCGCCGCACCGTCCGCGCTGACCCGCGCCGTCTTCCCGCTGCCGCGCCTCGCCCGCTCGCTGGAGCGCAAGGAACCCACGACCATCCTCGTGCTGAACAGCGCCTCCGGCGCCAAGAAGACCTCCAACATGCCGCGCAGCTTCCCGAGCTACATCGAGGAGACCCTGCGCGCGCGCTATCCCGACGGCGGCGTCGCGGTGACCACCCATAATGAGCCCCGCGCCACCGCCGAGGCGATACTGGGCGACCTGCCCGGCGTGCTGGCGGAAACCCGCCCCGCGCTGATGATCTGGCAGACCGGCACCTACGACACCATACTGGGCGCGGACGCCTCCGCCTTCTCCGACGCGGTGGACACCGGCATCGGCTATGCCCACGGCGCCGGCGCCGACGTGATCGTGGTCAGCCCGCAATACAGCCCGCGCACCGCCTTCGCCTTCGACGTCGCGCCCTACACCAACGCCCTGCGCTGGGCGACGCGCGAGGCCGGCGTGCCCTTCTTCGACCGCTACGCCATCATGCGCTTCTGGGAGGATGAGGGCATTTTCGACTTCGACAGCGCCCGCCCCTCCGCCTCCCTCTTCGCCGACGTGCATCAGTGCATCGGCCGGCTTCTGGTCGGCATGATCGTCGATGGCGTCCAGACCCGAGCCCTGGGTTCCCGCTGACATGCGCCAGACCTGCCTTCTCCTCGCCGCCGTCCTCGCTCTCGGCACCGCCGTTCCAGCCCGTGCGCAGACCTTGACCGGCAGCCAGCCCCTGACCGGCGGCGCGACGGCGCTGATCCCGGCCGCCTGCCCCGCCACCAGCCGGACGCAGGCCCGGCTGGGCGTGCCGCTGGCGCGCACCGCCGCCCGGCTGCGGGCGGGCAAGCCCGTCGTCATAGTCGCCATCGGCTCGTCCTCGACCGCCGGGGCCGGCGCCACCTCGGCGGAGGCCGCCTATCCCAACCGGCTGCAGGCCATGCTGCGCGAGCGCTTCCCCGACGCCGACATCACCATCGTCAATCGCGGCGTGAACGGGCAGGACGCGCCCGAGATGCTGGCGCGCTTCGAGGCCGACGTCGCCTCCCGCCAGCCGACGCTGGTGCTCTGGCAGTCCGGCGTGAACGCGCTGTTCCGCGCCGACGGCCCCGCCACCGCCGAGGCGCTGCTGCGCGAGGCGGTCGCCCGCGTGCGCGCGCTCGATGCCGACCTCGTGCTGGTCGATCCGCAATACGCCCCGCGCGTGATCGACGATGCCGACACCGCGCAGATGCTCGGCACCATCGACCGGGTGGCGGCCGAGGAAGGCGTCGGCGTCTATCACCGTTTCGCGCTGATGCGCGAATGGCACGAGAAAGCCGGCATGTCGTTCGACGCCTTCCTCTGGAAGGACAAGTTCCACCTGAACGACTGGGGCTATAACTGCTTCGCCCGCGATCTCGGCCGCGCCATGGTCGCCAATATCGAGGCGCAGCAGCGTTCCGCCGACATGGCGCCGGCCGCGCCCAAGGCAGCGACGGCGAGCACCCCCGCCACCCCCGCAGCGGTGTCGCGCACCGCCATCCCCTGAGGCCGCCCTACGCCGTCACGAGGCCGATGGCGAAGCCGTCATGGCCCTTGGCGCCCACCGTCTGCACCGCCGTGGCGCAGACGCGCGGCTGGCCGGCGAACCAGTCATAGGACGCGCGCACGCCCTGCACGCGCGGATCGGCATGGCCGGCCTCGAGCACCTTGCCCTCGCGCACCACATTGTCGGCGACGATGAGGGTGCCGACGCGCGCGAAGCGCAGCGCCCAGTCGAGATATCGGGGGTTGTTCGGCTTGTCGGCATCGATGAACACTAGGTCGAAGGGCGCCGCGCCCTCGTCCCGCAGCGCCGCGAGACTGTCGAGCGCCGGCCCGACGCGGATATCCACATGCGCCCCGAACCCGGCGGCGGCGATGTTGGCCCGCGCCACCGCCGCATGGGCGGGCGCGTATTCCAGCGTCACCAGCCGCCCGTCCGCCGGCAGCGCGCGGGCGAGCCAGATGGTGGAGTAGCCGCCGAGCGTGCCGATCTCCAGGATGCGCCGCGCCCCGGCGAGCCGGGCGAGGATCATCAGCAACTTGCCCTGATTGGGCGCCACGGCAATGTCCGGCAGGCCGGCCGCCGCGCTGGCGGCGAGCGCGCTGTCGAGCGCCGCGTCGGGCGGCACCAGCGCATCGGCGATGTAGTCGTCGACGGCGGTCCACAATGCCTGCGTCTTCATCGCCCGCTCCCGCCTCTGCCTTGCCCGGGGAAGACCCCCGCGCCTAGTCGTCGCCCTTGCCCGAGAAGGCGCCGCCGAATCGCTTCATCACCGCCTCGCGGGCGGCGAGCACCCGGCGCTCATAATCCTCCGCCATCGGCTCGGTCAGCACGCTCTCCAGCCCGGCGAGCAGCGCCCACAGGGCGGGGATCTCGGCCTCGTCCTCGATAAACTCGGTCAGCGCCTCGCCATCGGCGTCGTCCACCGTGCGGGAGAGGAACTCGAACAGCACGACCGCCACGGAGCGGTCGATGACCAGGGTGATTTCGTCGTTCGCCGGCGCGGCCATGCCTCGCTCCCCAAGCGTGAGTGGTCTCCATCCTATTGATCCATGACGTTCTGATTACAAGCCGGGCGGCGGCGCGCGCTTGCTTTCCCCGCCGCGCCGTGCTGTCGCTTGGCGCCTCGGGACAGGCGGGCGCCCGGACGTGAGGGAGGACCACATGGCGGCAGCGGACGAACTCGTCACGGTCAGGGATTTCGTGCGCTACGGCGTGAGCCGCTTCAACGCGGCCGGGCTCGCCTTCGGCCACGGCACCACCGGCGCGATCGACGAAGCCGCCTTCATGGTGCTGGAGGCGCTGCGGCTGCCGGTCGACGACCTCGCCCCCTGGCTCGACGCGCGGCTCACTGTCGAGGAGCGCACCCGGCTCGCCGGGCTGATCGAGGCGCGCTGCACCACGCGCCAGCCGGCCGCCTATCTGCTCGGGCGCACCTATATTCAGGGCGTGCCGTTCCGTTCCGACGCGCGCGCCATCGTGCCGCGCTCCTTCATCGGCGAATTGCTGGCGGGCGAGCTGACCGGCGGCGAGCCCTTCTCGCTGGTGCCCGAACCGATGACGGTGACGCGGGCGCTCGATCTGTGCACCGGCTCGGGATGCCTCGCCATCCTCGCCGCCATGATCTTCCCGAACGCGGAGGTCGATGCGGTGGACCTTTCCCCCGACGCGCTGGCGCTGGCGACCGAGAATGTCGCCGAGCACGAGCTGGAAGACCGCGTGCGGCTGCTGGAGGGCGACCTGTTCGCCCCGGTCGCCGGCGAAATCTACGACCTCATCATCACCAACCCGCCCTATGTCGATGCCGAGGCGGTGGCGGCGCTGCCGCCGGAATACCGCCACGAGCCGCTGCTGGCCTTCGACGGCGGGCCGGACGGGCTCGACATCGTGCGCCGCATCCTCACGGAAGCGCCGGCGCATCTCTCCCCGCAGGGTGGGCTGATCTGCGAGATCGGCACCGGGCGGGAGATACTGGAAGCCGAATTCCCCAACATGCCCTTCCTGTGGCTCGACACCGAGGACAGCGAGGGCGAGGTGTTCTGGCTCTCGGCGGCCGATCTTGCCGGCGGCGCCGACATCCGCTTCATCAGCCGCATGGCACGCTAGGCCCGCGCGCCAGTTCCGCCCGCCCCCCGTCCGACGGCGTGGACAGGCCCGCACGTGCCTGTCGGCAGATGCGAAATCACGGCATAATTGATGAACTCGGGTGATTCGGCCGAGTCATTGCGTAGCCGGCTTTGTTATCCGCCGCGCTTCATGTGATCGAGCACCTGCGCGTCCGGCCAGCAGTCGAGCGCGAGGCCGTTGGCCTTCTGGTAGGCGCCCAAGGCGGCGCGGGTTTTCATGCCCGCCTTGCCATCTATTTTGTCGGCGTAATATCCCTCGCGCGTCAGCACCTTCTGCATGAACTCAAGGTCGCGCGTCTTGACAAGAGCGATGTCGGACCAAGGGGTTACGAACGGCCTGTCGGTCTCGATGCGGTCGGCGAGATGGCCGACATAGAGCACGTAGAGATCGGCGAAATTATAGGCCTTAAGGACGAAATAGTTAGCCGGCGTCATAAATACCGGCCCGAACGGTCCGGCCGGCATGATGAGCGAGGCCTGATCCTTCATGGCGGCCGCCGGCACGCTCCGCCCGTCGATGATCTTCACGCCCCGCCGCAGCCAGTCGCCGATGGTCGCGGTCGCCTCGGGCTCGGCCCGGGTGCAGTCGAAGCCCGAAGGCAGGGCCACCTCATAGGCCCAGCGCCGGCCGGGCTGCCAGCCCTTCTCCTTCAGCAGGCTGGCGGTGGCGGCCAGCGCCTCGGGCACGTCGGTCCAGATATTGGCGGTGCCGTCGCCGTCGAGATCGACGCCATAGGCGAGGTAGCCGGTCGGCAGGAACTGGGTGAGCCCCATGGCGCCGGCCCAGGAGCTCTTCATCTGCGCGCGGGTGACGTGCCCCTCGTCGAGAATCTTGAGCGCGGCGAGGAATTCGGCGCGGAACTCGTCCTTGCGGCGGCCCACATAGGCCTGCGTCGCCAGCACGCGCAGCGCGTCATGGTTCAGCTTGGCCCCGCCATAGGAGGTTTCGCGCGCCCAGATGGCGAGCAGGATCGGCCCCGGCACGCCGAACTGGCGCTCGATGGCCTTGAGCTGCGGCGCATATTGGCGCGCCAGCGCCCTCCCCCGCGCGGCGTAATTGGCGATCGCCTTGTCGGAGAGATAGGCGGCCGGGGTCTGCACGAACTCGGCCTGCCCGTCCGGCTTTCGCGGCTTGCCGGGAATGGCGAGGTCGGGCAGCGAATAGTCGGGCGCGAGCCCGCGCGTCTCGCGCTCGAAGGCGGCGCGCGAGATCCCCATCGCCTGCGCCGCCGGCCATTGCGCGGCGATGAAGCGGTCGAAGCCGGCATCGGCGAGGGCCGCGCCCGCCAGGGACACGACGCCCGCGATGAGCGTGAGAAGGCCAGTCAGGAGGCGGTGCATGTCCTCGGCATAGCCCAATCGCCGGCCGATGAGAACCGTCGGTCGCCTCGCCGGTGCTTGCCTGACGCGGAGTTGAGGTTTTCGCGCGGCGATGCGGGCAACGGGCTGTGCATGAACCCCGCGCGGGACGGACCGGCGGGCCGGAGCCGCTTGTAGGCGCGCCGGCCTCTCGCCTAGCCTTACCCTGGTGCCGGCGGACGGCATCGGCGAACCGCGCCGGGGGAAGCCGGATGGGCGGTCGCGCCCTGCGGATAGAGGACCTCATGAAGTTCAGGACGCTCATCGCCGGCGCGCTCGTCGCCGCCGGGATTCTGGCCGTCGGCCTCCCGGTCGTCGCGCCCGTCACGGCGGCGCAGGCCAAGCCCTCCATCAGCCTCGGGAAGGAGCACTACAAGGCCCGCTGGATCTGGAGCCCGGCGCTGAAGGCCAAGCGCGACCCCAACAATGTCAGCTACATCCAGTTCACCGGCCCGGACCGGATCGTCTACACCTACAACAAGATTATCGTCGAAGTGAACGTGAAGCGCGATGCGGGCAACGTCTTCACCTTCACCACCAATGGCAGGAACCAGTTCGTCCTGGTCTCGCCCTCCCCCGGCCGGTTCAATGCCGCCTTCTGGGAGGATTTCACCTCGCCCTCGCGCCCGCCCAACGCCACCGCCGTCTTCACGCTCAGGCCCTGAGCGCCACGCGCCGCCGCCAACGTAAAAGGCCCGCCCGGTTTCCCGGACGGGCCTTTTCATGCGGCAGGGCGTAGAGCGCGCGGGGGGCGCCTCAGCGCGTGAGCTTCTTGTGCTTCATCCGGTGCGGGATGATCTCGTCGACGCCGAGGCGGCGCTTCTTGTCTTCCTCATAGTCGTGGAAGTTGCCCTCGAACCATTCGACATGCCCCTCGCCTTCGAAGGCGAGCATGTGGGTGGCGATGCGGTCGAGGAAGAAGCGGTCATGCGAGATGATGACCGCGCAGCCGGCGAAGTCTTCCAGCGCCTCTTCCAGCGCGCGCAGCGTCTCGACGTCGAGATCGTTGGTCGGCTCGTCGAGCAGGAGGACGTTGGCGCCCTGCTGGAGAATACGGGCCAGATGCACGCGGTTGCGCTCGCCGCCCGAGAGCATGCCGACCTTCTTCTGTTGGTCGCCACCCTTGAAATTGAAGGCGCCGCAATAGGCGCGCGAATTGATCTCGCGCTTGCCGAGATAGAGAATCTCGTTGCCGCCGGAGATTTCCTCCCAGACGGTCTTCTTGTCGTCGAGCGCGTCGCGGTTCTGGTCGACATAGCCGAGCTGCACGCTGTCGCCGATGGTGATGGCGCCGGCATCGGGCGTCTCCAGCCCGTTGATCATGCGGAACAGCGTGGTCTTGCCGGCGCCGTTTGGCCCGATGACGCCGACAATGCCGCCCGGCGGCAGCTTGAACGACAGGTCGTCGATCAGCAGCTTGTCGCCGAACGACTTGGTGAGCCCGTTGAACTCGATGACGTTGTTGCCAAGCCGCTCGGAGACCGGGATGACGATCTGGGCGGTGGTCGGGCCCTTTTCGGACGCCTTCTTGACCAGCTCGTCATAGCGCTGGATACGCGCCTTGTTCTTGGCCTGGCGGGCCTTCGGGGAGGCCCCCATCCACTCCGCTTCGGAGGCGATCGCGCGCTGGCGGGCCTCGTCCTCGCGATTTTCCTGCGCCATGCGCTTGGTCTTCTGCGTCAGCCACGAGGAGTAATTGCCCTCATAGGGAATGCCGCGGCCGCGATCGAGTTCGAGAATCCAGCCGGTCACGTTGTCGAGGAAGTAGCGGTCATGGGTGACGATCAGGATCGCGCCGGGATAGGCGCGCAGATGGCCTTCGAGCCAGTTTGTGGTCTCGGCGTCGAGATGGTTGGTGGGCTCGTCGAGCAGCAGAAGCTCGGGCTGCGAGAGCAGCAGTTGGCACAGCGCGACGCGGCGGCGCTCGCCGCCCGAGAGCTTCGACACGTCGGAGCCTTCCTCGGGGCAGCCGAGGGCGTCCATCGCCTGGTCGACCTTGCTGTCGAGATCCCACAGGCCCTGGCCCTCGATCTCGTCCTGCAGCGCGGTCATCTCGTCCGCGGTCTCGTCCGAGTAGTTCATGGCGAGTTCGTTGTAGCGGTCGAGGATCGCCTTCTGCCGGGCGACGCCGAGCATCACGTTCTCACGTACCGACAGGGTCGGATCGAGCAGCGGCTCCTGCGGCAGGTAGCCCACGCGCGCGCCTTCCGCGACCCAGGCCTCGCCGGAGAAGTCCTTGTCCATCCCGGCCATGATCTTGAGCAGGGTGGACTTGCCCGAGCCGTTCGGGCCGAGAATGCCGATCTTGGCGTTCGGGTAGAAGGAGAGGTGCACATTGTCGAGCACCTTCTTGCCGCCCGGATAGGCCTTGGTCATGCCGTGCATGTGGTAGACGTACTGATACGAAGCCATGTCCAAATCCTGCGCGTGCGGACGATGCCGTGGCCGGCCGCGAAACCGGGTCGCGATGCGGTTGTGTGATGGGGGGCTATGTAGCCGCTGCACCCTTGGGCGGCAAGGCCGCAGCCGGGCGGTGGCACCACAACCGAGTACAACTTCCCCGTTTTTCATGGTAGCCTGAGGAGTAATCCGGAAGCGCATGCGCATGCTGACGGCCTTCACCTTCTCAAGATGAGCCGTGATTGCATGCTGTCGCAAATTTCCGAGCTGGAACTCCGCGAGCTCTACATAAAATTCCCGGTGCCGGCCTGCGTGCTCGACCGGGAGGGACGCTATATCGCGGTCAATGAGGAAATGGCCAGCCTGCTCGCGACTCCGGGCCCTGAACTGGTGGGACGCAGGGCCGCCCAGTATTTCGGCCCGCTGGCCGACGAGCGCATCGCCCGCGACTTCGCAACCTTCGACGCCGGCCGCTCGATTCCCAATCACGAGTTCCCCGCGCTCGGCCGCGTCTACATCGTCGCCTCGCGCCCGGTCCGGCGCGACTCCGACAACAAGGCCTTCGCCATCCATGTCGTTCTGGTCGACATCACCGACCGCAAGAGGCTGGAGACCCAGCTCGAAAACGCCAACCGCCAGCTCAGCGAGGCCAACCACAAGCTGACCGAGGCAGCGCGCACCGACGCGCTCACCGGCCTGTGGAACCGCCATGCGCTGGAAGAGCTGATGCCCTGGGAGATCGGCCGCAGCCAGCGCGACGGCACCCCGCTCTCGGTGCTGATGATCGATATCGACCGCTTCAAGAAGTACAATGACCGCTACGGTCATCTCGGCGGCGACGAGGCCCTGCACGCCGTCGCGCAGGCCATGGTCGGGGCCGCGACACGCCCCGGCGACATGGTCACGCGCTTCGGCGGCGAGGAGTTTCTGGTCCTGCTGCCCGGCACCGACGCGGCCGGCGCGCTCAAGGTCGCGGCCAACATCCAGCAGGCCATCGCGGCGCTCGCCATCCCGCACGAGGCCAGCCCCACGGGCTGGCTGACGGTGAGCATCGGCGTCGCCAGCCTGCCGCCGCTGGCCGCCTCGATCCCTGCCGGCGATCTGCGGACGGCGCTAATCGAGGACGCCGACCAGGCGCTGTATGCGGTGAAGCAGGGCGGGCGCAACGGGGTCCGGCTGCACGCGCCGGACGAGCGCGTCACCGGCGGCTAGACCGGGCGACGGGCGCGCGGCGACCCCGCGCCGCAATTTCCTGCGGGGGTAACGGAACGCCATCGGGAATCGTGCGTTTACAGCATGACGTTACCGGACGAGACGGACGCCGGGTGCGTTTTCTTATCCAGTTACCTCTGATGCACGGAACGGCGCGGGTATACCGAACGCATGGCGAGAACACCAACCGCACCGGCGGACGGCCTCCAGCCGTCACCCGATCCCGACTGGGCCCTGTTCCTCGATATCGACGGCACGCTCATCGACCACGCCGACCACCCCGAAGGCGTCACCATTCCCGATGATCTGCCGGACCTGCTGAGCCGCCTCCAGCTTGCGCTGGACGGAGCGGTGGCGCTGGTCTCGGGCCGCACCATCGACTGGATGGACCACCGCTTCGCACCTGCGCGGCTGGCCGCCTCCGGCCAGCACGGGGCCGAGATACGCCTCGCGCCGGACGCGCCGGCCGTACCCATCCCCACCCCGAAATGGCGCCGACCGCTGGAGCAGTCGCTCGACCGCGCGCTCTCCGCCTGGCCGGGCGTGTTCATCGAGCACAAGCCGCTCTCGCTCGCGGTGCATTTCCGCGCCGTCCCCCAGTTCGCCGACGAGGTGATGCAGACCGTGGTCGACCTCGGCAGCGGGCTCGACGGCAGCGTGGAGTTTCTCAAGGGCCGCTTCGTCATCGAGGTGCGCCAGGGCGGCCACGACAAGGGAACGGCGGTCGAGCAGTTCATGCGCACCGCGCTGTTCACCGGCCGCCGGCCGGTCTTCCTCGGCGACGACGTGACCGACGAGGACGGCTTCCGCGCCGTCCGCGCCGCCGGCGGCCTTGCCGTCGCGGTCGGCCCGCGCCCCACCGGGCAGGTCGATTTCCGCCTCGCCGGCCCGTCGCAGGTGCGCGACTGGCTGGTCCGCATTCCCGAACTGCTGGAGAAAGTCGACCCGTGAGTTCCTTTCTCGACCTCGCCGCCATCGGCAACGGCACCATCGCCGCCCTCATCGACGGCAATGGACGCATCGCCTGGTGCTGCTGGCCGCGCATAGACGGCGACCCGATCTTCTCCTCGCTGCTCGGCGGTACCGAGCCGGAGGCCGGCTTCTTCGACGTCCGGCTCGACGGGCAGGTCAAGGCGACGCGGCGCTACCAGCGCAACACCGCGATCATCGAGACCATTCTCGAGAGCGCCGACGGCGCCAAGCTGCGCATCACCGACTTCGCCCCGCGCTTCAAGCTCTATGACCGCATCTACCGGCCGGCCATGCTGGTGCGCCGCATCGAGCCGATCGGCGGCACCTGCCGCGTCACGGTGCGGCTGCGCCCGCATTCCGGCTGGGGCCAGAACCGCCCGACGCCGGTGCGCGGCTCCAACCATATGCGCTTCTCCGGCGACGACTTCACGCTGCGCGCCACCACCGACCTGCCCATCGTCTATGTGACGGAGGAGCGGCCCTTCGTGCTCAACCGCGCCGCCACGCTGGTCATCGGCCCGGACGAGCCGTTCGCCTCCAGCCTCGCCGACACCGCGCGCGGCTTCGAGGAGAAGACCCGCGACTATTGGTGGGAATGGGTGCGCTACCTCTCCATTCCCTATGAATGGCAGGACGCGGTGATCCGCGCCGCCATCTCGCTGAAGCTGTGCGCCTATGAGGAGACCGGCGGCATCGTCGCCGCGCTCACCACCTCGATTCCCGAAGCGCCGCACTCGATCCGCAACTGGGACTACCGGCACTGCTGGCTGCGCGATTCCTACTTCACCGTGCGGGCGCTCAACCTGCTCGGCGCCACCCGCACCATGGAAGACTACATCCGCTACCTGACCACGGTGATCGCCTCGGAGCCGTCGGGACGGCTGGCGCCGGTCTATTCCATCGTGCCGGGCGCGCCGCTGGAGGAGCATTTCGCCACCGCCCTGCCCGGCTTCCAGGGCATGGGGCCGGTGCGGGTGGGCAACCAGGCCGCCGAGCAGGTGCAGAATGACGGCTACGGCCATGTCGTGCTGGCGGCGGCGCAGATGTTCTTCGACGAACGCCTGCCCGGACGCGGCGATCGCGCGCTGTTCGAACTGCTGGAGCGCGTCGGGGCGCGGGCGGTCGAATTCGCCTTCGAGCCGGATGCCGGCCTGTGGGAGCTGCGCGGCCGGCGCCGGGTGCACACCTTCTCGGCGGTGATGAGCTGGGCCGCCTGCGACCGGCTCTCGCGCATCGCCCGCGTGCTCGACATTCCCGAGCGGGCGCAGTTCTGGGCCGACCACGCCAACGAGATCCGCACCCGCATCCTCGCCTTCGCGTGGAACGAGGAGATGGGCAGCTTCGTCGACGCGCAGGAGGAAGGCCAGCTCGACGCCAGCCTGCTGCTGCTCGCCGAACTCGGCTTCGTGCGGCCGGACGATCCGCGCTACGTCGCCACGGTGGAGACCATCGGCCGCGAGCTCAAGCGCAACGGCTACATGATGCGCTATGCCGGCGAGGATGATTTCGGCGTGCCTGAAACCTCCTTCACCATCTGTTCGTTCTGGTATGCGGGCGCGCTCGACCTGATCGGACGGCGCGAGGAGGCGCGGGAGATGTTCACCAGCCTGCTCGCCCGGCGCAACGAAGCCGGGCTGCTGTCGGAGGACATCGACAACCGCACGCTCGAACTGTGGGGCAACATCCCGCAGACCTATTCCATGGTCGGTCTCATCGACACCGCGATGCGCCTGTCCAAGACATGGGAGGAAGCGTTCTGGCGAGGCTCGTGATCGTCTCCAACCGCGTGGCCTCGCCCCGTGAGCGGGCGGCCAAGGCGGGCGGGCTGGCCGTGGCCCTGCGCGAGGCGCTGGGCAAGCATGGCGGGCTGTGGTTCGGCTGGAGCGGCGAGACCCAGGTCGACCCGCCCGACACGCCGAAGGTCTTCCGCTCCGGCCGCGTGACCTATGCGCTGCTGACCCTCGACCCGGACGACCAGCGCGCCCACTACGCCGGCTACGCCAATGGCTCGCTCTGGCCGCTGTGCCACTACCGGCTCGGCTCGCTGTCGTTCCGGCGCAGCGAATGGGAGGGCTATCGCCGGGTCAACGAGCACTTCGCCCGCGCCCTGCGGCCGCTGCTGCGCCCCGACGACATCGTCTGGGTGCATGACTACCATTTCATCCCGCTGGCGGCGGAGCTGCGCAAGCTCGGCTTCGAGGGGCGCATCGGCTATTTCCACCACATCCCCTGGCCGACGCCGGAGGTGTTCCTCAGCCTGCCCTCGCACGCCGCGCTGGTGCAGGACCTGTCGCATTACGATCTGGTCGGCCTGCAAACCGAGCACGATGTGCGCGCGCTGCTCACCTACATCTCGTCCGAGGTGCGCGGCTGGATCGCGCCGGGCGGCGTGGTCGGGCTGCGCGAGCGGCGATTCCGTGTCGCCGCCTTCCCGATCGGCATCGACGCCGACGCCTTCGTCGCCGACGCGCAGGCCTCCGTCGGCAGCGAGGAGGAGGAGCGCCTGAGCGCCAGCCTCGCCGGCCGCCAGCTTGCCGTCGGCGTCGACCGGCTCGACTATTCCAAGGGCCTGCCCGGCAAGTTCGCCGCCTTTGGCGAGCTTCTCAGCCGCTACCCCGAGCACCGCTCCAAGGTGACGATGATGCAGATCGCGCCGGTCTCGCGCGGCGAGGTCGCCGAATACCGGGCGCTGCGGCGCGAGCTGGAAGAGCTGGCCGGCGCCATCAACGGCGAATATGCCGAGTTCGACTGGGTGCCGCTGCGCTACCTCAACCGGCCGTTCCAGCGGGCGACGCTGGCCGCCATCTACCGCAATGCCCGCCTCGGCATGGTGACGCCGCTGCGCGACGGCATGAACCTCGTCGCCAAGGAATATGTCGCCGCGCAGAATCCGGAAGATCCCGGCGTGCTGATCCTCTCGCGCTTCGCCGGCGCGGCGGACGAACTGAGCGGTGCCGTGCTGGTCAATCCCTACGATGTCGAGGGCATGGCCGAGGCCGCCCATGCCGCCCTCGCCATGCCGCTCGACGAGCGCCGCGCCCGCTGGCAGGCTAACTGGGAGAAGGTGCACACCAACACCATCCATACGTGGTGCGAAACTTTCATCCACGAATTAGTAAATGCCATTGACCATTTCGACAGCCCGGGGGAGCCTCCGGGAGAAGGCCGCCGCGGATGAACCGCGCCGGCGGGTAACGTTGAGGGATCCCTGATGTGGCGCACTCCCGAACCTCCCGCCAACGAGGCCGCGCGGCTCGCCGCGCTCTCCGCCTGCGGCATCATGGATACGCCGCGCGAGGAGCGGTTCGACCGGCTGACCTGGCTGGCGCAGCGCTTCTATGACGCCGACGTCGCCTTTATAGGCTTCGTCGACGATGCCCATCAGTGGATGAAGGCGGTGACGTCCGACGCCATCCCCAGCGTCGCCGAGCGCCCCCAGACCGTGTGCCAGAGCATCGTCGCCACCGGCGAGCCGCTGGTGGTGGGCGACCTGCACACGGATGAGCGGTTCGCCGGCCACCCGGCGCTGCCCTTCATCACCCAGCACTTCTATGCCGGCGTGCCGCTGAAGCTGACGCCCGATCTGGTCATCGGCACGCTCTGCATCATGCGCGACACTGCGGGCGGCGCCGCGGCGTTCGATGTCGAGCCGCTGGAGGCGCTGGCGGCGATCGCGGTCGACGAGCTGGAACTGCGCACGCTCAACATGGAACTGTCCCGCCTGAGCCGCCTCGACCCGCTGACCGGGTTGGCCAACCGCCGGGCCTTCGACGAGGAACTGATGCGCGCCGGCGCCCGCTGCCAGCGCACCGGCGAGCCGCTCTCCCTGCTGCTGCTCGACCTCGACCGCTTCAAGTCGCTGAACGACACCTTCGGCCATCAGGCCGGCGACGAGGCGCTGCGCGGCTTCGGGCAGGTGCTGCGCGCCGCCGCGCGGCAGGACGACCTCGGCTGCCGCTATGGCGGCGAGGAGTTCTCGCTCATCCTTCCCGGCGCCAATGCGGCGGGCGCCGTCGAGGTGGCCGAGCGCATCCGCCATGGCCTCGCCGCGCGCGCCATCGCGCACCCCTCGACCGACATGCTGACCGTCAGCATCGGCGTGGCGACGGTGCAGGGCGGCGGCATCAACATCAACACGCTGATCGCCGACGCCGACGCCGCGCTCTACGAGGCCAAGCGCGCGGGCCGCGCCGCCATCGTCGCCGCCGCCGACGCGCAGGCGCTGCGCGAGGCGCGCCAGCAGCGCCTGCCCCGGCCGCCCGCCTGAGCGGACGGGAGGCTAGCGGCCGATATCGGGCAGCCAGCGCACGGAGAGGCCGAAGGCCTGCGCCCCGCCGGGTGGAATGTGGCTCAGCCCCGGCTTCTGCGTGAACTCGACCGGCGCGACCTGCGGCGTCGCATAGCCGGCCCACGGCTCGATGCACAGGAACGGCGCGCCGGGCTTCGACCAGAGGCCCAGATGCGGCATGCCGGGGAAGGCGACCTCCAGCCCCGGCTCGCCGGGCACGCCGTAGCGCACATGGTGCGAGCGCAGGTCGAGGAAGATCAGCGCGTCGCGCTCGAACATCGCGTCGGTCGGCTCGATGATGGTGTCGACCGCCGGATTGGCCTCGGTCGCGGTGGACAGCAGGCCGCCGACCGGCCGGTGGATCGGCGCGGTCTCCGCCTTCTCGAAGATCAGACGATGGCCGTCGCGGGTGCCGCCATAGGGCAGCGGCCAGCGGAAGGCGGGATGGAAGCCGACGCTCGCCGGCAGCGGCACGGCGCCGGGATTCTCCACCACCACCTCGACCGCCAGCGTCGCCTCGACCAGCGTGTAGGTGACGCGCAGGACGAAATCGAACGGGTACTGCTCGCGCGTCTGCGCGTCCGCCGCGAGGACGAAGCGCGCCGAGGCGCCGTCATGCGCCTCCAGCGCGAACACCCGCCGGCGGGCGAAGCCGTGCTGCGCCATCGGATAGGCGACGCCCTCGTGGACGAGCTGGTCGCCCGGCAGCCGGCCGACAATGGGAAACAGCAGCGGCGCCCGCCCGCTCCAGAAGGCGGGATCGCCGTTCCAGAGCAGATCGCGCCCGTCCCTGTCGGTGAGCCGGACCAGTTCGGCGCCGAGCGCGGCGACCTCCGCCTCGAAGAATTCCGACGTCAGCTTCACCGTGGCCTCGACCATACCAATCCCCGTCTCGACATCGCCTGCGATCAAGGTTAACCGACTCCGGGCGGAATTCAGATTCCGCAACGCAAAAAGCCCTACCTCCTTGCCAGTTCGCCGGGTGCTTTGATGTCCCAGACCCTCGGGCCTGTCGCCGCGCTGCTTCTGGGCGTGTTCTTCCTGGTGACGGGAAGCGGCCTGCAGAACACGCTGCTGCCGCTGCGTGGCGCCTTCGAGGGCTTCAGCGCCATCAATCTCGGCATTCTGGGCTCGTCCTATTATCTCGGCTTCGTGGTCGGCTGCCTCGTCGTGCCGCATCTGGTGCGCCGCTCGGGACATATACGCGCCTTCGCGGCGCTGACCTCCGGCGTCGTCGCGACGATGATCGCGCACCCGGTGTTCATCGATCCGATCTTCTGGTTCGTGCTGCGCGCCATCACCGGCTTCTGCTTCGCCGGGCTCTATCTGGTGATCGAGAGCTGGCTGAACGACCGCGCCACCAACCAGACGCGCGGCTTCGTCATGAGCGCCTATGTCATGGTCGACTATGCGGCGCTGACCGCCGGCCAGATGATGATCACGCTCTACCCGGTGCGCGGCTTCGAGCTGTTCTCGCTCGCCGCCATCCTGTTCTCGCTGGCGACGCTGCCGGTGGCGATCACCTCGGCCGGGCAGCCGGCGCCGATCGAGACGGCCCGCATCCGCCTCGTGCGGCTGTTCCGCGCCGCGCCGGTGGCGATGGTCGGCTGCTTCGTGATCGGCCTCACCAACGGCTCGCTGTGGTCGCTGGGGCCGATCTTCGGCATCGGGCGCGGGCTTACCGCCGACGGCGCCGCCACCTTCATGAGCGCCGTGGTGGTCGCCGGCGCGCTGGCGCAATGGCCGATCGGTTTCCTGTCCGACCGCATGGACCGGCGCCGCATCCTCGGCGCGCTCACCGTCGGCGCCATGCTCTCGGGCCTCGCCCTCGGGGCGATGCAGTTCGATCTCGTCGGGCTGAGCGTACTCGGCCTGTTCTACGGCGCGCTGTCGCTGCCGGCCTATTCGCTCGCCGCCGCCCATGCCTATGACCGCACCCCCGCCTCCGACGCGGTGGAGACGGCGGCGGGCCTGCTGCTGCTCTACGGCATCGGCTCGGTGATCGGCCCTGCCCTCGCCTCGCTCGGCATGCAGCATTACGGGCCCGGCGCGCTGTTCTACTTCACCTCCGGCGCCTTCGCCCTGCTGCTGCTCTTCGTCGTCTGGCGCATGAGCCTGCGCGAGAGGGAGCGCACCGTCGAGCCGATGAGCGAGCCGATAGCCTCGGCGCCGACCGGCACCGTGCCGCGCCCCGAGCCCGAACTCGGGCCGGTGTCGCGCTTCCGCCGCTGGCGCCGGCCGGCCCCGCCGGTCAAGCCGCAGCCGCGCCCGGCGCCGCCCTTGCCCTCCGGCAAGTCCCTGTCCGCCGGAAAGCCCCGTCCCGAGGCCGGCAAGGCCGGGCCCGCCAAGCCGGACGCGCCCGACACGGACGCGCCGGGCGGGGACTTCCCGACCGAGCAGGACGGGCGCTCCGACGGCGCCTGACGCACGCGGCCGAAACCTTCGGGCGCGCGCGCCGTTGACGGGCAGCAGAACGGGAGCCGGGGATGCTGAAATACGCCGCCATCTTCCTGATCGTCTCGATCATCGCCGGCGCGATCGGCATGACCGGCGTATCCGCGGTCGCGCGCCGCATCTCGCTGACCCTGTTCGCGCTGTTCATGCTCGGCTTTTTGCTGCTGGTCGGCCTCGCCCTGCTGGTCGACCGGGCGGTATCGGTGCCCTGACGCGGCCGCGCAAGAGCGCCGCGCGGCGCATTGACATACCGCAAGGGCAGAACGCCACCGCCGCATTAGCCTCCCCGAAACGAACCGAGGAGGACGTCATGCCGACCGAAACCGTGATCTTCGTCGCCGCCACCGTCGTCGCGTTCGCCGGCTTCGCGCTGGTGCTCGCCTATGTCGACGTGACCACGAAGACGACGCGCCGCAAGAACCACCCGCTCCCGGGCGAGTGAGCCGCGCGCCGGGAGGCGTACCTTCGCGCGCGCCCTCAGGCCGCCTGCTTCACATCGCCGGCCATGCGGACGGCCTCCTTCTCGACGGCAACGGTGCGGTTGGTCCAGCCCTTGCCGAAGGTTTCCCACGTGCCAAGCGAACGGTAATAGTCGAGCCGGCGCTCGGAAAAGGCGCGGACGATGTCCGCCGGCGCCCGGGTGGCGACCGCCGCGAGCGTGGCCGGCCCGACCGCGCCGTCCTCCTTGGCGCCGACGAGCTTCTGCAGCATCTTTGCCGAGCGCACCGGGCCGGCATTCACGCCGAAATCATAGACCACCAGATCGACTCCCGGCGGCAGCGCGTCGCAGTTCAGCGGGTTCCAGTAACGCACGCGGTAGATTTCCCGCGCCTCCTCCGGGGTGAGGTTGCGCACGTCGTCGACGCTGACCTCGGTGCCGCGCCACTCCGCCAGCGTCGCGAGGGTGATGCCCAGATTGGTCGCCCCGCCGGGGTCCTTGGGATGGTTGACGAAGCCGCCCTCATGCACCAGCACGATGTCGGCGCAGCGCTGGAACTTGGCCGCCTTGACAGGCTCCGGCGCCGCCGGCCGGCCGCCGTCGCCGCCCGGCCTGGCGCCGCCCGGGCCGGCGCGCTGCCCGCGTATGGCCTCGCCGGTCTGGTCGGCGAGCCGCTCCTGCATCTGGAAAGACGCCGTGTCCTTGGCGCGCGAGGAGGCGGACGAGCCGAGATGATAGCTCACCACGGTCGCGAAGGCCGAGACGAGGCCGCCGATCACGATGTTGATGATCTGGAGCAGCGGCCCGTCATTGGCGAAGGGCGAGGTCACGCCGGCCGGAACCGGCTGGATCAGCGCCCACAGGATCCAGAAGAAGCCGCCGACGACGGCGACGGAGATGACGACCGGCGCCCAGGCGAGCGGGTTGCGCGCGCTGGCGAGCGCCAGGAACATGCCCCGCGCGCCCTCGCGGTCCTTGTCGTCGCGCTCGCGATGGGCCATCGCCTCGGCCGCTGCCCGGCTCTCCCGCTCGATGGTGAGGCGCAGTTCCTCCAGCTCCGCCTGCCGGCGCGCCTCCTCGCCCTGGGCGGCGATGCGCGCCAGTTCCAGCCTCAGTTCGTTGGCGAGCTTGGGATCGGCGGCGAGTTGCTCCTGCGCCTGTTCCGGGCTGGTGGTGCCCGTCGCCTGCTGAACCGCCTTGGTGACGGCCTCGGCGATGGGCGCCGACTTCGGCCCCAGCGTCAGTTTGAGGATTTCGGGAAGAAGCGTACCGGCGAGCACGACGAACGGATTCATGGCAGCCCCCTATATTCAACTTTAAGTTGAATACGGAGTTACAGCACTGTCAAGCTGTCGTTTCGACAGGTTACCGACGCCGGTCCTTTCTGTACAACGGAAAACAAAGCAGACCGGAAGTTCGGCGCCGGTCTTGGATACGCCGCACGGTTCCCACGGCACGGGTCATCAAGGGAAAGAGATACAACCTATAGACGTATTTCGCCGAACCTGGGGCGTCGGGGCGAACCGGGAGCCGGAAGGTCAGCCGCCGCGCCGGGCGGCGTCCGACTTCCTGAGGACGTAGAGGATGCTATGGGCCAATGTCGGCCACCGGGAAAGCCAGTGATCCAGCGCCCCCGACGGGCCCTTGAGGATGTCGAAGGTGTAGCCGGCCCTGTCCTCAACCGTCAGGCCCGCACTCTCGAACATGTGGGTCCATTCGGCGGCGATGCCCATGCGCAGGTGCTTAAGGTCGACGCAGCGATCAAGCGCGACATTGACCGAGATGCTCGCCGCCCCGTCGGGCATCTTGCCCACCAGAAGCCGAAGCCGGCTGCGCCACCAGGCCAGATTGGGAATGGTGACGAGCAGCACGCCGTCATCGCGCGTGACGCGGGCGAGCTCACGGATGAACTCTTCCGTGTCGTAGATGTGCTCGATGACATCCATCGCGATCACCGCGTCGAATGAACCATCCTCGGCCGGAAAGGGCGACTCGCCGGAAATCCAGCGGGCCGTGTGGATTCCCCGGCGGCGCGCATGCTCTAGCGGGGCATCGGCGATATCCACGCCATGCATCTCAGCGATGCCGCAGGCCTGCTTGAAGAACTCGGCGTTCCGGCCGTCGCGGCAGCCGACATCGACGACCTTGTCCTTCCGGGGCAAAGCGGAAAGGTATCTCGATAGAAGGCTGCGCTTATGCCGCGTCCAGTTGAATTCCGCGGCGGCCTTCCGGTCGTCGCCGGCGTCGGCATAGAACGTCGCATTTCGACCCAGATTCACCATTCAATCGTCCCCTGGGTCGTCAAGAGGTCTGCTGGCCAGGATCGGCCACCGCCACCCACTTTGTTTCGCATCGCGGGAATATACGGCCGCGCCGCAAGCCCGTCGATGCGCCGAATAGGCCCGCCGCGTTGCCAATGGCGAAGCGGCCGGCTGCCGACCCCGGCACCTCCGGACACGAAAAAGGGCGGCCTGGGGCCGCCCTTTCCGGATGCACGGTACGTGCTACCTCAATTGTCGAGGAAGCTCCGCAGCTTCCTCGAACGGCTCGGGTGCTTGAGCTTGCGCAGCGCCTTCGCCTCGATCTGGCGGATGCGCTCGCGCGTCACCGAGAACTGCTGGCCGACCTCTTCCAGCGTGTGATCGGTGTTCATGCCGATGCCGAAGCGCATGCGCAGCACGCGCTCTTCACGCGGGGTGAGCGAGGCGAGAACCCGCGTCGTCGTCTCGCGCAGATTGCTCTGGATCGCCGCGTCGATCGGCAGGATCGCGTTCTTGTCCTCGATGAAGTCGCCGAGATGGCTGTCTTCCTCGTCGCCGATGGGCGTCTCGAGGCTGATCGGCTCCTTGGCGATCTTGAGGACCTTGCGCACCTTCTCCAGCGGCATGCCGAGCTTCTCGGCCAGTTCCTCCGGGGTCGGCTCGCGGCCGATCTCGTGCAGCATCTGGCGCGAGGTACGCACGATCTTGTTGATCGTCTCGATCATGTGCACCGGAATGCGGATGGTGCGCGCCTGATCGGCGATGGAGCGGGTGATGGCCTGACGGATCCACCACGTCGCATAGGTCGAGAACTTGTAGCCTCGGCGGTACTCGAACTTATCGACCGCCTTCATCAGGCCGATATTGCCTTCCTGGATCAGGTCGAGGAACTGCAGGCCACGGTTGGTGTACTTCTTGGCGATGGAGATGACGAGGCGCAGATTGGCCTCCACCATTTCCTTCTTCGCCTGCCGGGCCTCGCGCTCGCCCTTCTGCACCATCTGGACGATCTTGCGGAATTCCTGGATCTCCAGCCCGGTCTCGGTGGCGAGGGCGTGGATTTCCGAACGCAGGTCCTTGATGGCGTCGAGTTCCTGCCCGACGAAGCCCTTCCAGCCGCGCGAGGTCAGGTTCTTCACCCGCGCGATCCACTTGGGGTCGAGCTCGGAGCCCTGATACTGCTTGAGGAAGTCCTCTCGGGCGACGCCGAAGCTCTCGCCGAGGCGCATCAGCCGGCCTTCCAGCGACACCAGACGCTTGTTGATGTCGTAGAGCTGCTCGACGAGGTTGTCGATGCGTGCCTGGTTGAGCGACAGCGACTTCACGTCGCCGATCAGCGTGTCCTTCAGGCTCTTGTATTTGCGGTCCTGCGAGGGCGACAGGCTCTCGTTCTTGAGCTTGGACTCGACGTTCTGGTCCTGCAGGCGGCGCAGCTTCTTGTAGGCGTCGGCGATGCGGTCGAAGGTCTCGAGCACCTTCGGCTTGATCTCGGCCTCCATCGCGGCGAGCGACAGGGCGTTCTCCATGTCGTCCTCGTCATCGGCGATGGTCTCGCCGATGGTGGGCTCGCGCTCCTCCTCGCCGTCAGGCGCCAGCGAGCCGCCTTCGACGATGGGGCCGTTCTTCGCCTCGGGACCGGCATAGGTCGCCTCGAGGTCGATGATGTCGCGCAGGAGGACCTTGCCCTCCACCAGCTCGTCGCGCCAGATGATGATGGCCTGGAAGGTAAGCGGGCTCTCGCACAGGCCCGCGATCATCGCCTCGCGGCCGGCCTCGATGCGCTTGGCGATGGCGATTTCGCCCTCGCGGGAGAGCAGCTCGACCGAACCCATCTCGCGCAGATACATGCGGACGGGGTCGTCGGTGCGCTCGCCCGGCTCGGACTTGGTCTCGGAGCGGATGACGGCGCGCGGGCTGGCCTCGGCGATCTCGCCGCCGGACTCTTCCTCGTCCTCGGCCGCCTCGGTGGCGCCCTCCTCGCCCTCGGCCTCGGCTTCCGCCTCCTCGGCCTCGACGACGTTGATGCCCATCTCGTTGAGCATCGCGTAGATGTCCTCGATCTGGTCCGAGGTGTTCTGTTCGGAGGGCAGAACCTCGTTCAGCTCGTCATAGGTGACATAGCCCCGCTTCTTGGCGAGCTTGATCATCTTCCGGACGGCGGCGTCCGAAAGGTCGAGCAACGGGCTATCCGGGGTGTCGCCATCCTTCTCGGGGGCTTCCGTCGCTTCCGCTGCCTGCTTCGCCATGCGTGTGCTCCTCAAGCGCCGTGCGGCAAACCGCCCCGGCGGGCGACGGCTGTCCTTGCGGCGCCGTCCTTCGATCGTTCAACCCCGCGTCTCCGCCACGGTGGAGAGACACAAACGGGGCCACACGCACCACGCACGATGGACATGCGCGGACGGGCAACCCAGGGGACTTCTACATCGACCGCGCCGGGCGACCCGACGCAGCGCCGAACCCCTCTACCAAAGCTTCGGTTCCGTCAAGTGCCGCGAGCTGTCTTTGTACATCGAGAAAGCGGGCCCAGTTCATGTCGGTGGGCTCCTCGGCGAGTCGATTCTCGGCTTCCTTCAGTTCCTTAGATAGGGCGTGGCCGCGCCGGTGCAAGACCAGCCGCTGATGCCACCAGAGTTCGACATCGGCGGGCGCGGCATCGGCGAAGGCCGGCCAGTCGTGCCGCGCGATGGCGGTGCGGGCGAGTCGGGTGACCAGCGGCGCCAGCCCGTGCGACTCCAGCCGGGCGGCGAGGCGGCCGGCCTCCTCGGTGTCGCCCTCCATATGGGCGTCGAGCAGCGCGCGGCGCAGTTCCGCGGCCTCCTTGTTCTGGAACGACAGGTCGGCCAGTTCCTCGGCGCAGCGGTCGATCAGCCAGGGATGGTTGATGAGGGCGAACAGCAGCAGCGCCTCGTTGCGAGGAATCTCGGCCGCCGCGCCGCGCACCAGCGCCGAGCGCCGCATCGTCTCGCCCGCCGTCACCCCGGCCGACGGGCGCCCGGGCGCCGGGCGCCGCCCGCCGCGGCCGGGAAAGCCGCCCTGCCCGCCGGCGCCGCGCCCCTGCCAATCGCCGCGCCGGCCGCCCTCGCCCTGCACGACGACGGGCGCGAACAGCCGGCGGAAACGGTCCATCAGCTCGCTGCGATAGTGCTTGCGCACCGTCTCGTCGGCGATGACGCGGACGATCTCGCCGATGCGCGCCTCCAGCGCGGCGCGGCGTTCGGGCGTGTCGACGCTGGCGCTCTCCATCTCGCGTGCCCACAGCACGTCGGCGAGCGGGCGGACCTGCTGGAGCACCGCGTCGACCGCCTCGCGCCCGCCGGCCCGCACGAGGTCGTCCGGGTCCTGCCCGTCGGGCAGCATGCCGAAGGAGAGGCTGACGCCGGGCTTGAGATGCGGCAGAGCGAGGTCCAGCGCCCGCCAGGCGGCGCGCCGGCCGGCCTTGTCGCCGTCGAACAGCAGCACCGGCTCCGGCGCCATTTTCCACAAGAGCGCCAATTGCTCCTCGGTCAGCGCCGTGCCGAGCGGGGCCACGGCGCCGGCGAAGCCCGCCTCGACCAGCGCGATGACATCGACATAGCCCTCCGCCGCGATCACCGTCGCGCCATTATGGGCGGCGGCGCGGGCGGAGAAGCCGTTGTAGAGCAGCGAGCCCTTGTGAAAGAGCGAGGTCTCCGGCGAGTTGAGATACTTGGCCGAGACCTCCTTTTCCAATGCCCGGCCGCCAAAGGCGACCACGCGTCCGCGCAGGTCGGTGATGGGAAACATCACCCGGTCGCGGAAGCGGTCATAGGGAATGGCGATGTCCTCGGCGCTCACCAGCAGCCCGGCCTCGATCATGTCCTCGACCGGCACGCCCTTGCCGCCCAGCGCCTCCTTCAGCGCGAAGCGCTCAGGCAGGGCGTAACCGAGGCGGAAGCGCGCCTGCGTCGCCGGGCCGAGCCCGCGATCGGCGAGATAGCCGCGACCCTTGGCGCCGGCCCGGTTCTGCAGCACCGCCTCGAAATATTTGGCGGCGAGTTCCATCACCTCGTGCAGCGTCTTGCGCCGGCTCTCGCGCTGCTCCTCCTCGCGCGACTGCACCGGCATGGGCAGGCCCGCCATGGAGGCGAGGCGCTCCACCGCCTCCGGGAAGGGCAGGCCCTCGACATCCATCAGGAAGTCGAACTGGTCGCCGTGCTTGCCGGAGGAAAAGCAGTGGTAGAAGCCCTTCTGGTCGTTGACGTAGAAGGATGGCGTCTTCTCGGGATTGAACGGCGACAGGCCGCGCCACTCGCGACCCTGCTTCTTCAACTGCACGCGCTTGCCCACAACCTCCGAGACCGGGAGGCGGGCACGTATCTCGTCGAGGAACGAGGGCGGGAAGCGCATGTCGGGAATCGGTTCTCCGGTCGAACGCCCCTTCTAGCAGGCAAGAGGCAGGCCGTTTGATGACGCCGTGCCCTCGATGTGGCGGCGGGCCGGCGGTCCCGCAATCCCCGCAATCCACCGGCGGAAAAATCGCGAAACGCTAAACCATTCGGTTGACAATCGTCACGGCCGGGCAAATACTAAACCACATGGTTGAACATATCCCCCACACCGCCAGCCGGCTCGATCACATCTTCCACGCCCTCGCCGACCCGACGCGGCGGGCCATGCTGAACCATCTCGCCATGGGCGAGCGCACGGTGAGCGAACTCGCCGAGCCCTTCGCCATGTCGCTGGCCGGCGCCTCCAAGCACATCAAGGCGCTGGAGGCCGCCGGGCTGGTGGCCCGCCAGATAAGGGGCCGGCAGCATCTGTGCCGGCTCCAGCCCGACCGCCTCGCCGAGGCGCATGAATGGCTGAGCTTCTACGAGCGCTTCTGGACCGAGCGGCTCGACGCCCTCGACGCGCTGCTGCGCCAGCCCGAACCCGTGCTTCCCATCGAAACCAAGGGAGACGACGCATGAACACCCACGCCGCCAACGGCTACGCCACCCGCGAGGCCGCCGACACGCTGCGCTTCGAACGCCTTCTGCCCGGCCCGGTCGAGCGGGTCTGGGCCTATCTCACCGAACCGGAAAAGCGCCGCCTCTGGCTCGCCGACGGCCCCATGGAGCTGAGGACCGGCGGCGCGGTCGATCTCGTCTTCCGCAACAACGAACTCGGTGGCGACGAGCCGCCGCCGGAGCGCTTCGCCTGCCATGCCGGCGAGATCCACAATCAGGGCGTGGTGCTGGCCTGCGAGCCGAACCGGCTGCTGCGCTTCACCTGGGAGGCCGGCACGCCCTCCGAATCGGAGGTTTCCTTCGAGCTTGCCCCGCGCGGCGAGCGCGTGCTGCTCACCGTCACCCATACCCGCCTTGCCCGGCACAGCACCCTGCTCGGCGTGGCCGGCGGCTGGCACTCCCACCTCGCCTTGCTGGAAGGCGAGCTGGGCGAGGGCGAGCGCCCGTCCTTCTGGCCGCTCGTCGCCCGCTACCGCGAAGAATACGAGCGGCGCCTTGCCGAATGACCGACGGCGGCGCCATGGCCGGACGAACCCGGTCATGGCGCGAAAGCTGAGGAGGCGAAGGAGCCCCCCCGCCTCCTCAGCTCGCCCCCATATAGGCGCGCCACAGCGCGGCGGCGAGGATGCCGAGCGCGATGGCCGGCAGCGCACGGCGCAGCGCCAGCATGCCGAGGACGGCGACGCCGACCGCGACATAGGCCTCGGCCCCGCCGCGCACCGTCGCCGGCACCACCAGCGCCACCAGCACGGAGCCAGCGAGATAGCGCAGGAACGACTCCATCCGGGCCGACATCGGCATGAAGCCGACGAGGAAGATGCCGCCCGCCCGCGTCGCATAGGTGACGAGGGCCATGGCAAAGACGACGAGCAGCGCGTTGGCGGTGCTCATGGCCGCCTCATCTCGTCGCGCACGAGGCCGGCGATGCCGCCGGCGAGCCCGCCGACCAGAACGTGCCAGTTGGCGGGGAGGAACCACACCGCCGCCATGGCGGCGAGGCCGGCGACCGCCCAGGGCAGGTCGTCGACCCGCCCGCGCCGCAGCCCGACAAGCGTGGTGGCGAAGAACGTCACCAGCACGAGGTCGAGCGCGTAGGTCTTCACGTCGTCGAGCGTCAGGCCGCCGGCCACGGCGCCGATCACCGTCGCCGTCACCCACGTCACCCACATCATGAGGCCGCCGCCGAGGAGAAAGCCGAGGTCGCGCTCGCCGCGCCGCTCGGCGGCAATCAGCGCCGCCCAGTTGAGGTCGCTGAGCAGCGTCATCGTGCCGTAGACCTTCCACGCCGGGAGGCCCCGGCACAGCGAGCGGATGGAGGCCCCGAGCAGGATGTGCCGGGCATTGATGGCGAAGGTCGCGACCAGCAGCGGCAGCCACGGGATCGGCGTCGTCCACAGGTCGAGCACGGCGAACTGGGAGGCGCCGGCATAGACGATGGCGCTCATCAGCGTCGCGAGCCAGCCCTCCAGCCCGTGGCCGCGCGCGGCGATGCCGAAGGCGACGCCGAACACGAAGACCGGCGGCAGCACGGCGAGGATCGCCCGCGCCCCGCGCCGGCAGCCGGCCCAGGTCAGGCTCGCCCCGCGCGGCGCCGCGCCATCGGGCGCGCCGGCCTGCGGGTGGGTTTCGGGGACTGGCGGCATGGAGGGCACGCGGATGGGGGCACGCGGAGGGAAGAAAGGCTTCGGGCGGGCGTCCCGGACGCCCGCCGGCCGGGACGGGTCAGCCCGCCGTCAGCAGGTTCTTGACCGTGCCGCTGGCCTTGCCGAAGTCCATCACGCCCGTATAGCGCTCCTTGAGCGCCGCCATGGTGCGTCCCATGTCCTTGAGCCCGGCCGCGCCGATCTCGGCGATCACGGCGGCGATGGCTGCCTGCGATTCGGCTTCGGTCAGCTGGGTCGGCAGGAAGGACTGGATGATCGCGATTTCCTCGCGCTCCTGCGTCGACAGGTCGGCGCGGCCGGCTTCCTCGTAGACCTTGGCCGATTCCTCGCGCTGCTTGATCATCTTGGCCAGCAAGCCGAGCAGCTCGTCGTCGGAAAGCGGGTCCTTGCCATGGCCGCGCGCCTCGATGTCGCGGTCCTTGATCGCGGCGTTGACGAGACGCAGCGTCGCAAGGCGCCGCTTGTCCTGCGCCCTCATGGCGTCTTTCAGCGAATTGTTGATCTGGTCGCGCAACACGTTCCGTACGCCTTCCTGCCATTGGCGAGGCTGCGCGCCGGAAACGTGCCGTTCCGGGCCGCACCGCTGCTCGCGATCCGATGCTTGTCCGCCCCCTGCCCTGCCCCGGGCGAGGGGAACGCCGCCACGCAGGCCGCACCTGTCCTGCGTGCAGCCATCCGCAATTCGAGGCCCAGATACGCAGCGTGAAGGCTGGCATCCGGCGCGGCAACCGACTAATTAGGGCACACAACGACAGGGAACAAGTTCAATGAACGGTAGCGCTGATCAGCACTCCGGCGGCGACGTGTGGGCCGAGCCGCTCCCGACCGCCCTCCTCGTGCTGGCCGACGGCACCGTGCTGGAGGGCTTCGGCCTCGGCGCGACGGGCCACGCGGTCGGCGAGGTGTGCTTCAACACGGCAATGACCGGCTATCAGGAGGTTCTGACCGATCCTTCCTATGCCGGGCAGATCATCACCTTCACCTTTCCCCATATCGGCAATGTCGGCACCAACGAGGAGGACATCGAGACGATCTCGATGGCCGGTGCCTCCGGCGTGCGCGGCGTGGTGCTGCACTCCGCCATCACCGACCCGTCCAACTACCGCGCCACCCGCCACTTCGACTCCTGGCTGAAGGCGCGCGGCATCATCGCCATCTCCGGCATCGACACCCGCGCGCTGACCGCGCTGATCCGCGACGGCGGCATGCCCAACGCGGTGATCGCCCACGCCCCGGACGGCCGGTTCGACATCGAGGCGCTGAAGGCCGAGGCCGCCGCGTGGCCGGGCCTGGTCGGCATGGACCTCGTGCCGATGGTCACCTCCGCCCAGCGCTTCAGCTGGGACGAGACGACCTGGAGCTGGCCCGAGGGCTACGGCACGCAGAAGGCGCCGGCGCATCACGTGGTCGCCATCGACTACGGCGTGAAGCGCAACATTCTGCGCCTGCTGGCGCGGGCCGGCTGCAAGGTCACCGTGGTGCCCGCCACCACCTCGGCGCAGGAGATTCTCGCCCTCCAGCCGGACGGCGTGTTCCTCTCCAACGGCCCGGGCGACCCGGCCGCCACCGGCGAATATGCGGTGCCGGTGATCCGCGAGATCATCGCGCAGGGCGTGCCGACCTTCGGCATCTGCCTCGGCCACCAGATGATCGGCCTCGCCGTCGGCGGGCGCACGGTGAAGATGCATCAGGGCCATCACGGCGCGAACCACCCGGTCAAGGACATGACCACCGGCAAGGTCGAGATCACCTCGATGAATCACGGCTTCGCGGTCGACCGCGACAGCCTGCCGGCCACCGCGCAGGAGACCCACGTCTCGCTGTTCGACGGCTCGAATGCCGGCATCGCGCTTTCCGACAAGCCGGTCTTCTCGGTGCAGTACCACCCCGAGGCGAGCCCCGGCCCGCAGGACAGCCACTATCTGTTCGACCGCTTCGTCGAGATGATCGCGAAGAACAAGAAGGCGGCCTGAGGCCGTCTTCCACCGCCGGGCGGGCGGGCGTCGTCGTCCGCCCTTCCCCCCCGAGGGAATCTGGTTTAAGGGAAGCCCCCAATTGCGGGGGCACCCTCGCCCAGAAAGTTCAATCCGGGTCCGCCCAAGGACGCGTTCTCGACGCGTCCTTTTTCGTGCGCCCGGACAAATGCGCGAGCCGCACGGGATCCGATGCCGAAACGCACAGATATCTCCACCATCCTGATCGTCGGCGCCGGCCCCATCGTCATCGGCCAGGCCTGCGAGTTCGACTATTCCGGCACCCAGGCGTGCAAGACGCTGAAGGCCGAGGGCTACCGGGTCGTCCTGGTCAATTCCAATCCGGCGACGATCATGACCGACCCGGATCTGGCCGACGCCACCTATATCGAGCCGATCACCCCGGAAATCGTCGCCAAGATCATCGCCAAGGAGCGCCACGCCGTCCCCGGCGGCTTCGCGCTGCTCCCCACCATGGGCGGCCAGACGGCGCTCAACTGCGCGCTCTCGCTGCGCAAGATGGGCGTACTCGACGCCTATGACGTCGAGATGATCGGCGCCACCGCCGAGGCCATCGACAAGGCCGAGGACCGCGAGCTGTTCCGCGACGCGATGACCAAGATCGGCCTCGACACGCCGCGCTCGCGCCAGATCAAGACGCTGCCGCAGGCGCTGGAAGCGCTGGAGGAGATCGGCCTGCCGGCCATCATCCGCCCGTCCTTCACCATGGGCGGCCAGGGCGGCGGCATCGCCTACAACAAGTCCGAATATATCGAGATCATCGAGCGCGGCATCGACGCCTCCCCCACCAACGAGGTGCTGGTGGAAGAGAGCGTGCTGGGCTGGAAGGAGTACGAGATGGAGGTCGTCCGCGACAAGGCGGACAACTGCATCATCGTCTGCTCCATCGAGAACATCGACCCGATGGGCGTCCACACCGGCGACTCCATCACCGTCGCCCCCGCGCTGACGCTGACCGACAAGGAATATCAGCGCATGCGCGACGCCTCGCTCGCCGTGCTGCGCGAGATCGGCGTCGAGACCGGCGGTTCCAACGTCCAGTTCGCCATCGACCCGGAAACGGGCCGCATGATCGTCATCGAGATGAACCCGCGCGTCTCGCGGTCCTCGGCGCTGGCTTCCAAGGCGACCGGCTTCCCGATCGCCAAGGTCGCCGCGCGCCTCGCGGTCGGCTACACGCTCGACGAGATCGCCAACGACATCACCGGCGGCGCCACCCCGGCCTCGTTCGAGCCGACCATCGACTACGTGGTCACCAAGATCCCGCGCTTCGCCTTCGAGAAGTTCCCCGGCGCCGACCCGGTGCTGACCACCTCGATGAAGTCGGTCGGCGAGGCGATGGCCATCGGCCGCACCTTCCAGGAATCGCTGCAGAAGGCGCTGCGCTCGCTGGAGACCGGCCTGACCGGCCTCGACGAGATCGAGATCGAGGGCCTCGGCCTCGGCGACGACAAGAACGCCATCCGCGCCGCCATCGGCACCCCGACCCCGGACCGCATCCTGAACGTCGCGCAGGCCATGCGCCTCGGCCTCGACGACGAGGCGATCCACGCCGGCTGCAGGATCGACCCGTGGTTCCTCGAGCAGATCCGCGAGATCGTCGAGACCGAGGCGAAGGTGCGCGCGCACGGCCTGCCGAAGACCGCCGGCGCCTTCCGCCGGCTCAAGGCCATGGGCTTCTCGGATTCGCGCCTCGCCGGCCTTGCCCGCCTGCACGAGGCCGAGGTGAGCGCCCAGCGCCGCGCCCTCGACGTGCGCCCGGTCTACAAGCGCATCGACACCTGCGCGGCCGAGTTCGCGGCGCCGACGGCCTACATGTACTCGTCCTACGAGATGCCGTTCGCCGGCGCGCCGGCCGACGAGTCGCGTCCCACCGACGCCCGCAAGATCGCCATCCTCGGCGGCGGCCCGAACCGTATCGGCCAGGGCATCGAGTTCGACTATTGCTGCTGCCACGCGGCCTTCGCGCTGAAGGATGCCGGGTACGAGACCATCATGGTCAACTGCAACCCGGAAACCGTCTCCACCGACTACGACACCTCGGACCGGCTTTATTTCGAGCCGCTGACCGCCGAGGACGTGATCGAGATCCTCGACCGCGAGCGCGCCAACGGCACGCTGCACGGCGTCATCGTGCAGTTCGGCGGCCAGACCCCGCTCAAGCTCGCCCGCGCGCTGGAAGAGGCCGACATCCCGATCCTGGGCACCTCGCCCGAGGCCATCGACCTCGCCGAGGACCGCGACCGCTTCAAGACGCTGCTGGACAAGCTCAAGCTGCGCCAGCCGGCCAACGGCATCGCCTATTCGGTCGAGCAGGCCCGCCTCGTCACCGCCGATCTCGGCTATCCGCTCGTCGTGCGCCCCTCCTATGTGCTGGGCGGCCGGGCGATGCAGATCATCCACGAGGACAGCCAGCTCGGCGACTACCTTCTCGGCACCCTGCCAGGGCTGGTGCCGAACGACATCAAGGCGCGCTACCCCAACGACAAGACCGGCCAGATCAACACGCTGCTGGGCAAGAACCCGCTGCTGTTCGACCGCTATCTCTCGGACGCCATCGAGGTCGACGTCGACTGCCTCGCCGACGGCAAGGACACCTTCATCTGCGGCATCATGGAGCACATCGAGGAAGCCGGCATCCATTCGGGCGATTCGGCCTGCTCGCTGCCGCCCCACTCGCTGTCGCCCGAGACCATCGCCGAGCTTGAGGCGCAGACCCGCAAGATGGCGCTGGCGCTCAATGTCGGCGGCCTGATGAACGTCCAGTACGCCATCAAGAACGGCACCATCTACGTGCTGGAGGTGAACCCGCGCGCCTCCCGCACCGTTCCCTTCGTCGCCAAGGTGGTCGGCCAGCCGATCGCCAAGATCGCCGCCCGTATCATGGCGGGCGAGGCGCTGGCCTCGTTCGGCCTCACGCCCTTCACCGGCGACCATGTGGCGGTGAAGGAGGCGGTGTTCCCCTTCGCCCGCTTCCCCGGCGTCGACACCGTGCTCGGCCCGGAGATGCGCTCCACCGGCGAGGTGATGGGCCTCGACACCTCCTTCGCGGTCGCCTTCGCCAAGAGCCAGCTTGGCGGCGGCACCAAGGTGCCGACGTCCGGCACGGTGTTCATCTCGGTGCGCGATCAGGACAAGTCGCGCATCCTCGACACCGCGCGGCTGCTGGTCGCGCTCGGCTTCAAGGTGATCGCCACCTCGGGCACGCAGCGTTTCCTCGCCGAGAACGGCGTCGAGAGCGCCAAGATCAACAAGGTGCTGGAAGGCCGCCCGCACATCGTCGACCTGATCAAGAACGGCGGCGTGCAGCTGGTGTTCAACACCACCGAGGGCGTGCAGGCCCTCGCCGATTCCCGCTCGCTGCGCCGGGCCGCCCTCTTGCACAAAGTCCCGTATTACACCACGCTGTCCGGAGCCATAGCGGCGGCGCGGGGGATCAAGGCCTATATTGGCGGCGATCTGGAAGTGCGCGCCCTGCAGGACTATTTCGGCTCCGGCCGGCACTGACGGCGCCCGACGGCGCAGACAGTCCGCCGCGAACAATGGATTAAGCCCGCGCGGGAGGTTCGTCGAGGCCGGTTGGCCCGGACGGACCCCCGCGGGGGCTTCCTTTGCTTTTGGGAGGTCAAGAAAAGACCGATGGAAAAGATTCCGATGACCGCCGGCGGCCATGCCGCACTGGAAGAAGAACTCAAGCGGCGCCAGCAGGTCGAGCGTCCGCGCATCATCGAGGCGATTTCCGAGGCGCGTGCCCATGGCGATCTCTCCGAGAACGCCGAGTACCACGCCGCCAAGGAGCAGCAGGCCCTGAATGAGGGCCGCATCGCCGAGCTTGAGGACAAGCTCTCGCGGTCGGAGATCATCGATGTCGCCAAGCTGACCGGCGATGTCGTCAAGTTCGGCGCCACCGTGACCCTCATCGACGAGGACACGGAGGAGGAACGCGTGTGGCAGATCGTCGGCGACATGGAAGCCGACGCCAAGGAAGGCCGCATTTCCATCTCCTCGCCGCTGGCGCGCGCGCTGATCGGCAAGAAGCGCGGCACCTCGGTGGAGGTGGTCACCCCCAAGGGCGCCCGCTCCTACGAGATCGCCAACGTCCGCTTCGCCTGACGGCCGGCGCGGGCACGCTCCCATGACGGAAAAGGCGGCGATAGATCCGGCCCGGCTCGAAGTCGTGGCACCGAATTTCAAGCGCCGCCTTTCCGGCGTCACCTCGACGCTGGAGCGCGTCCTGCCCTACCAGGCCCGGGATGTCGGCATCGCCGCGCTCGGGCCCGGCCTTGCCGATAGCGTGCCGCGCATCGGCTTCCCGGGGCTTCTCCATTTCTGGCGGCGACCGGCGCGCCGGCGCACCCGCATCTGGCACGCCCGCCGCAATGTCGAGATGCTGGCCGGCGTCGTGCTGCGCGACGTGCTGCGCATGAAGCTCACGCTCGTCTTCACCTCCGCCTCGCAGCGCTGGCACACGGGCTGGAGCCGCTTCCTGATCGGGCGCATGGATGCGGTAATCTCCACCTCCGAGAAGACCGCCGCCTATCTCCAGCGCCCCTCCACGGTGATCCATCACGGCATCGACGTCGGCGCCTTCGCCCCCGCGCCCGACAAGGCGCAGGCGCGCCGCGACGTCGGCCTGCCGGAAGAGCTGAAGATGATCGGCTGCTTCGGCCGCATCCGCGCCCAGAAGGGCACCGACGTCTTCGTCGACGCGCTGATCCGCGTGCTGCCGAACCACCCCGGCTGGGGCGGCGTGGTGCTGGGGCGGGCGACCGGCGCGCACACCGCCTTCTTCGCCGAGCAGCGCGAGAAGGTCGCGAAGGCCGGCCTTGCCGACCGCATCCTCTTCCCCGGCGAGGTCGCCACCTCCGATATCGCCCTGTGGTATCGCGCTCTCGATCTCTACGTCGCCCCGCAGCGCTGGGAGGGCTTCGGTGTCACCCCGCTGGAGGCCATGGCCTGCGGCGTGCCGGTGGTGGCGACGACCGTCGGCGCCTTCGAGGAACTCGTGGTCGAGGGCCGCACCGGCACCATGGTTCCGCCCGGCGATGTCGGCGAGATGGCCGGCGCGGTGGAGGCGTTCATGCAGCTCGACGATGCCGCCCGCGCCGAAGCCGCCGCCGCCTCGCGCCGCCATGTCGTCGAGACCCATTCGATCGAGGTCGAGGCGCAGAAGATCAACGCCGTCTATGAACAGGCGTGGGCGGCGCGGTGAGGTCCGGCCTCTTTCCCGTCATCCCGGACGGCCGAAGGTCGATCCGGGATCGTGTATGCAGGAAGGAGAGCGATCCCGGCTCCACGGCTTCACCTTCGGCCGGGATGACGCCAATCCGATTTCCCTCATGCCCGGGCTTGACCCGGGCACCCAGCGACCCGGCGCGCCAAGTGCCCTGGGTCCGCGGGTCAAGCCCGCGGATGAGGGCAGTATTTCAGATCAAGGCCTCTCCAGGCCCAGCACCGGCGCGATCAGGCGGGCGAGTTCCCCGCGCACGTCCAGCGTCGGCGGCTCAAGCCCTGCCAGCGTGCGGGCGAACTGCCCGGAATCGACCGTTCCCAGCGGCAGGATGGCGAGGCTCGGCGCGAAGGACGGCGCCGCCCAGCTCTTGGCCGCCCACGCGGAAATCGCCTCGCTGGCGTAGCCGTCATGCACCTTGGCCGAGCGCAGGCCGATGACCGGGCGACCCGCCGTCAGCCCCTCGACCAGCATGCTCATCGAATCCTCCGTCACCGCCACCGCGTCGGCGCCGAACAGCGCGCGCACCGAGCCCGGTCCGGCCGTGCGGTAGTCGATGAACTCGGCCAGCACGCCCTCGCCCGCCAGCCCGGCGAACAGCGCGCCCACCTCGTCCGGCGTGCGGCGCGAGGTCGTCACCCGCCAGCGCACGCCATGCTCGCGGGCCACGTCGCGCACCAGCCGGATCAGCGCGTCCCACTCGTTCCGCGGCCATTCCTTGCGATAGGCGGTGCCGCCGACCAGCAGCGCGATCTCCGCCCCCTTCAGGTCGGCGGGAGAGGCAAGACGGCGCGGGGCGGGATAGTCGGCCGGATCGACGATGGAGGGGATCGGCGCCCAGGCCGAGCGCGGGTTGCCGGCCGCGCGCGGCGAGGCGACGATCATCAGGCTGACCTCGCGCGTGTCGTAGCCGCCGATGCCGCCGGAATAGACGAAGGGCACGCCGCCGAACGCCCGGCTGATGAGGATGCCCGCAGCCACGGTCGGGCGGCCCGAGCCGACGATGACGTCCGGCCTGTCGAGGCGGTCCGCCTCGATGGCGTACATGGATTTCAGCCAGTAGCGGGCATCGCGGCCCCAGCGGCGCATGATGATCTTGCGCACGTCGTCATGGGCGAACCAGCTCGGGCGCACGTCGATCCGCGCGACCTCCACCGGCGCCAGCCGCCCGATCGCCAGCGCGACGCCTTCCGCCTGGTTGAAATGCCCCGGCTTCTTGTCGCGCAGGACCAGCAGCTTCACCGGCGCGCCCCGCCATTTGCCAGCTGCGAGAGCTTGCGAGCGGCCGAGCGGGCGAGCTTCTGCGTGCGGTAGATGATGCGTTCGCGGGCGCGCACGGCAAGGCCCGTCGCCCCCCTCACCTCGCTGTCCCAGGTCTTGAAGGCGACGCGGGCGCGGCGGTGGATCGGCATTTCGCGGATGGCCGGGAAATGCGGCTTCAGCCGCGCCAGCCACCAGTCGGCGCCGTGCTGCGAGACATGGGCGTTGCGCCCGTCGGACAGCAGGATCTTGGCCGGCCCGGTGTCGATGACGAACAGCGCGTCGCGCGCGCTCGCCGCGATGGAGGCGAGCACGGAATCGATCTCCTCGTCGGGGATGTGCTCCATCACGTCGACATTCACCGCCAGCTCGACCTGCCGGCCCGGCAGGGTGGCGATCTCCGGGATCGCCGGATCGTAGCGATGGATCTCGGGGATGCCGGCCTTGGCGGCGATGAGGAAGGCGAGATTGCTCTGGCCGCAGCCGAAGTCGATCAGCGAGGCGGGCTTCAGCGCCATGATGTGCGGCAGCATGTCGGCCAGCGCGTGGCGCGCCGTGGCGCCGTAGCGGTGGCGCGCGTGCAGCTTCGCGTATTCGTCGACGAGGCTGTATTCCATTCGCTAGGCTCCGAAAACGCGCCGCTTGAGCTTGCCGAAGAAGCGCCGCAGCTTGCGCCCCTTCTTCTCCACCTTGCGCCCGAACTTCGTCTTCAGCGGGTCGCCCGCGAAGGGCGTGCGGGCGCGATAGGCGAGGAACAGGTCGCGGGCGGGGTGGTTGCAGTCGGTGTAGTTGGGCTTCACCTGACCGATGAAATGCACGATGCGCGCGCCCTGCCAGATGGCGGGATCGTCGGTATAGGCGCCCTTTTCCAGCCGGCGATGCAGGTTCCAGCTTTCGTCGAGCGGCAGCCACTCGCCGCGCAGCGCGCCGTTGAGCGCGTCCTGGTCCATCATCGGCAGGGTGGGATGAGCGTCGACGAATGCGATGGTGCGCTCGCTGATGCGCTCGGCCCGCCAGCGTTCAAGGTCGATCAGCAGCACGCCGCTGTTGAAATAGCGCATGTCGTCGGGCAGGCCGATGTCGCGGTTGCGCTTGGCGTGGCGCTCGGGCACCTGCCGGGCGATATCGTCCACCGCCGCCAGCGCGAAGCCCTCCATCGGCAGGCTGGCGAGCGGGGCCAGCGGGGCGTTCACCACCGTGTCGCAGTCGATGTAGAGCAGCCGCCCGGTGGCCTCCGACAGGCTCAGCGGCATCAGAATGCGCGCATAGGCGGTGCGCGAGAGATGGTGGTTCTCCGGCCGGCCGGCGAAATGGCGGGCCATCTCGTCGGTGAGGTCGATGAAGTCGATATTGGCCAGTCCGTAGCTCGCCTGCAGCCGGGCCTTGTCGGCGTCGCTCACGCCGTCGCAGAAGACGTGGACCGTCTCGAAGTCGCCGGCCGCCCTGTCCGCCAGCGAGGCGAGCAGGATGCCGGTCAGTTCGACATAGGTGGTGTCGGTCGCGGTGGCGACGATCAAGGCGTGTCCCCTTCCATCGGCACCACCGCGGCGTCCTTGCTCTGCCGGAGCGTCAGCGCCGTCTTCACGTTGCGCACATTGGGCGCCCCGGTCAGCTCCAGCACGAAGTTCTGGAAGGTGCGCAGGTCCGGCGCGACGCACAGCAGGATGAAATCGGTCTCGCCCGAGAGCATCCAGCAGGAGCGCACCAGCGGCCAGCGCTCCACCTGCGCGGCGAAGGCGGACAGGTCCGCCTCGGCCTGGCTGACGAGGTGAACCATGGCGAACGCCATCAGGTCGAAGCCGAGCTTCTTCTCGTCGAGCAGGGCGCGGTAGCCCTTGATGATGCCCTCCTCCTCCAGCGAGCGCACGCGGCGCAGGCAGGGCGGGGCGGAAATGCCGACGCGCTGGGACAGCTCGACATTGGTGATGCGGCCATCGCCCTGAAGCTCGCGCAGGATATTCCAGTCGATCGCGTCGATACGGCGGGCCACGCGGCGTCTCCCGTTGCAGCGGCCGGGGACGGCGCGCCTTCGGCCGCGAACATAGTGCAGCCGACGGCCAGAGCAATTATCTTGCGCGCCATCGCTGCGCAATCTTCCTTCTGGAAAACTAATGGATAGACGGGCTCCGCCTTGCGGTGGGTTCGGCCAGTCCCTACATTTTCGCATGGCTGACCCTGCCGCCCCTTGCGAAGCATGCATGGGCAGGCGCATGAGTGAGCCCGAGCGCAGTTCCGTCCCGGCGAGGGCACGCCTCGCCGCCAACCTGAGCGAGCCTTTCATGTCGCCGGCCCCTTCCGCCAGCCAGACCCATCACGTCAAGGTGCTGATCATCGGCTCCGGTCCGGCCGGCTACACCGCGGCGGTCTATGCCGCCCGCGCCATGCTCGAGCCGGTGCTGATCCAGGGCATCCAGCCCGGCGGCCAGCTCACCATCACCACCGACGTCGAGAACTATCCCGGCTTCGCCGACCCCATACAGGGTCCGTGGCTGATGGAGCAGATGCAGGCGCAGGCCGAGAAGATGGGCACGCGCATCGTCAACGACCTCGTGACGACGCTGGACCTCTCCCGCCGGCCGTTCCGCGCCGAGACCGATTCCGGCACGGTGTGGATCGCCGAGACCGTCATCCTCGCCACCGGCGCGCAGGCGCGCTGGCTGGACCTCGATTCCGAGCAGGCCTATCGCGGCCATGGCGTCTCCGCCTGCGCCACCTGCGACGGCTTCTTCTATCGCGGCAAGGAAGTGATCGTTGTCGGCGGCGGCAACACCGCCGTCGAGGAGGCGCTGTTCCTCACCAATTTCGCCTCCAAGGTCACGGTGGTGCACCGCCGCGACGGCTTCCGTGCCGAAAAGATCCTTCAGGAGCGCCTGTTCGCCCACCCCAAGGTCGAGGTGGTGTGGAACGCGGCGCTGCACGAGGTGAAGGGCGAGGAGGATCCCCCGCACGTGACCGGGGTGGTGCTCAAGGATGTCGTCACCGGCGCTCTTTCCGAGCGCAGGGCGGACGGCGTGTTCATCGCCATCGGCCACGCCCCGGCGACCGATCTCGTCGCCGGCCAGCTCAAGCTGAAGCCGAGCGGCTATGTGTGGACCGCCTCGCACTCCACCCAGACCTCGGTCGAGGGGGTGTTCGCCGCCGGCGACGTCGCCGACGACACCTTCCGCCAGGCGGTCACGGCGGCCGGCATGGGCTGCATGGCCGCCCTTGAGGCCGAGCGCTTCCTCTCCGTACGCGAGTCGCTCGCCCACGCCGCCGAATGATCGCCAGAGGGTCCGATCGCATGGATAACAAGGCCAATCGCGCGCGCGACATGGACTGGGACAAGCTCAAGGTCTTCCATGTGGCGGCGGAGGCTGGCTCCTTCACCCATGCGGGCGAGGCCCTCGGCCTCTCGCAGTCGGCGGTGAGCCGGCAGGTCTCGGCGCTGGAGCAGGAACTCAACATCCCGCTGTTCCACCGCCACGCGCGCGGGCTGATCCTGACCGAGCAGGGCGACCTGCTCTACCGCACCGCGCACGAAGTGTTCATGAAGCTGGAGGCGGCGCGCGCCAAGCTGACCGACTCGCGCGAAAAGCCGAATGGCGAACTGCGCGTGACCACCACCATGGGCCTCGGCACCCACTGGCTGACCGCCCGCATCGGCGAGTTCCTCGAACTCTATCCCGATATCCGCATCACGCTGATCCTGACCGACGACGAGCTCGACCTCGCCATGCGCGAGGCCGACGTCGCCATCCGCCTGCGCCAGCCGGTGCAGCCGGACCTGATCCAGCGCAAGCTGTTCACCGTGCACTTCCACGCCTTCGCCTCGGCCGAATACCTCAAGCGCAACGGTCATCCGCGCACGCTGGAAGAGATCGACCAGCACCGCATCATCCTGCTCGGCGGGCCGATCCCCTCCTATTTCCAGGGGCTGAACTGGCTGGAGCGGGCGGGGCTGGAGGACGGGCAGGAATCGCGCGTGCCGGCGCTCTCGGTCAACAACGTGCTCGGCCTCAAGCGCGCGGTCGAGCGCGGCGTGGGCATCGGAATCGTGCCCGACTACCTGCTGGAAGACTCCGCCACGCTGGTGCAGCTCTTCCCCGAGCGCACCACGCCGACGCTGGAAGCCTATTTCGTCTACCCCCAGGAAATGCGCTCGGTCGCCCGCATCCAGGTGTTCCGCGACTTCCTCGTCGCCAAGGCGCAGCGCTGGAACTTCTGAAGCGTCAGCGGCCCGGCAGGCCGGAGACCACCTCGCGGGTCACGAAGTCGCCGGCATGGCGCCAGCCCGCATCATTGTCGCCGCGAAAGCTCAGCAGCCGCTCGACAACGAGCCGGCCGGTGCCCGTCTCCAGCACCGCGACGCGCATGGACATCACCAGCGTGCTCATCTTGTGGACGCTGCCCACCAGCAGATAGGCGGCGCCCGCCGCGCCCGCCCGCTGGCGCAACGCCTCCACCCCCTCCGCATCGAGCCGACAGGCCCCCTCGCAGGTGAGCGCGAGGCTCTCATGCCCGGCGTCGCCGCCGATGTCGGTCCGCAGCACCTGGGTGAGCGCACGGCGGCGCGCCTCGTGCTCGGCGCTCTGGTCGCGCATCTCGCCGGAGGAATCGGTGAAGCCGATATCGGCCACCGCCACCCGCACCGTGGCGGCCGGCGCTGGCGTCGCGGCGGACAGGGACAATGCGAGGGCCACGGCCAGCGGGGCGAGGCGGACGGCACGCGGGATCAAATCGGAATGGGGCATCGACGTTCCTCCCGGAACGGCCGCTCGGCGGCGGCCTTGGGGGAAGCATCGCGCAACTTGGCGATGATCGCCAGCCCCGGAACACACGCTGCCGGCGCTCAAATCGCGGGCAGTGACAGGCGCGTAACAGCCTGAATGCAATTCCGCATGCCTGCCATGCGGGCATACATTATTGCAGGCTGCCCTCTCTTTGATCATATCTAGGGCGACGCCGATGCGACATCGCTTCGGCTGTTCCCCTCTGGAAGGTTCGCCGCTCAGGCGGCGAAAACTTAAGCCGGGCTCTTTCGAGCCCGGCTTTTTTCTTGTCCCAAGCGCTCCGCGGCGCCGGCTTCACATGAACAGCTTCTCGCCGGTCAGGCCCTTGTAGAGACCGGCCACCTGCGCGCCATAGCCGTTGTAGATCAGCGTCGGCCGCCGCTCGCCGGTGCCGATGTCGCGCTCGGTCGCCTGGCTCCAGCGCGGATGCGAGACGGCGGGGTTCACATTGGCCCAGAAGCCGTATTCGCGGCCCTGCACCTGCTCCCACAGCCCGACCGGCCGCTCGGCGACGAACGAGATCCGCACGATCGACTTCACCGACTTGAAGCCGTACTTCCACGGTACGGTAAGGCGCAGCGGCGCGCCGAACTGATTGGGCGCCGGCTTGCCGTAGATGCCGGTGACGAGGAGCGGCAGCTCGTTGGTCGCCTCCTCGATGGTCAGGCTGTCAATATAGGGCCAGGGGTAGATGAAGCGCCGCTGGCCGAGCGCCACGTCGGGCTTCACGAAGGTCTCGAAGCGCACATATTTCGCGCCCGACAGAGGCTTGGCCCAGGCCACGAAGTCCTTCAGCGGGAAGCCGGTCCACGGCACCGCCATCGACCACGCCTCCACGCAGCGGTGGCGGTAGAGCCGCTCTTCCAGCGACATGGCGCGGATGAGGTCGTCGATGCCGACCTCGCGCGGCTGCTCGACCAGCCCGTCGATCTTCACCGTCCACGGCCGGCGCGGCATGCGGGCCGCGACATCGGCGATCTGGTAGGCCGAGCGGTCGGAGCCGAACTCATAGAAATTGTTGTAGTTGCCGGAGATGTCCTCGGGCGTCACCGGCCGGTCCAGCGTGTAGGCGTCGTTGTGCCGGGCCGGATAGAGATCGCGGGTCGGATCATTGGCCGGATCGCCCGGCTCGGGCGCGGCCTCGGCGAACGGCGACAGGGCCGCTCCCAGCCCGGCGACGCCGAGCAGGCCGATTCCGGCGCCCAGCAGCCTGCGGCGGGTCAGATAGACGGATTCGGGCGTTGCGGCGCTCTCGGGCAGCTCCCATGAGCGGCGACGGCGGATCAGCATGGCGGCCTCCTTGGTGGTACCGAAGAGAGTACGCGTCGAGCCGGCGCTTTATTTCAGGCCGTGTTTCAACTTGTTGTGCAATTCGGCAAAAAAGAAGCCCGGCGGAAGGTCCGCCGGGCTCTTTCGATAGCACGAGGCAGGCCGGCTGACCGGCCGGCACTCACTTGGAGGTGAGGCGCAGGTCGCCAACGCCGAGCGCGACGTTGACGCCCGTCTGGCCCTCGACGCTGACCGGCTGCAGCGCGATGGTCTTGTTCGAGCCGCCGACCAGCACGTTGCCGGCCACGCCGACGCCGAGCGCCACGCTGCCGGACACGCCGACATAGGTGCCGTCGAGATCGCTCGAACGCACGCCCTTCGACGGCGCCAGAACGGTCCACAGCAGGATGTTGCGGCCGGTCACGCCGAGGTCGAGGCCCCAGCGGCGGATGCTGCCTTCATAGGCGAACTTCCTGCCGCCGGCGGCGGTGAAGGTGCAGTCGAGCGTGCGCTTCGAGCCGATGATGAAGCTCACCGACTTGGAGCCCTTGCAGGCGAGCGAACCGACCTCGACCCGCTTGGTCTGGGCAGAGGCGGGCGCGGCGGCCAGGGTAGCGGTGCCGGCGACAAGGGCGGCGGCGAGCAGCCCGCGCGACAGAACAGTACGGAACATTCAAATCTCCTGACGATGACGCGCAGCCGGCTCTCGGGAACCGGCGCCCCCGCCGTTGTGCGGCGCTTGCCGGCCGGGGCGCGCCTCCCGGCCGTTCAACACTCTTCTACCTCAGCGGAGCGACCCGCAGAAGCGCTGGATGCGAAGGCACGCCTCCTCCAGATCCTTGGTGGAGGTGGCGTAGGAAATGCGGAACGCCGGGCCGAGGCCGAAGGCCGAGCCATGCACCACCGCCACGCCCTCGGCTTCCAGAAGCTCGGAAGCGAAGGTTTCGTCGGTGTCGATCACCTTGCCGGCGGCGGTCTTCTTGCCGATCAGCCCGGCGCAGGAGGGATAGACGTAGAAGGCGCCCTCCGGCTTCGGGCAGGTGAGGCCCGCCGTCTGGTTGAGCATCGACACCACGAGGTCGCGGCGCTCCTTGAACACCTTGTTGTTCGCGGCGATGAAGTCCTGCGGACCGTTCAGCGCCTCGACCGCCGCCCACTGGGCGATGGAGTTGGGATTCGAGGTGGACTGCGACTGCAGCGTGCCGATGGCCTTGATCAGCGCCTCCGGGCCGGCCGCGTAGCCGATGCGCCAGCCTGTCATGCAATAGGCCTTGGAAACGCCGTTCATGGTCAGCGTGCGCTCGTAGAGCGCGGGCTCGATCTGCGCCGGGGTGACGAACTCGAAGTCGTCATAGACGAGGTGCTCGTACATGTCGTCGGTGAGGACCCATACATGCGGGTACTTCACCAGGACATCGGTGAGCGCCTTCATCTCGGTGCGGGAATAGGCCGCCCCCGTCGGGTTCGACGGCGAGTTGAAGATCAGCCACTTGGTCTTGGGCGTGATCGCCGCTTCCAGCGCCTCGGGCTTCAGCTTGAAATTGTCTTCCAGCTTCGTCTCGATGGCGACCGGGGTGCCGCCGGCGAACTGCACGATGTCGGGATAGCTGACCCAGTACGGCGCCGGGATGATCACCTCGTCGCCGGCATCGACGGTGGCCACCAGCGCGTTGAACAGCACCTGCTTGCCGCCGGTGCCGACCGTGATCTGGCTCGGCTTGTAGTCGAGGCCGTTCTCGCGCTTGAACTTGGCGACGATGGCCGCCTTCAGCTCGGGAATGCCGTCGACGGCGGTGTAGCGGGTCTGGCCGTCGCGGATCGCCTTGATGGCCGCTTCCTTGACGTTGTCCGGCGTCTCGAAATCGGGTTCGCCGGCCGCCAGCGCGATCACATCGCGACCGGCCGCTTTCAGCTCCCGCGCCTTGTTCGAAATGGCAATCGTCTGCGAGGGATTGATGCGCTTCAGGGCGGCGGATATCAGGCTCATGGCCGAGCTCCCTTGAGGATGTTTTGCGCGCGACAACTAGTCGAGCCCTTGCGCCCCGGCAAGCGATTCCCTACGTGCCCCCCGGCCCGGCACTGCGTTATCCTGCCGCTGCACCCCTTGTTTCGCGCCATGCCGGAGACCTTGCATGCTCAGATTCTACGCCATGCAGAGCTCCGGCAACTGCTACAAGGTGCGGCTGCTGCTGGCCCGGCTCGGCCTGCCCTTCGAACTCGTCGACGTCGACCTGCTGCGCGGCGAGAACCGCACGCCCGACTTCCTGATGAAGAACCCGGAAGGGCGCGTGCCGCTGCTCGAACTGCCGGGCGGGCGCTACCTCCCGGAATCCAACGCCATCCTGTTCTATCTCGCCGAGGGCACCTCGCTGCTGCCCGAGGCGCCGCTGGAGCGGGCGGAGGTGCTGCGCTGGATGTTCTTCGAGCAGCACAGCCACGAGCCCAATATCGGCGCGGCGCGGTTCTGGCTGAAGCTGGTGCGTGGCGGGCGCGAGCTTCGTACCCACGACATCGACCGCTGGCTGGAAGAGGGCTACGCGGCGCTCGGGGTCATGGAGCGCCATCTGGCGCGCCGACGCTTCTTCGTCGATGGCGGGCTGACCATCGCCGATCTCGCCCTCTACGCGCACACCCATGTGGCGCAGGAGGGCGAGTTCGACCTGACCGGATTTCCGGCGGTGCAGGCATGGCTCGCCCGCGTGGCGGCCGCGCCCGGCCATGTCGACATGGGCTGGCGGCCCGAGGCCAGCAGCCAATTGGTTAACATCGCTTAACGACTTGCCCCGAAATGGCCCCGAAATGGCGCCGTGTTCCGCAAAGTGGCGTCGAAGCGGAGCCGCGTTCGCACCTGAGATTACCTCCCGTCGGACGGGCCCTGTGCCCCAACTGACCGGAGGATGTTCGTGATGTCGCAGCCGTCCCAGACCCAGACGCCGCCCCGCATCGCCGCGGGTGCCGCCCCCCGCCACACCGCCCGTCGGCGCCTGCGCCGCGCGGTGATGGAAGCGGGCGTCGTCCTTTCCCTGACCTTCGCCATCGTGGCGGTGCTCTGCATGTTCGGCCTGCAGCGCGCCTCGGCGCTGGAATTCACCCCGACCGCCGCCAGCGACGGGCGCCTCGCCGCCGGCGCGGTGCTTCTGGCGGCTTTCGTCGGCCTGTGCGGGCTCACCACCTTCATGCTGCGCCAGACGCTGCAGCCGGTCCGCAGCTCGGAGCGCGCCGGCCGCCGGCAGGGCTGAGCCCCGCGCCGGACGGCCCGTCACGGCCTTGTCAGCCCGCCCGAGTTGGCGGGCGGGCCAACCTGCTCTAACCATTCGCTCCGTCGCCGCGAAGCCCGGAGCCTGCCCCTTGCGACCTCTCCACCGTCTGCTTTCCCTTGCGCTGCTGGCCGGGCTGCTGACTCCCGCCATGGCGCAGGAACCCGAACGGATCGATTCGTCGGCCGGCCCGCTCGAGGTCGAGACCGTCGCCGCCGGCCTCGCCAGTCCGTGGAGCCTCGCCTTCCTGCCGGATGGCCGCATGCTGGTGACGGAGCGCCCCGGCCGGCTGCGCATCGTCAGCCGCAGCGGCACGGTGTCCGCTCCCGTGGCGGGCGTGCCGCCGGTCTTCGCCCGCGGACAGGGCGGGCTGCTCGATGTGGCGCTGGCGCCGGATTTCGCCAGCAGCGGGCGCCTCTATCTCTCCTATGCCGAGCCGCGCGAGGGGGCCTCCGGCACCACGGTGGCGCGGGCGCGTCTGGTCGAGCAGGGCGGCGACGCCCGGCTGGAAGGGCTGGAGATCATTTTCCGCCAGCAGCCGGCGGCGGCCGGCGGCAGCCATTACGGCTCGCGTCTCGCCTTCGGACGCGACGGCACGCTGTTCGTCACCCTCGGCGACCGCTACTCGCTGCGCGAGCAGGCGCAGCAGCTCTCCAGCCATATCGGCAAGATCGTGCGCATCGCCCCCGACGGCTCGGTGCCCGGCGACAACCCCTTCCGCACGCGGAACGGCGCCCGGCCGGAAATCTGGAGCTACGGCCACCGCAATGTGCAGGGCGCCGCCATCGACCCCGCCACCGGCCGGCTGTGGACGATCGAGCACGGCGCGCGCGGCGGCGACGAGCTCAACCGCCCCGAGGCCGGCCGCAACTATGGCTGGCCGGTCATCACCTATGGCCGCGACTACAGCGGCGCGCGCATCGGCGAGGGCACGGCGAAGGACGGCATGGAGCAGCCGGTGAAATACTGGGACCCGTCCTTCGCGCCGTCGGGCCTCGCCTTCTATACCGGCAGCCTGCTGCCGGCGTGGAAGGGCGACCTGTTCACCGGCGGGCTGTCCGGCCAGCGGCTGGTGCGGCTGCGGCTCGACGAGGCGCGCGAACGCGTCGTCGGCGAAGAAATCCTGCTCGCCGGGCGCGGGCAGCGCATCCGCGACGTCAGGCAGGGCCCGGACGGCGCACTGTGGCTGCTGACCGACGATCCCTCGAACGGGCGCCTGCTGCGCCTCGGCCCGGCGGACTGAGCGCCTACCACTTCTGGAAGATGAAGAAGGCGCCCAGTGCGATGAAGGCGAAGCCGATCAGGTGGTTCCAGTAGAAGGGCTCCTTCAGCCAGAGCACCGAGAAGCCGGCGAACACCACCAGCGTGATGACCTCCTGGATGGTCTTCAGCTCCACCGTGGAATAGACGGCCGAGCCATAGCGGTTGGCCGGCACGGCGAGGCAGTATTCGAAGAAGGCGATGCCCCAGCTCGCCAGAATGGCGATCATCAGCGGCGTCGACTTGTGCTTGAGGTGGCCGTACCAGGCGAAGGTCATGAAGACGTTCGAGGCGAACAGCAGCAGGATCGGCGTGAGCGCCGGAGGAAAGAGGCCGGTCATCGCGGTTCCGTCGATAGAGGGTGGGACTGTCCTGCCCCGCGCCGCCCTGCCCCGCCTCAGCCGTAGCGCAGCTTGAGCGACAGGATGCCGACGAGCAGGACGAGCGTCGAGGCATTGGCCATGATGACCGGAATCGAGCCGATCAGCACACCATAGACCAGCCATAGCGCCACCCCGCCGGCAAAGGCGAGATAGGCGACGAGCGAAAGGTCGCGCGTCTCGCGGGTGCGCAGGATCTTGAGGGCCTGCGGCAGCCAGCACAGCGTCGTCAGCACGGCGGCGACGCCGCCGATGAGTTCGGTGGAAAGCGAAGACCCGACCATGGAATGTGCCTCGCGCGGCGCCTGTGCCGCGTGCGGTCCCCGCGTTCCCACGCGACCCAATTCCTGTCAATCGGCATCCGGCCCGGCGGCCCGGATCGCGGACGGGGCTACAGCTCGGCCCAGTGCCGCAGCAGGTTGTGGTAGACATTGGCCAGCGACAGCACCGCCGGGTCGTCGTCCGGCAGGCGGGTGCGGGTGCCGATGATGGCCCGGTCGAGGTCGTAGAGCATGGCGCGCCGCTCCTGATCCTTGATCATCGACTGCGACCAGAAGAACGAGCCCCAGCGGCTGCCGCGGGTGATCTCGTTGACGCTGTGCAGGCTGGAGGCGGGATAGACCACGGCGTGGCCGGCCGGCAGCTTCACCTCATGCGCGCCGTACGTGTCCTCGATGACCAGTTCGCCGCCGTCATACTCCTCCGGCTCGGTCAGGAAGATAGTGGTCGACACGTCCGCCCGCATGCGGATGCCGGCGCCGGGGACGGTGCGGATCGCGCCGTCGACATGGGCGCCGAACCGCATCCCGACATCGTAGCGGTTGAACATCGGCGGCAGCACGCGCAGCGGCATCACCGCCGAGTTGAACACCGGGCTGCGCCCGAGCGCGCGCAGCACCAGGTCGCCAAGCTCGGCGGCCTCCGTCGATTCCACCGGAATCTGAAGGTTGAACTTGGATTTCGCGGCCTGCTGGCCCGCCGTCACGCGCCCGTCGACCCAGGGCGAGGATTCCAGCACGCGGCGGCAATGGGCGACTTCCTCGCGGGTGAGGAGATCGGGAATCTGGATCAGCATGGCTCGGTTCCGGAAACGAAAAGAGGGGGAAAGCCGGAACCCCGGCCTTCCCCCAGATTGAGACGGTCAGCAGAAAGGCGCGCGGTCAGAAGGTCGCGCCGATGGTGAGGGTGAAGGTGCGGCCCGAGGCCGGCACCGCGCGGTTGCCCCAGCCCGCCGAATAGTTCAGCTCGTCGGTCAGGTTGTAGCCGTTCAGCGCGATCCGGTAGTTCTCGTACTGGTACGAGAGCAGCGCATCGAGCGAGAAGGTCTCGGGGATGATCGAGGTGTTGGCGGTGTTGGTGTAGTACTGGTCGGCATAGGTGATGCCGCCGCCCACCAGCAGCGTGCCCGGCAGCGACTTCCAGACGTCCTTGGTCAGGTCGTAGGTCGTCCACAGGGTGAAGTTGTTCTGCGAGACGAAGGGCACCTCGTTGCCGACATAGGACGCCGTGGTCGCGGTCTGGATTTCGCTGTCGTAATAGGCGTAGCCGGCCTGGATCGTCCACGCGTCGGTGATGTTGCCGGTCAGGCCCAGTTCGACGCCCTGCACCCGCTGGTTCTCGCCGGTCTCCACCGTATCGAGGGTCACGGGGTCGACGTAATAGGCGTTGCTCTTGTCGACGCGGAACAGCGAGCCGGTGAAGCCGAGGCGGCCGCCGAGCATCGAGATCTTGAAGCCGGCCTCGTAGGTCTCGTTCTCTTCCGGCTCCAGGTTGTTCTGCGACGGGTTGACGACGGTGACGTCGTTGGTCGGGAACATGCCCTGCGGCGAGTAGGAGCGCGCCCAGGAGACGTAATAGGTCTGCTCGTTGGTCGGCTCCCAGATGACGCTCGCCTTCGGGCTCCAGAACTGCGTCGTCGTGTCGGCGCTGACCCAGCCGAGGGTCGGCGGGCAGTAGGTCGAGCGGGAGCTGTACTGGCAGTACTGCGAGTAGTCGGCCGTGTAGCTGTCGTAGCGGATGCCGCCCAGGACCGAGAGTTGCTCGGTCAGCCAGATGCGGTCGCTGGCGAAGATGCCGATATCGGTGGCGCTCGAGTTGCGCTGGCCGTTGTTGCCCCAGGGATTCTGGTAGAGGAAATAGCCGGTCGTGTTGGCGTAGACCGGGTCCCACATGGTCTGCTCGCCCTTGCTGCCATACACCGAGACCAGCGTGCGTTCGTCATTGACGAAATACATGTCGAGGCCGGCGACGACTTCGTGGCGCAGGAAGCCGGTGGTGAACTTGGCGATGCCGGTGGTGATGTTCTGGCCCGCCCAGCTCTCCTGATAGAAGCCGGGATTGCCGCCGCCGAAGGTGACGGGCGGGTTGCCGCCGTTGAAGAACGTCGTGGCGCAGGAGGTGCTGCACTCCGGCACCGACGCCGAGAAGTAGCGTGTGTAGTAGCCGACGCGCGAATCGTTGGTGATGGTCAGCCAGTCGTTCACCTCGCGCTTGTAGTTGGCGGTGAACATGTTGGCTTCGGTCTGGTCGGTGTCCGTCACCTTGCCGTAGAAGTTCGAGCGCGGCACGCCCCACTCCGTCACCGGCTGGCCGAGCGTCCCGTAGAGCGCCTTCTGCGTGTTCGTCTGCGGGGCGATGATCGGCACGCCGTAGTCGGGCGTGCGGTCGCCGTTCTGGTACAGGAAGTTCAGGTGCAGGCTCTGGTCGGTGCCGAGGCCGAAGCCGACATCCGCCATCAGGCCGTAGCGGTTCGATTCCACATTGTCGCGATCGGCCACGTCCTGCTCGTTGACCATGCCGACGATGCGGACCGCCGTGGTGGCGTCGAGCTGCTTGTTGACGTCGAACACGCCGCGATACAGCGGACCGGAGCCGAACTGGCCCTCGAAATCGTACTTGTCGCCGATATGCGCCTGCTTGAGCGTGGAATTGATCACGCCGCCGGTGGTGCCGGCACCGAAGCTCTCGGAAGACGGGCCCTTGAGCACCTCGACGCTCTCATAGGCGAAGCTGTCGCGCACATAGACGCCGAAGTCGCGCAGGCCGTTGATGTAGACGTCGCCCTTGGACTGGAAGCCGCGGATGCGGAACTGGTCGCCATTCATGCCGCCGCCGCCCTCGCCGATGCCGACGGTGACGCCCGGAACGTTGCGCAGCGCCTGTTCGAGCGTGGTGACGCCCTGCTGCTGCATGGTCTCCTGGGTGATGACCTGAATGACCTGCGGGGTGTCCTGCACCGTGCCCGGCAGACGCGAAATGCCGGTCGTGGCCTCCAGCGTATTCGCCGGCGAGCCCTCGCCTTCGACCGTCACCGTCGGCAGCTCTTCTTCCGTGCCGCTGGTGGCAGCCGCCTGCTGGGCGGACGCGGCGAACATCGGAAGCGCCGACATGGTGACCGCGAGCCCGGCCGTCAGAGCCGCATTAGGTGCAGTATCCCGGAGAGTCTTCAATGTCTTCATCTGACCAGAGCCCCTTAAATTTTGGTTGTTTTGGCTATTAGACGCGATTCTAACCCGCTTCAAACATTATGTTTTTTACATGTTCCAACTTAGACTTGTTAGACAGATTCAAACTTGCAGTTTCGAATTATTAAAATCTAAATCTTGATCCGGTTCATTGCCGATGAGTGGACATATACATTATGTGACAGAAGGGTTTTCGGCCGTTCCGGCACGTCAGGCGGCGCGGACCGTACAGGGACGGGCGACCGCAGGCGCATGCGCGACGAATGGATTTCCTTCACCGACATTGAGCGAATGGGCCCGGAACTGTTGCGCGAACGCATCAGTGAGGCGCCCGCGACGGCCGCCCGCTGGATCGAGGCGGCGGCGCTCAACGGGCTGGTCAACGCGCAGATCGCCTGGGGGCAGATGCTGGTCGACGGCCACGGCGTCCCGCGCGACCCGGAGGCTGGGCTGCGCTGGTTTCGCGTCGCCGCGGATTCGGGCAGCGCGGACGGCATCAACATGGTCGGGCGCTGCCACGAACTCGGCTGGGGGACTCCGGCCGACCCCGCCGAGGCGGCCCGGCACTACCGCCGGGCGGCGGAGGCTGGCCATGCCTGGGCGCCGTTCAACCTCGCCACGCTGCTGCTTCACGGCAGCGGGGTCGCTCCCGACCGCCGCGAGGCGCTCGGCTGGTATCTGCGCGCGGCGCGCCGGGGCAACGCCAAGGCGATGTCGATGGTCGGCCGCTATCTGGAACTCGGCTGGGACCGCCCCGCCCGCCCGGCGGCGGCGCTGCGCTGGTACGCGAGGGGCGCGGCCGGCGAGGACTATCGCGGCCTGTTCGACCATGCCCGCCTCACGCTGGAACTGACCGGCCGGCTTGACCACGCCCGCGAGGGCTTCGCCCGCGCCATCGGCTGCGGCGTGCCCGCCTTCTGCCGCAACGTCGCCGACGCCCTGCGCGCGGCCCCCTACCCGGAACTGCACCGCCTCGCCCTGCGCGCGCTCGAACGCGCGGCGGAAAGCGGCGAGCCGGCCGACCTGCGCCGCTACGCCGCCGCGCTGGCCGAAGGGCTCGGCGGCCTTCCCGACCCGGACGGTGCGGCCGCAGCCTTCCGGCGCGCCCGGGAGGCCGAGCAGGCCCTGCTGCTGCCACGGGCCGGACCGCGCGATCCGGCGCGCCGGCCGCCGCGCCCGCGCGGCTTTGCCGCCCGGTTGCTGCGGCGCCTGCGTCCGGCCGCCCTGCCGCGCCGCCGATCCTGACGCTTTTCAAAACGCCGTGACCGCCACGCCGGCGGCCACGGCCCCGGTACCACCGACACGACCGCATCCTACCGCCGGCCGGCATCCAGCCCAATTTTCGCGCCGAACCCGCCGATGCCCCCTCTCCGCCGCTGAAACTCTGGGCAGGCCCGTCGCTTGTGCCCAAGGCGCCAGGCGATTGTGTCGACGCCGGCCTTCAACTGGAGAGCGTTGCAATGTGGAAGACTGAAAAGAATGGACGAGGAGCCGCCCTGATCGGTACGGGCCTTCTCGCGGCATCCCTCGTGATGACGACGGCGGCCGACGCCCGGCCCGGCTCGCGCGGGGGAGCGGGCGGCGGCATCGGCGGAGCCCTCGGTGGCATCGGTCGTGCGGCCGGCGACACTGTGTCGGGCATCGGCCGCGCGGCCGGCGGTGCGCTGTCGGGCACGGGCGAGTCGCTCGGCGGCGTCGGTGCGGCCGGCGGTGCCGTGTCGGGCGTCGGAAGTGCGGTGTCGAGCGTCGGGCGCTCCGTCGGCGACATCGGCACGGCGGCCGGCGACGGCGTGACCGGCGCCACTGCCGGGCTCGGCTCGGCGGTCGGTTCGACGCTGGGCACGGTCGGCACCATCACGCGCGACACTATGCGCGGCGACGCCACCACCTCCGTCACCGGCCGCGCGCCGGTCGCGGCGAATGTCGCCGGCATCCAGATCGACCTGCTGCGCCGGCGCGCGCCGGTCGCCATCGGCCGCAGCACCAGCGGCAACATCGCCGACGTCAACGCCCGGCTGCTCGGCACGCGCGGCGTGGCGGCCGACGTGGCGGCCGACGTGGCGGTCGGCTCGACGCGCCAGCGCGCCCTCGGCGCCGATGCGCAGGCGCGGCTGGGCGGCGCGCGCGGCATCACCACCAACGTCGACGCCACCGTCGCCGACCGGCGCCCGGCCTCCCGCAGCCTCGTCAATGCGAATGTCGGGCTGACGGCACTCGGTACGACCGGCCTCACCAGCGACACCCGCGCCGTGGTCGGTGGCACGCAGGCGGCCGACATCGACAGCACCACCACTCTCGGCGGCCTGAACACCGCCGCGCGCGTCGATGTCGGCGGTGCCAGCACCGCCTCGGCGGCTGTCGGCATCGGCCTCGGCAGCCCCGGCTCTCCCGCCGACCCCGGCGATCCCGGGAGTCCCGGCGGCCCGGGCACAGGTCCGGGCGTCACCCCCGGCACTTCGGCCGGCAACAGCGCCGCCGCGCCCGGCAGCCGCACCGGCGACATGGCGGCGAAGAAGGTGCGCTGCGTGGGCGTGCTGTCCGAGCCGCGCGCCTATGATTCAGGCATCGTCGCTCTGTGCCGCGACCTCGTCGGCGGCTGATCCCCGCCCACAACGCCGTCCCGGTCCCGCGCCGGGGCGGCGCTCGGCGGGCAGTTGGGGCCGCGCCGCGATATCGTGCGGCGCGTGCGCGCGTTGCGGTAAGAACGCCTCCCCCAAAGGAACGTCTTCGCATCGTCCGAATTGCAGGGAAGTATCCTGCATGCCGCCGATTCCGGCGGTCTCATCCCCAAGGCCCCGATGCGCCACCTTCTGGTTCTGCTGAATGCCCGCGCCGGTACGCTTCTCGACCGGAACGCCGAGGAGGTGCGCCACCTTGTCGGGCAGACGCTGGAGGGCGAAGGCCGCAAGGTCGAGGTGCACCTGCTCAGCGGCAGGAACCTCGTGCGCGCCATCCGTGAATCCGGGCGCGGCCCGCACGACACGGTGATCGTCGGCGGAGGCGACGGCAGCGTGAGTCTGGCGGCGCGCAGTCTTGAGGGTACCGACAAGGTGCTCGGCATCCTGCCGCTCGGCACGCTCAACCTGCTCGCCCGCGATCTCGGCATGCCGACCGGGCTCGACAAGGCGCTGGCCGCCCTCGACGCGGCCGAGGAGCAGACGATCGACCTCGCCGCGCTCAGCGGGCGCCCCTTCCACACCATCTCCGGCATGGGCTTCTTCAGCCAGATGGCGCGCGCCCGCGAAACGGCGCGCAAATGGAAGCTCTGGCGCTTCCTCGCCGTCGCCATCGCCGCCGTCTATGCGCTGCGCCGCAGCGGCCGCTTCGACCTCGACGTGACCGTCGACGGCACCGAGCACCGTTTCCGCGCCTTCGCCGCGCTGCTGTCGGTGAACCGCTTCAGCGGCCCCGGCTGGCGGCGCGGCCGGCTCGACGAGGGCGTGCTGGAACTCCACGTCGCCGAGGATCGCGGCGCCCTCGCGCTGCTCAGGGCCGGAGCCGACATGGTGACGGACAGCTGGCGCGGCAATCCGGGCATCGTCAGCCTGACCGGCCGGCACATCGTGCTGCGCCGACCGAACCGCAACCGCGTCTGGGTCTCGACCGATGGCGAGCTGGGCCGCGAGGCCATCCCGCTCGACTACCGGATCATGCCCGGGGCTCTGAAGGTGCTGGTTCCGCCCCGCCCGCCGGCGTGAGGCGCGCGGTCAGCGCGGCTCGATCTCGTAGGTGATGGTGACACCGGCGCGCAGCAGCGTCTCGCCGGCCTCCACCGGCACCGAATCCGCCTTCATCATCGCCGGCGCGGCGGCGAACTGGCGCACCATCGGGCGGGCGCCGCCATCGGCGGAGACGGAAACCACGCGCACCAGCCGCACCCCGCTCGCCTCGGCGATGATCTCGGCCTGATGGCGGGCATCCTTCACCGCCGCGACACGGGCGGCGTCTTCCAGCTTGCCCGGTTCGGCGATGTCGAAGGCGATGCCGCCGATCTGGTTGGCGCCCTTGGTGACGAGCTGGTCCAGCAGGTCGCCGAGCTTCGACAGGTCGCGCACCCGGACGGTGACCCCGTTGCTGACCTGATAGCCGACGATGCGCGGGGCATCGCCGCTGTCCTTCTTCGGCGGGGCGTAGCTGGGCTGCACCGAGAAGCCGGAGGTGGAGATGTCGCGCGGCTCGATGCCGGCCGCCTTGATCGCCTCGATCACCGCCGCGACCGCCGAGGAATTGGCGTCGAGCGCCTCGCGGGCCGTCTTGGCCTCGCTCACCACGCCGGAGGACAGCGTCGCCATGTCCGGCGCGGCGCTCGCCGTTCCCTCGCCGCTCACGGTGAGCGTGGTGCGGCGGGCGCTCGCGGACATGTCCTGCGCGGCAAGCGGCGACAGGCCCGAGAGGAGCAGGACGGCGCACAGGGAGGCGCGGATGAGCTTCATGACTATCTTCCTTGAACCAGCCGGGTGACGAAGCGGCAGCGCCCGACACCACTTCGGGAAGGCGGCGGCATTGCGGCGGCGGCGCCCCGCATGCACCGCCCTCACGCGGAAATGGCCGCCGCGCCCGCCATCGGGCCTGCGGGGCGGCGCGGAACTGGACGGACGGCAGAGGTGGACGACGCGCCCATGCCGGTTGGCGCGGTGGCAACCATTTGCTAGCTTCCGCCCGCCCGCCGCCGCCTCGGCGCGCGCCGGAACGGGCCTGTAGCTCAATGGTTAGAGCCGACCGCTCATAACGGTCTGGTTGCAGGTTCGAGTCCTGCCGGGCCCACCATTCCTCGAAGCCGCCGGGCTCGCCCGGCGCCGCAAGGGAGACGCCGGATGCGTGCCCTTCTCCTCGCCGTTGCCCTTCTCCTTGCCGCTCTCCTGCTGCCTCTGACAGCGCCGTCGATGGCGCAGGCGCGGCCGGATTCGCTGGCGACGCGCTGCGCCGACCTGCAGGCGCTGGTGCGGCGCGAAGGGGCCGTCGTCATCGGCACCGGGCCGAATCTCTATGACCGCTTCGTTGCCGATCCCGGCTACTGCGCCTCGCAGCGCTCGGAGCCGGCCTGGCTCCCCGCGCGCGATGTGAAGCAGTGCCTCGTCGGCCAGCGCTGCCGCGAGCGGCGCATCAGGTTCCGCGGCTGAGCGGCGCCACGCCGTGCAGCGGGAAGAAGCTCATTCGGGCGGCATCATCGGCCCGCCGGTCGCTTCCGCCCGCCGGAAGGCCGGGCGCGCCGTGAGGCGTTCGAGATAGGCCGGCAGGGCGGGATGGCCGCCGAGCAGGCCGGTGCGCGCGGCCACCTCGATCAGGTAGCACATCTGGATGTCGGCCAGCGTCAGCGCCTCGCCCATCAGATAGGGGCGATCGGCGAGGCGGGCGGCGATGTGGTCGAGCGTGGCGGCCAGCGTCGGGGCGATAAAGGCCCGAAGCGCCTCGCTCATGCCGCCGGTGATGGCGCCGATGCGCATGGTCATGATCGGGAAGGCCGCCGTGCTCTCGGCATAATGCAGCCATTCCTCGTGGAGGTAATGCCCGGCGGTGCCCGGCGGCGGCGCGAGGCGGCCCTCGCCATAGCGGTCGTTGATGTAGGTGAGGATGACGGCGGATTCGGCGAGCACGAGATTGCCGTCGACGATCACCGGCGCCTTGCCGAGCGGATGCACCGCACGCAGCGCGGCCGGCGCCTTGAAGCGCGCGTCGCGCTCGTGGCGCACCAGCTCGTATTCGAGGCCGAGTTCCTCCATCAGCCAGAGGATCCGGCTCGAGCGCGAGAAGCTCAGATGGTGCAGCGTGATCACGGCGCGTCTCCCCCGGGGCCCGGTCGCGGCCCCTCGCGGGCTCCAGAAGAAGACGTCGGCACCGGCTTGGCAAGCGGCCTGGCGAGCGGCTCGCCGCAGGGCCGGCCACCGCATCCGCGCCGCCGGAAATCGTCCGAAACGGTTGCGCGGAAAGGAGGCGAGGCGCATAAGCGCGGCAAATAGTCTGGAGGAATTCCATGCCCGCCTATCGCTCACGCACCACGACCCATGGCCGCAACATGGCCGGCGCGCGCGGCCTCTGGCGCGCTACCGGCATGAAGGATGGCGACTTCGGCAAGCCGATCATCGCCGTAGTCAACTCGTTCACCCAGTTCGTGCCGGGCCATGTCCACCTGAAGGACCTCGGCCAGTTGGTGGCGCGCGAGATCGAGGCGGCGGGCGGCGTCGCCAAGGAGTTCAACACCATCGCGGTCGATGACGGCATCGCCATGGGCCATGACGGCATGCTCTATTCGCTGCCCTCGCGCGAGCTGATCGCCGACAGCGTGGAGTACATGGTCAACGCCCACTGCGCCGACGCCATGGTCTGCATCTCCAATTGCGACAAGATCACCCCCGGCATGCTGATGGCGTCGCTGCGCCTCAACATCCCGACCGTGTTCGTCTCCGGCGGCCCGATGGAGGCCGGCAAGGTGGTGCTGGGCGGCAAGACCCGGGCGCTCGACCTCGTCGACGCCATGGTCGCCGCCGCCGACGACCGCATCTCGGAAGAAGACGTCGCGGTGATCGAGCGTTCGGCCTGCCCGACCTGCGGCTCCTGCTCGGGCATGTTCACCGCCAATTCGATGAACTGCCTCACCGAGGCGCTGGGCCTGTCGCTGCCGGGCAACGGCTCGACGCTTGCCACCCATTCCGACCGCAAGCGGCTGTTCGTCGAGGCCGGCCATACGATCGTCGACCTCGCGCGGCGCTATTACGAGCAGGACGACGCCAGCATCCTGCCGCGCTCGGTGGCCAGCTTCGAAGCCTTCGAGAACGCGATGACGCTCGACATCGCCATGGGCGGCTCGACCAACACGGTGCTGCACCTGCTGGCCGCTGCGCATGAGGGCGAGGTGCCCTTCACCATGGCCGATATCGACCGGCTCTCGCGCCGGGTGCCGGTGCTGTGCAAGGTCGCCCCGGCGGTGCCGGACGTGCATGTGGAGGACGTCCACCACGCCGGCGGCATCATGGGCATTCTCGGCGAGCTGGACCGCGCCGGCCTGCTCGACACCTCCGTCAGCACCATCCACGCCCCGACGCTCGCCATGGCGCTGGAGCACTGGGACGTGAAGCGCAACGCCAGCGAGGCGGTGCACGAATTCTTCCGCGCCGCGCCCGGCGGCGTGCCGACGCAGGTCGCCTTCAGCCAGTCCGCCCGCTACGACGACGTGGACCTCGACCGCGCGAAGGGCGTGATCCGCGACTATGAGCACGCCTTCTCCCGGGATGGCGGCCTCGCCGTGCTCTACGGCAATCTCGCCGAGGATGGCTGCATCGTGAAGACGGCGGGCGTCGACGAGAGCATCCTGAAGTTCACCGGCACCGCCACCGTGTTCGAGAGCCAGGACGACGCGGTGTCCGGCATCCTCGGCAACCGGGTGAAGCCGGGCCAGATCGTGCTCATCCGCTATGAGGGGCCGCGCGGCGGGCCGGGCATGCAGGAAATGCTCTACCCGACCAGCTACCTCAAGTCGAAGGGCCTCGGGAAAGCCTGCGCGCTGATCACCGACGGGCGCTTCTCCGGCGGCTCCTCGGGCCTGTCCATCGGCCATGTCTCGCCGGAAGCGGCCGAGGGCGGCACGATCGGGCTGGTGCGCGAGGGCGACACGATCGAGATCGACATCCCCAACCGGCGCATCCATCTCGCGGTCGACGACGCCGAGTTGGCCGCCCGCCGCGAGGAGCAGGAAGCGCATGGCTGGACGCCGGCGGCGCCGCGCAAGCGCAACGTCACCACCGCGCTGCGCGCCTATGCGGCACTCGCCACCAGCGCCGCCAAGGGCGCGGTGCGTCAGGTGCCCTGAACGAGCGTCCGGAAGGGCGAGGCCTCGCCCCGCCCTTCCCCCATCGGCTGGGTCAGCCCTCATCCACCAACGGAGGCGATCATGGCCGACGAAGACGATGCCTATGTCTATGACGAAGCGACCGGCGAATGGCGCCCTGCCTCGGAGATGCTGGCGGCCCGCGCCGGCGTCGTCGAGGTGCGCGACGCCTCCGGCAACCTGCTCGCGGACGGGGATTCCGTGGTCCTCGTCAAGGACCTCAAGGTCAAGGGCGCCGGCCAGACCCTCAAGCAGGGCACGGTGATCAAGACCATCCGCCTCACCGACAACCCGGAAGAGATCGACTGCCGCTATGAGGGCATCAAGGGCCTCGTGCTGCGCACCGAATTCGTGCGCAAGCGCGGCTAGGACGCCGGAAATATCCGCGCGTCGCCCCGCCGCCCGGCTCGGCGGCGCGCCGGTTCCATGGTAGCGTCCAGCGGACCCGCGCCGGGTCCTCCTTTCGCGAGTTCACCGATGAAGAAGCTCATCCTGGCCGTCGCTTTCGCCTGCCTTCCCCTCACCGCCATGGCGGACAAGATCGACCTCTCAACGACCACCTGCGGGCAGTTCCTCGAGAGCGACAAGACCGAGATCATGCTGACGCTGGCCTGGCTCGACGCCTACTACAAGGACGTCGACGCGCCGCCGGTGATCGACACCGACAAGTTCGTCGAGAATGCCGGCAAGCTCGGCGAGTACTGCGCCGCCAATCCGAGCATCGGGCTGATCACCGCGACGGACGAACTGTTCGGCGACTGAGACGACGGCGCCCGGCGCCGCCCCCCTGCCCGCCGCACCGATGCCTCGAAGGCCGCCCCACGGGGCGGCCTTTTCGCGTGAGGCGCGGTGCCTGGCCCCGCCGGGCGCGGTTGCGAACAAAACGCGAAACGTGCTCTCTGGAGGCGTGATCCGCCCCCGGGGATTCGTCCGCCCATGCAGCCCGCCGCCTATCTCGACAAGCTGAACCCGCAGCAGCGGCGCGCGGTCGAGCATGGCGTGGGCGGGCCCGGCGACATCGCCGGCGGGCCGCTGCTGGTCATCGCCGGGGCCGGCTCGGGCAAGACCAACACGCTCGCCCACCGGGTCGCCCATCTCATCGTCAACGGCGTCGATCCGCGCCGCATCCTGCTGCTCACCTTCTCGCGCCGCGCGGCGGCGGAGATGACGCGACGCGTCGAGCGTATCGCCGGGCAGGTGATGGGGCCGCAGGCGCGCACGCTGACCGAGGGGTTGACCTGGGCCGGCACCTTCCACGGCGTCGGCGCCCGGCTGCTGCGCGACTACGCACTACAGATCGGGCTGGACCCCAATTTCACCATCCACGACCGCGAGGACAGCGCCGACCTGATGAACCTCGTGCGCCACGAGCTCGGCCTGTCGAAGACCGAGAAGCGCTTCCCCACCAAGGGCACGCTGCTGGCCATCTATTCGCGGGCGGTCAATGCCGAGCAGCCGCTGGAGGAGGTCATTGGCCGCGCCTTCCCCTGGGTGTCGGGCTGGAACGCCGAACTGAAGGCGATCTTCTCCGCCTATGTCGAGGCCAAGCAGCGCCAGAACGTGCTCGATTACGACGATCTGCTGCTCTACTGGGCGCAGATGGCGAGCGAGCCGGCGCTCGCCGCCGACCTCGCCGCCCGCTTCGACCATGTGCTGATCGACGAGTATCAGGACACCAACAGGCTGCAGGCGACCATCCTGCTCGGGCTGAAGCCCGACGGGCGCGGCCTGACCGTGGTCGGTGACGACGCCCAGTCGATCTATTCCTTCCGCGCCGCCAATGTGCGCAACATCCTCGACTTTCCCGGTCATTTCAGCCCACGCGCGGACACGGTGATGCTGGAGCAGAACTACCGCTCCACCCAGCCCATCCTCGCCGCCGCCAATGCGGTGATCGACTTCGCCAGCGAGCGCTACGCCAAGAACCTGTGGTCGGAGCGCGCCTCTGCCGAGCGCCCGGTGCTGGTGAGCGTGCGCGACGAGATCGAGCAGGCGAACTTCGTCGCCACCCGCGTGCTGGAAAACCGCGAGGACGGCATCGCGCTGAAGGCGCAGGCGGTGCTGTTCCGCGCCGCCCACCACAGCGGCCCGCTGGAAGTGGAGCTGACCCGCCGCAACATTCCCTTCGTGAAGTTCGGCGGCCTGAAATTCCTCGACGCCGCCCACGTCAAGGACGTGCTGGCGGTGCTGCGCTTCATGGAGAACCCGCGCGACCGCGTGGCGGGCTTCCGGGTGCTGCGCCTGCTGTCCGGCCTCGGCCCGGCCACCGCCGGGCGCATCCTCGACGCGGTGAGCGCCGAGGGGACGCTGTTGCCGGCGCTGGAGGCGGTGACGCCGCCGGCGCGGGCGGAGGAGGAGTGGCCGGCCTTTCTCGCCCTTGCGCGGACGCTGAAATCGCCGGCGGCCGGCTGGCCGGGCGAGCTCGACCTCGTGCGGCAATGGTACGAGCCGCATCTGGAGCGCATCCACGAGGACGCGCCGAGCCGGCAGGCCGACCTTGTGCAACTCGCGCAGATCGCGGCGAGCTATCCGTCCCGCGCCCGCTTTCTCACCGAACTGACGCTCGACCCGCCCGACGCCACCAGCGCCGAGGCCGGACCGCCCCATCTCGACGAGGATTACCTGATCCTCTCCACCATCCATTCCGCCAAGGGGCAGGAATGGAAGTCGGTCTTCGTGCTCAACGCGGTCGACGGCTGCATCCCCATCGACCTCGGCGCCGGCACGCGCGAGGAGATCGAGGAGGAGCGCCGCCTGCTCTATGTCGCAATGACGCGCGCAAAGGACAGCCTGCACCTGATGCTGCCGCAGCGCTTCTTCGTCCACGGGCAGGCCGCGCGCGGCGACCGGCATGTCTATGCCGCGCGCACCCGCTTCATCCCGCCCACGATCCTCAACCGCTTCAGCGTCGCCGCCTGGCCGCCGGCGCAGCCCGAGGCCCCCGCCTCGCGCGCCGAGCCCGCCGCGCGTATCGACATCGGCGCGCGCATGCGGTCCATGTGGAAATAGGGACCAAGAAGCTGTCATCCCGGACGCCCGCAGGGCGATCCGGGATCGTCCCACAAGCCATCAACGGCACGCGATCCCGGCTCTACGCTTCGCTCCGGCCGGGATGATGCGGAAACCGGAATGCCGCTCAGCGGATGCGTACGCCCGGGCCGTGCTCGCCGGGCGGCAGCAGCATGACCCCGGCGTCCTGAAGCGTGCGGACGAGCATCGATTCCGTTCCGCGGTGCAGGACGTGGCGGTGCCGCTCGAAGTCACGGACGGTGCTGCGGGAAACGCCGGCGCGTTCCGCGAGGTGCTCCTGGGTCCAGTTGAGCAGCCCGCGTGCGGCGCGGCATTGTTCGGGCGCCAATTCCATCGCTTCTGCCTTGCGTGAAGACGACCAAATCAACCATAATGGGCGACATCTCGCAAGACTCTGAGGAAATCCGCCCGCAGGGAGGCTCCCGCTACCTATGTCAAACGGCACGCTTCTCCTCGTCGCGCTGATTCTGCCCTTCCTGGGCAGTCTCGCCGCGGGGTTCCTGCCGACCCACGCGCGCAACGCCGCGGCGGTTCTGGCTGGAAGCGTGGCGGTGGCGGGAGGCGGCATCGTCATCTGGCTCTATGCCGGCGTCGCCGACGAAGGGCCGATCCGGCTGTGGCTGTCCTGGCTCCCGATGCTGGGGCTCGACTTCACGCTCCGGCTGGACGGCCTGTCCTGGCTTTTCGCCATCCTGATCTACGGCATCGGCGCGCTGGTCGTGCTCTATGCGCGCTACTACATGTCGCGCGAAGACCCGGTTCCGCGCTTCTTCTCCTTCCTGCTCGCCTTCATGGGCTCGATGATCGGCATCGTGATCTCGGGCAATCTGGTGCAGCTCGTCTTTTTCTGGGAGCTGACCAGCCTCTTCTCGTTCCTGCTGATCGGCTACTGGCACCATTCGGCGACGGCGCGCGACGGCGCGCGCATGGCGCTTACCGTCACCGGAACGGGCGGGCTGTGCCTGCTGGTCGGGGTGCTGCTGATCGGCCGCATCGTCGGCAGCTACGACATCGACCAGGTGCTGGAGGCGCGCGACCTCATCGTCGACAGCAGCCTCTACGAGCCGGCCTTGGTGCTGATCCTGCTCGGCGCCTTCACCAAGAGCGCGCAGTTTCCGTTCCATTTCTGGCTGCCGCACGCCATGGCGGCACCCACCCCGGTCTCCGCCTATCTGCACTCGGCGACCATGGTGAAGGCCGGCATCTTCCTGCTGATGCGGCTCTGGCCGGTGATGGCCGGCACCGACGCGTGGTTCTATCTCGTCGTGCCGGCGGGACTGGTGACGCTGCTGCTCGGCGCCTTCATCGCCATCTTCCAGCAGGACCTGAAGGGGCTGCTGGCCTATTCGACCATCAGCCATCTCGGGCTGATCACGCTTCTGCTCGGCCTCGGCAGCCCGCTGGCGGCGGTGGCGGCGGTCTTCCACACGCTGAACCACGCCATCTTCAAGGCCTCGCTGTTCATGGCCGCCGGCATCATCGACCACGAGACCGGCACGCGCGACCTCCGCAAGCTCAGCGGCCTGTACCGCTACATGCCGTTCACCGCGACGCTGGCCATGGTCGCCGCCGCCGCCATGGCCGGCGTGCCGCTGCTCAACGGCTTCATCTCGAAGGAGATGTTCTTCGCCGAGGCGGTGGCCGAGCATACCGGCTCGCTGCTCGACGACAGCCTGCCCTACTGGGCGACGCTGGCCGGCGTGTTCAGCGTTACCTATTCGCTGCGCTTCATCCTCGGCGTGTTCTTCGGCCCGCCCCCGATCGGCCTGCCGCATCGCCCGCACGAGCCGGCGCACTGGATGCGCTTTCCCATCGAGCTTCTGGTGCTGATCTGCCTGCTGATCGGCATCGTGCCCGGGCTGACGGTCGGGCCGATGCTCGCCACCGTCGTGAAGGGCCTGCTCGACGCCACGCCGCCCTATTACAGCCTCGCGCTCTGGCACGGCTTCACCCTGCCGCTGCTGATGAGCTTCATCGCGCTGGCCGGCGGCGTGCTGCTGTATTTCTCCCTGCGCCGCTATCTGGAGAGCGGCATAGAGGGGCCGCCGCTCCTGCGCGATCTCAAGGGCCAGCGCATCTTCGAGAAGCTGCTGGTGACGATCTCCTGGCAATGGGCGCGCGCGGCCGAGTCGGCGCTCGGCACGCGCCGGCTGCAGCCGCAGATGCGCATCGTCATCGCGCTGGCGGTGGCGGCGGCGCTGTCGCCCTTCATCGTCAACGGGGCGGTCGGCGCCGGCAGCCTGCCCGGCTCGCCGGTGGCGCCGGCCTTCGCGCTTCTGTGGGCGGTCGGCATCGCCTGCGCGCTCAGCGCCGCCTATCAGGCCAAGTATCACCGCTTCGCCGCGCTGGTGCTGGTGGGCGGCGCCGGCCTCGTCACCTGCGTCACCTTCGTCTGGCTGTCGGCGCCGGACCTCGCGCTCACCCAGCTCCTGGTCGAGATCGTGACCACGGTGCTGCTGCTGCTCGGCCTGCGCTGGCTGCCCAAGCGGATCGAGGAGGTCTACCCGACGCGGCCGCCGCTGGGCGTGCTCGTGCGCCGCTATATAGACCTCGCCCTCGCCTGCTCGCTCGGCGGGCTGATGGCCTTCCTCGCCTATTGCCTGATGACCCGCCCGGTGCCCGACACCGTGTCGCGCTTCTTCGTCGAGCGCGCCTACACGGAGGGCGGCGGGCGCAACATCGTCAACGTCATACTGGTCGACTTCCGCGGCTTCGACACCATGGGCGAGATCGTGGTTCTGTGCCTCGCCGCGCTGACCGTCTTCGCCCTGCTGCGCCGCTTCCGCCCGGCGCCGGAGAGCGTCGCGGCGCCCGAGCAGCAGCGCGTGCAGAACGCCTATGACGAGGCCGAGCCGGACCGCTCGCCGGGCGACACCGTGACCGACTACATGCTGATCCCGCGCCTGATCATGAACTGGCTGTTCCCGGTCATCGCGGTGATGGCGGTCTATCTGTTCATCCGCGGCCACGACCTGCCGGGCGGCGGCTTCGCGGCCGGCATCACCCTCTCCATCGCCTTCGTGGTGCAGTACATGGCGAGCGGCACGCGCTGGGTGGAGGACCATCTGCGCGTGCTGCCGCTGCGCTGGATGGGGCTCGGCCTGCTCACCTCGGCGGCGACGGGGGCCGGCTCCTGGTGGTTCGGCTACCCGTTCCTCACCTCGCATTTCCAGTATCTGGACATTCCCTTCATCGGCAAGATGCCGGCGGCGTCCGCCCTTTTGTTCGACCTCGGCGTGTTCTCGCTGGTGGTCGGCGCCACCGTGCTGATCCTGATCGCCCTCGCCCATCAGTCGCTGCGCAGCTCGCGCGCCGCCCAGGCGGCGGAGGGAGGCGACTGATGGAAATCATCCTGTCGATCGGCATCGGCATCTTCGCCGCTTCGGGCGTGTGGCTCATCCTGCGCCCGCGCACCTATCAGGTCATCATCGGCCTCTCGCTGGTCTCCTACGCGGTCAACCTGTTCATCTTCGCCATGGCCGGCGGCGGACTGCGGGTCGGCGCCCCGCCGATCATCGGCACGGGAACGGCCGGCGACCCCACCGTGCTGGCCGACCCGATCCCGCAGGCGCTGGTGCTGACCGCCATCGTCATCGGCTTCGCCATGACGGCGCTGTTCCTCGTCGTGCTGCTCGCCGCGCGCGGGCGCACCGGCACCGACCATGTCGACGGACGGGAGCCGGAGCGATGACCGGCGCGACGACCCCGGCAATCGAGCATCTCGCCATCCTGCCGGTCCTGCTGCCGCTGGCGGTGGGCGCCTTCATGCTGCTGTTCGACGAGCGCCGGCGCCTGTTGAAGATGGTGCTAAGCCTTGCCACCGTGCTGGCCCTTCTGGGCATCGCGGTCACGCTGATCGTGCTGGTCAACATGCCCTCGGGCGACCGCTGGTCGACCATCTTCGTCTATCCGCTCGGCAACTGGCCGCCGCCCTTCGGCATCGTGCTGGTGGTCGACCGCCTCGCCGCGATGATGCTGCTTCTGACCGCCCTGCTCGGCAGCGCGACGCTGCTCTTCGCCATGGCGCGCTGGCACAAGGCGGGGCCGCGCTTCTACACGCTGTTCCTGCTGCTGCTGACCGGCCTGAACGGCGCTTTCCTCACCGGCGACCTGTTCAACCTGTTCGTCTTCTTCGAGATCCTGCTCGCCGCCTCCTACGGGCTGGTGCTGCACGGCTCCGGCACGGCGCGGGTGCGGGCGGGGCTGCATTACATCCCGATCAACCTCGTCGCCTCCTCGCTCTTCCTCATCGGCGTCGCGGTGATCTACGGCGTCACCGGCACGCTCAACATGGCGGATCTGAGCCGCATCGTGCCGACGCTGGAGCCGCAGGCGCGCGTGCTGATGGAGGCCGGCGCGGCGGTGCTCGGCATCGCCTTCCTGGTGAAGGCCGGCATGTGGCCGCTGAGCTTCTGGCTGCCGACCACCTATGCCGCCGCCTGCGCGCCGATCGCGGCGATGTTCGCCATCATGACCAAGGTCGGCGTCTATGTGATCCTGCGCCTGTTCCTGCTCTGCTTCGGCGACGAGGCCGGCGCCTCGGAGGAATTCGGCGCGCTCTGGCTCTATTATGGCGGCATGGCCACCATCGCCTTCGGCGCCATCGGCGTGCTGGCCTCGCAGTCCATGCAGCGGCTCGGCGGCTATGCGGTGCTGGTGTCCTCCGGCACGCTGCTCGCCGCCATCGGCACCGGCAACAGTGCGGTGATCTCCGGTGCGCTCTACTACATGGCCGCGTCCACCCTCGCCATCAGCGCCTATTTCCTGCTGGTGGAGCTGATCGAGCGCGGCCAAGCGGCCGGCGCCGACGTGCTGGCAGTGACGCTGGAAATTTTCGGCGACCCGGAGGAGGACATCGAGGACGAGGACGAGGAAGTCGGCGTCGCCATTCCCGCCACCATCGCCGTGCTGGGCGGCGCCTTCGTCGCCTGCACCGCGCTGCTCGCCGGCCTGCCCCCGCTTTCCGGCTTCATCGCCAAATTCGCCATGCTGTCGGCGCTGATCAACGAGGCCGGGGACATTCCGGCCGCGCATTGGGCCTTCGTCGCGCTGCTGATGATGTCGGGCCTCGCCACGCTGATCGCCATGACCCGCAACGGCATCCGCACGCTCTGGGTGCCGGCGGAGAACGAGATTCCGCGCGTGCGCGCCATCGAGGCGATCCCGGTCGGGGTGCTGCTGTTCCTGTGCGCGGCGATGACGGTCGCGGGCGGTCCGACCATGCGCTACATGGAGGCCACCGCGCAGATCCTCTACTGGCCCAGCGAATATGCCCGCGAGGTGCTCGGTCCCGCCGCTTCCGGCAATACTCCGGCCGGGCGTGCTGCGCCGGGAGGCACGCCATGAGCCTCATCCGCAAGGTGCTGCCGCATCCGCTGCTGTTCCTCGCCCTCCTCGCCATGTGGCTGCTGCTGATGCAGAGCCTCTCCGCCGGCCAGCTCGTGCTCGGCGCAGTCGTGGCCTTCGGCGGCTGCTGGCTGATGGTGGCGCTCGATCCACCGCCGACGCGCCTGCGCCGCCCGCGCGCCGTGGCCCGCCTCGCCGGGCGGGTCTTCGTCGACGTGTTCCGCTCCAACATCGCCGTCGGCCGCATCATCCTCGGCGGCGAGGAGCGGCGCACCCATTCCGGTTTCATGAGCCTGCGGCTCGACCTGACCAACAGCTACGGCCTCGCCGTGCTGGCCATCGTGCTGACCTGCACGCCGGGCACCCAATGGGTGCATTACGATCCCTCGCGCGGGGTCCTGATGCTGCACGTGCTCGATCTGGTGGACGAGAAGGAGTGGGTGCGCATCATCAAGCAGCGTTACGAGGCCCTGCTGATGGAGATCTTCGAATGAGCGCGGCGATCCTCGGCTGGTCGATCACGGTGGCGCAGATACTGCTCGCCCTCGCCATGGCCTGCGCGGCGCTGCGCTTCATCCGCGGCCCGCGCGCGCAGGACCGCATCATCGGCCTCGACACCTTCTACGTGAATGCGATGCTGATCCTGCTGACGCTGGGCATACGCAGCGGCGCCACGCTCTATTTCGAGGCGGCGCTGGTCATCGGCCTGCTCGGCTTCGTCGGCACGGTGGCGCTCGCCAAGTTCCTCATGCGCGGCGAGGTGGTCGAATGAGCCCGGTTCCCGACCTGCCGCTCTGGGCGGCGCTCCTGGTCTCGTTCCTGCTCGTCGCCGGCGCGCTGGTGACGCTGATCGGTTCCATCGGCCTGTGGCGGCTGCCGAATTTCTACGCCCGGCTGCACGCCCCCTCGCTCGGCGCCACGCTCGGCACCGGCTCGATCCTCGTCGCCTCGATGATCTGCTTTTCGGTGCTGCAGAGCCGGCCGCTGGTGCACGAGGTGCTGATCGCCCTCTTCATCACCATCACCACGCCGGTGACGCTGATGCTGCTGGCCCGCGCCTCGCTCTACCGCGACCGCGTCGAGGGCAACCCGGACGCCCCCGAGAACGACCCCGAGCCGACCGACCCCTGAGCGCGCGGCGCGTCAGCGGCGCGGATCGTCCGGCTCTTCGGGCGTGCCGTCGAGCGAACCGTCGACGGTTTGCAGCGTCTCCTTGTGGAAGCGCCCGCCGTCGCGGCGCGCCTCCTTGCCATCCGTGGGGTGATTGTCGTTGTCGACCTCGTCGAGCGGAGGGGCGAGCGGGTCGCTTACCCCGGTCAGCCGGTCGTCGAGCACGGCATCGACATTGGCCGGGTCGACGACGACGGGATTCTGGTCGAGCCGGCGGGGATCGCGGACCATGGTCATGCCTCCGTTGCTTGTCTGGAGAGGCAACGGGCGGCAGCGCGGCAGGTTCCCGCCGCGCGGCCGATCAGGCTTGGAAGAGGCGCCGGTAGAGCGTGGAGCGGTTGACGCCCAGCCGGCGCGCCGCCTGCGAGACATTGCCGCCGCAGGCATCGAGCGCGCGCCGCATCGCCTCCACGGTCAGGGCGTCGAGCGTGTCCGGCGCGGGCGCGGCGGGGATCGGCGAGGCGGACAGGATGTCGGCCGGCAGCATGTCCTCGTTCACCGGCCGGTGCGGCTCGGCAAGGGCGGCGAGAGCCCGCAGCGTGCCCGCGAGCTGGCGGAAATTGCCCGGCCAGCCATGCTCCGCCAGACGCCGCTCGCAACCCTCCGAGAGGGTGATCCGGTCGTCGTCGACGAGGCGCTGCCACAGCGCCCGCACGATGGCGCGCCGGTCGGCCAGAGCCCGCAGCGGCGGCAGTTCCACCGTGTAATGGGCGATGCGGAAATACAGGTCCTGCCGGAAGCTGCCCGTCTCCACCAGCGCGCGCAGGTCGCGATGGGTGGCGCAGAGCAGCGCGAAGTCCACCTTGACCGGCCGACCGCCGCCGAGCGGGGCGACCTCGCGCTCCTGAAGCACGCGCAGCAGCCGGGATTGCAGCCCCAGCGGCATGTCGCCAATCTCGTCGAGGAACAGCACGCCGCCATCGGCCTCGCGCAGCAGGCCCTTGCGGCCATGCCGGCGCGCGCCGGTGAAGGCGCCGTCCTCATAGCCGAACAGCTCGGATTCGATCAGCGTCTCGGGAATCGAGGCGCAGTTCACCGCCACGAAGGGGCCGCCCCCCCGGGTGCTGAGCCGGTGAATCTCGCGCGCCGCCAGTTCCTTGCCGGTGCCGGTCTCCCCGCGCACCAGCACGGGCACGTCGGCATCCACCATCCGCACCGCGCGGCCGATCGCCTCGCGCTCGGGCGTGCCGAGCACCGGCCCGGCGTCCCGCAGCCGGGCCGCAGGCGTCGTCGGCCGCAAGGCACGGGCGATGCTGCCGCCGGCGCCGTCGAAACGGGCGAACAGGGCCTCGCCACGGGCGCCGCGCAGCGCATGGGTCTCGCCGTCGGGACGCGGCAGGCGCTCCAGCAGCGCGTCCGCCCGCGCCGCGCCGAGCGCCGACCAGTCGGCGCCGACAAGGCCGAGCCCGGTGCGGTTGGCGGCCACCAGCCGCTCATCCTCGAACACCAGCACGCCCTCGCGCGCGGTTCCCAAAAGGGCCCGCTCGGATTGCAGGCGCAGGATGCGCCTCCCGGCGAAATCCTCGTCGAAGAAACGGTGCTCGATCTGCGCCACCGCCATGCGCACGAGGCCGAGCGCGTGGCGATGGTCGACCGCCGCCGGGCCGGACAGGTCGAGCGCGCCGACGGTGCGGCCATAGGGATCGAGGATCGGCGCCGCCGAACAGGAGAGGATGCCGTGCGGGTCGTAATAATGCTCGCCGCCATGCACGGCGATGGGCCGGCCCTCGACCAGCGCGGTGCCGACCGCGTTGGTGCCGGTCGAGTTCTCGCCCCACAGCACGCCGGGGCGCAGCGCCACCTGCGCGGCGCGGGCGGCGAAGTCGGCATTGCCGAGCGCGTCGAGGATCAGCCCGTCGGCATCGGTGAGGATGACCACGCAGCCGGTCTGCATGGCGTCGGCGTAGAGGCTCTCGATCTCCGGCCGGCACAGCCGGCGCAGCCGCTCGTGCCGCTCGGCGACGGCGCTAAGCTCATAGGCGGTCAGCGGTTCGAGGCGCGGCAGCGCGGCGCTGTCGAGCCCGCGTTCCTGGCAGCGCTGCCACGAGCGCAGGATCGGCTCCGGCACCAGCGCGTCCAGCGGCCGGTCCGGGCGGGCGTGCTGAAAGAACTGCCGGCGCGCGGCGAGCACCGTGCGCGATGAGACCTCGGGGCGCATGCGATCCTCCCGGAGTGTTGCAAAATGCCACACGTGTCGCAGGTCTTGTTGTTATATCGGACAGTTGTTGCAAAGTTTTCGTGGCGCGTCCACGCGAATGATCATCACCGCTTCGCGAGAGCACCGCGCCCGCGAGCAATACCAACATCTTGCCGCCATGCAGTATCGAATTTGTGCATCGCCGCAAAGGACTGGCACAACGGGTGCAATTCTCGGACTCCCAGCCTGGGAGGAACATATGAACAAACCTGAACTCGCCATCACCAAGCAGTCGCCCTTCAAGGCCCGCTACGGGAACTTCATCGGCGGCCAGTTCGTCGAGCCGGTCGGCGGCCGCTATTTCGACAACACCTCGCCCGTCACCGGCGGCAAGATCTGCGAGATCGCCCGCTCCGACGCGGCCGACATCGAGAAGGCGCTCGACGCCGCCCATGCCGCCAAGGACGCCTGGGGCCGCACCTCGGCCGCCGAGCGCGCCCAGATTCTCAACAAGATCGCCGACCGCATGGAGGAAAATCTCGACCTCCTGGCGCTGGCCGAAACCTGGGACAACGGCAAGCCGATCCGCGAGACGACGGCGGCCGACATGCCGCTCGCCATCGACCATTTCCGCTACTTCGCCGGCGCCGTGCGCGCCCAGGAAGGCGGCATCAGCGAGATCGACCACGATACCATCGCCTACCATTTCCACGAGCCGCTCGGCGTCGTCGGGCAGATCATCCCGTGGAACTTCCCCATCCTCATGGCGGTGTGGAAGCTCGCCCCGGCGCTGGCCGCCGGCAATTGCGTGGTGCTCAAGCCCGCCGAACAGACCCCGGCCTCCATCCTCGTGCTGGCCGAGCTGATCGCCGACCTTCTGCCCCCGGGCGTGCTGAACATCGTCAACGGCTTCGGCCTCGAAGCCGGCAAGCCGCTCGCCAGCTCCAACCGCATCGCCAAGATCGCCTTCACCGGCGAGACGACGACCGGCCGGCTGATCATGCAGTACGCCAGCCAGAACCTCATCCCCGTCACGCTGGAGCTGGGCGGCAAGTCGCCGAACATCTTCTTCAAGGACGTGGTGGCCGAGGACGACGACTTCTTCGACAAGGTGGTCGAAGGCTTCGTCATGTTCGCGCTCAACCAGGGCGAGGTCTGCACCTGCCCGAGCCGCGCGTTGATCCAGGAAAGCATCTATGACCGCTTTATGGAGAAGGCGCTGAAGCGGGTGGAAGACATCATTCAGGGCTCGCCGCTCGACCCGGCGACCATGATCGGCGCCCAGGCCTCTTCCGAGCAGCTCGACAAGATCCTGTCCTATATCGACATCGGCAAGCAGGAAGGCGCGCAGGTGCTCACCGGCGGCGAGCGCAACAATCTCGGCGGCGACCTCGCCGGCGGCTACTATGTGAAGCCGACGGTGTTCAAGGGCCACAACAAGATGCGGATCTTCCAGGAGGAGATCTTCGGCCCGGTCGTGTCCGTGACCACCTTCAAGGACGACGAGGACGCGCTCTCCATCGCCAACGACACGCTGTACGGCCTCGGCGCCGGCGTGTGGACCCGCGACGGCAACCGCGCCTACCGCTTCGGCCGCGCCATCCAGGCCGGCCGCGTGTGGACCAACTGCTACCACGCCTATCCCGCCCACGCGGCCTTCGGCGGCTACAAGCAGTCCGGCATCGGTCGCGAGAACCACAAGATGATGCTCGACCACTACCAGCAGACCAAGAACATGCTGGTCAGCTACAGCCCGAAGAAGCTCGGCTTCTTCTGAGCGGATGGCCGGCGGGCGGCAACCGGAGCCACCGGGCCGTCGCCCGCCGAGCCGCCTGCCTCGCCGTCATACCGGCGTTGCGCCGTCCCGGAACCCTTCGCCGGGACGGCGGCTTTTTTCGTAAGGAGGCCCTCATGAGCCCAACGAGCACCGCCGAAGCCGAAGCCGCAACCGTCGCCGACACCATTCCCAGGGTGCTGGCGACACCGGCCGCCCTCGAACTCATCGCCACCCTCGCCGCCGCCAACGGGCCGCTGCTGTTCCACCAGTCGGGGGGATGCTGCGACGGCTCCTCGCCCATGTGCTACGCGCAGGGCGACTACATCGTCGGCGACCGCGACGTGCGCATGGGCGAGATCGGCGGGGCGCCCTTCTATATGAGCCCCTCGCAATTCGCCTACTGGCAGCACACGCAGCTGATCATCGACGTGGTGCCCGGGCGCGGTGGCATGTTCAGCCTGGAGAACGGGCGGGACGTGCGCTTCCTCACCCGCTCACGGCTCTTCGCCGACGACGAGCTCGATCGCCTGGCCCCGACCCGCGAGGGCGCGGACGGCTGACGCCTGACGAAAACGCCACCCGCGGGTACGGATGGCGCCATAGGATCAAATGGAACTTCGCTAAAGCCGGCGGCGATGCCGGCCCGGCTTCACTGGCAGAGCAGGATGTCCTGCTCGCGCACGAGCCGGTAGGTGTCCGCCAGCTTGGTGACGAAGCGCACGTCGCCGCCGCTGTTGAGGCAGTAGTCGACGAGGCGACCCTCACCCCAGCTGATGCGGACGGCGCGCGGGTTGAAGCAGAGATTCTGCAGCTCGATGCGGCCGGCGGAGGAACTGATCTCCACCACGCACACGCGCTCCACGGCGCCCTGCAGGTCGCTGCCGGCCCAACGCGGCTGCGCAAAGGCGATGCCGCCGAGAAGCGTGGCGCCGCATGCCAGAGCAATTCCACCCGTAACGATATGCTTCTTGTTCACCTTGGCGACCCCCGTCGAGCCTGGGCTTGGCGGCGGAATTTACACTTCGTTGTCGATAAAGCAACAATTTTGAAATTATATCGCAGTTTTTTCGCTTCAGATTTGAATTTTATGAGTACGCCCCCAAATCCGGCCGGGATTCCGCCCAACAGGCGGGCAAATGGCGCGGCTGCACGATTCGAGGCACCCCGTGATTCGCCGAGCGGGCCGGATACCATCCCCCTCGGCGCGCCGGGCAGCGACGGACGGTACATACATGCCGCCACCTGGGCGCGGGTCGGGCTTTATGGCGGAAAATCCGGCGGACCGCCAGAGGGGTGCGCAGCTACCGGCTGGTGAGCGCCGTGACGGCCAGCGCCGTGGCTGCCGCGCGATTCTCCACGCCGATCTTGGCGTAGATCTGCTCGAGATGCTTGTTCACCGTGCGCGGCGACAGGCCGAGAATCTCGCCGATGTCGCGATTGGCCTTGCCGCGCGCCAGCCACATCAGCACCTCGGCCTCGCGTACGGTGAGGTTCAGCTTCGCCCTCAGCACCTGCTCGGGCGGCAGGCCCTCGTCCTCGACGATGCGCAGCAGCAGTTCCTCAGGGCCGATCTGCCCGACATAGGAGAGCTTGAGCCGGCGCGGCGTGCTGTCGACGGCAAGCTCGATCACGTTCGGCTCGGCCGCCGCGGACTCGCCCTTGCGGCCTTCCAGCCAGCGGCGCACCGATTCGGGCAGCATGAAGCTGTCGCCCGGCGGCGAGATGGTGATCGCGGTCAGCAGCGCCGTCGCCTGGGGCGTCGACCACAGCACCCGGCCCTCGCGCGTCGCCGAGAGCAGGTAGCGCCCGGCCGCGTCGAGCGCCGCGCGGGCGCTGTGGGTCTGGCGGGCATTGGCCAGATGCACGCGGATGCGCGCGATAAGCTCGTCCGGCGAGATCGGCTTGGTCACATAGTCGACCCCGCCGGCCTCCAGCCCCTTCACGATCTGCTCGGTCTCCGACAGGCCGGTCATGAAGATGACCGGCACATGGGCGACCGCCTTGTTGCGCTTGAGCAGGCGGCAGGTCTCGAACCCGTCCATGCCCGGCATCACCGCGTCCATGAGGATGATGTCGGGCGTGATGCGCTCGACCAGCGCCAGCGCGTTGGCGCCCTCGACGGCGACCAGCACCGTTGCGCCCGCCGCTTCGAGCGCGTCGGTGAGGAGACTCAGCGTCTCCGGCGAATCGTCCACCACGAGGACGATGTCTCGGCGCTCCACGCTATGCATCATTGCTGCGCAACGCCTCCAGGACAGCCATGTATTGTTTGAGGTCGAACGTTTCCATCAGGTCGCGCATATGCGTGACGAACGCCTTGTGGTCGGGCGAGGCGCCCTCGATCTCGCTCAGCTTGGCCTGGATGCCGCGCACATAGCCGATCTCGCCCAGCTTCACGAGGTCGTCGATATGCACGCCGGAAGGCGCCTGAAGGCTGCCGGCCGGCACCACCTCCTTCACCGCCTGCGCGGTCAGCTCGGCCTCGCCGATCCATTCGAGGTCGAGCAGCACGGCCATCTTCTCCAGCAGCGTGCGCAGATGCACCGGCTTCACCAGATGGTCGTCGTGCTGGGACAGCCCGTCGCCGTGTATCTCCCCCGCATTGGCCGAGATGATGATGATGCGCGGGCGCGCGCGCCCCTCGTCGCGCAGCAGCCGCACCACCTCCCAGCCATTGAGGCCGGGCATGGAGATGTCGAGCAGCAGCAGGTCCGGGTCCCATTCGCGCACCATGTCGAGCGCCTGCACGCCGTCGGAGGCCGCCAGCACGGTGAAGCCGAGCGGCACCAGCAGCTCGTGCATCAGGTCGCGATGGGCGGCGTCGTCGTCGGCGACCATCACCGTGCGGCGCGGGCCGGTATAGCCGGCGATGTGCCGGTGCTGGATCGGGGCGACGCCGGAGGGATTCGTGACCTCCGAGAGCATCAGCTTCACCCGGAAGGTGCTGCCCTCCCCGGGCGTCGAGGTTAGCGATATCTCGCCGCCCATGATCTCGGTCAGCAGCTTGGTGATGGTGAGGCCGAGGCCGATGCCGGCGGTGGAATAGGTGCCGGCGCGCTCGCCGCGCTCGAACGGCTCGAAGATGCGCTTGTGGTCGGCGGCGGGAATGCCGATGCCGCTGTCCTCCACCTCGAACTCGGCCACCTGGTTGCGATAGCCCACGCGCAAGGCCACCCGCCCGCTGGCGGTGAACTTGATCGCGTTGGACAGGAGGTTGATCAGGATCTGCCGCAGCCGCTTCTCGTCGGTGTAGACGACCGCCGGCAGCCGCTCGGGGCGCACATAGACGAAGTCGATGCCCTTGGCGGTAGCCTGAAGGCGGAACATGTCGACAAGCTGGTCGAGGAAGTCGCCGATGCGCACCTCGTCGCGGTTGAGATGCAGCCGCCCGGCCTCGATCTTGGAGATGTCGAGCAGCCCGTCGATCAGGCCGGACAGGTGCTCGGCCGAGCGCCGCACGACGCGGATGGCGTCGCGCCGGTGCGGCGGGATCAGCGTGTCGCGCTCCAGAAGCTGGGCGTAGCCGAGAATGGCGTTGAGGGGCGTGCGCAGCTCGTGGCTGATGCCGACGACATAGCGGCTCTTGGCGAGGTTGGCGGCCTCGGCGGCTTCCTTGGCCTTCTGCAGCTTGGCGTCGGTGCGCTTGTGCGCTTCGATCTCCCGCATCAGCAGCGACGTCTGGCGGTTGCTCTCCTCCTGCGCGACGCTGCGGCTTTCCTGCGCCAGCACCAGCAGCCAGGCGGCGACGCCGGCGATGATGAGCAGGATGAAATAGAGCGTGAACAGCACATTGCCGACCGCCTCGCGCTCGGCCGCCGGCGCGAAGGTCGCCTGAAAATAGATCACGCCCAATATGCCGCCGATCACCAGCGCCAGCAGCGACATGACGCCGATATAGTGGCCGAGCCGCGAATTGACGCGGGCCACCACCCAGCTCGGCAGCGTGGCTCGCATCGCCGCCAGTATCTGGTCGGGGAAGCGCGCATCCTCCTTGCAGCGGTCGTTGCAGCGCGCGTCGAGCGAGCAGCACAGCGAGCAGATCGGGCCCGCATAGACCGGGCAGTGCGCCATGTCCTCCGGCTCGAACTTGTGCTCGCAGATGCAGCACTTGAGCGTATGGCGGGCATCCCAGTTCTTGGCCGTGCGCCGGGCGATGTAGTAGCGCCCGCCGGTGGCAAAGGCGATGGCGGCGGCCGCGACGAAGGAGACCACCAGCGCGAGGAAGGGCGCGAACACCTTCAGCGTCGGCCCGAAGAAGCCGGCGAAGGCGATGACTCCGACCAGCGTGCCGGCCAGCACCGCGCCGACGCCGACCGGGTTGATGTCGTAGAGATGCGCCCGCTTGAACTCGATGCCCGGCGGGCTCCAGCCCATCGGCTTGTTGACCACGAGATCGGCCACCAGCGCCGCCACCCACGCCACCGCCACGATGGCGTAGAGGCCGAGGATCTGCTCCAGCGCCTTGTAGATGCCGAGCGCCATCAGGGTGAGCGCGATGGTGACGTTGAACACCAGCCAGACCACCCGGCCCGGATGGCTGTGCGTCAGGCGCGAGAAGAAGTTCGACCAGGCGATCGACCCCGCATAGGAGTTGGTCACGTTGATCTTCAGCTGCGCCAGGATGACGAAGACGCCGGTGAAGGCGAGCGCCACCTCCGGCGACAGCACCGTCTTGAACGCCACCAGATACATCTGCGTGGGCTCGGCGGCGTGGAGCAGCGGAATGCCCTGGGTGAGCGCGAAATAGGTAAGGAAGGACCCGGCCAGCATCTTGATGCCGCCGGGGATGATCCAGCCCGGCCCGGCGCTCAGCAGCGCGACCCACCACAGCACATTGCGCGCCGTCTCGCTGCGCCCGGGCGCCCGGCGCGGCAGGAAGCGCAGGAAGTCGACCTGCTCGCCGATCTGCGCCACCAGCGCGAACACGACCGTCGTGGCGGCGCCGAACAGCACGAGGTCGAACGAGCCGTCGCGCGCGCCGAACTGGCCGGTGAAGGAGGTCCACCCGGCCATCGGATCATCCGCCATCAGGAAGATGAAGACGAAGGGAATGATGTTCAGCACCAGCCAGAACGGCTGCGTCCAGAGCTGGAACCGGCTGATGAAGGTGATGCCGTGCGTCACCAGCGGGATCACCACCAGCGCGCTGATGAAATAGCCGATCATCAGCGGCACGCCGAAGCACATCTCCAGCGCCAGCGCCATGATCGCCGCCTCGATGGCGAAGAACAGGTAGGTGAAGGAGGCGTAGATCAGCGAGGTGACGGTGGAGCCGATATAGCCGAAGCCGGCGCCGCGGGTGAGCAGGTCGATGTCGACGCCGAACTTGGCGGCGTGGTAGCTGATCGGCAGGCCGGCGGCGAAGATGATGGCGCAGACCACGAGAATGGCCGCCACCGCGTTCTGGAAGCCGTAGGCGAGCGTGATCGCCCCGCCGATCGCCTCCAGCGCCAGGAAGGACACCGCGCCGAGCGCGGTATTGGCCACGCGCAGCGCCGACCAGCGGCGCGCGCTCTTGGCCGTGAAGCGCAGAGCGTAGTCTTCCAGCGTCTCGTTGACGACCCACTGATTGTAGCGGCGCCGCACGCGAACGATCTTCTGTTCCGCCGCCATAGGGTTCCGCCTCGCCGCATCGACGCCAGACATGCCCGCGCGCTTAACCTCCCCACGCATTTTGTTGTTGCTGCACTGCATCGAACCCGGACGGAGCCCACCTCCGCCGGCCGAATATCAAGCACGAACCGTTCCAGTTAAGTCGACACTGTCCGCGTCACGTTGACCGCCGTGTATCGGTGACAGCGCCGACCCATCTGTCAATGATTTAATTTCAAATTGAATCCAAATAGGGCGAACAGCTTCCACCTTTACCACAAGCCAGATCATTGAACTTCTATACGCGCGCGCGCGAACATGTACGCCGGCGAACGCACACGCGACGCCGAGCTTACCGGGTCACTGTGTAGGAGCCGCCGCCAATCCCCTATACGTCAATCGACGTATTGCTGCATCGCGTCATCGCCCCCCACGATCCGGTCAATGCAAGCACATAGCTAAGCTTGTTAAGGCCACGTCAAACCCGTGGAGGGGAACTTATGTCTTCAAATAACGACAATTCTTCCAAGTTTTCGAGCACGCGCCGCAAGCTCCTTATGGGCATGGCGACGCTGCCGGCCGTGCCTCTTCTCGCAAACACCGGCCTCTTTTCTACTCCCGCCTTCGCCCAGGCGCCGGCGACGTCTGCCGTGAACACCACGGGCCTCGCCGTTACCGATACGGAAGTCACCGTTGGCATCCTGCACTCGGTCACCGGCACCATGGCGATCTCGGAGACCGGCTCGGTGCAGGCCGAGAAGCTCGCCATCGAGCAGATCAACGCGATGGGCGGCGTGCTCGGCCGCAAGATCAAGTTCATCCAGGAGGACGGCGCGTCCGACTGGCCGACCTTCGCCGAGAAGGCCAAGAAGCTGCTGGTCAACGACAAGGTCGCGGCCATCATGGGCTGCTGGACCTCGGCCTCGCGCAAGGCCGTGCTGCCGGTCGTCGAGCAGTACAACGGCATGCTGTACTACCCGACCTTCTATGAAGGCCTCGAGCAGTCCAAGAACGTCATCTACACCGGCCAGGAAGCCACCCAGCAGATCCTCGCCGGCCTCGACTGGGTCAACAAGACCAAGGGCGCCAAGAGCTTCTACCTCATCGGCTCGGACTACATCTGGCCGCGCACCTCGATGAAGATCGCCCGCAAGCACATCGAGAACAAGCTGGCCGGCAAGGTCGTGGGCGAGGATTACTTCCCGCTCGGCCACACCCAGTTCAACTCGGTGATCAACAAGTTCAAGCTGACCAAGCCGGACGTGATCTACGCCGCGGTCGTCGGCGGCTCGAACGTCGCCTTCTACAAGCAGCTCAAGGCGGCCGGCATCGACCTCTCGAAGCAGACCCTGCTCACCATCTCGGTGACCGAGGACGAGATCGACGGCATCGGCGGCGAGAACTTCGTCAACGCCTATAGCTGCATGAAGTACTTCCAGTCGCTCGACAATCCGAACAACAAGGACTTCGTCGCCGCCTTCAAGAAGATGTGGGGCGAGAAGACCGTGATCGGTGACGTCACCCAGGCTGCCTATCTCGGCCCGTGGCTGTGGAAAATGACCGTCGAGAAGGCGGGCTCCTTCGACATCGACAAGATCGCCGAGGCCTCGGCCGGCATCGAGTTCACCAAGGCGCCGGAAGGCTACGTCAAGATCCACCCGAACCACCATCTGTGGTCCAAGACCCGCGTCGGCCAGGCCCAGCCGGACGGCCAGTTCAAGGTGGTCTTCGAGACCCCCGAGCTGATCGAGCCCGATCCGTTCCCGAAGGGCTACCAGTGATCGGTTGAAGCTCCCACCCGGAGAGGGCTCGCGCCCTCTCCGGGGCTCTTTCCGTTGACGGGGACCGCGCCGCACGCGCGCACGCCGGGGGATTTCTGAATGTTTTCCGAATACTCGTTGAGCGAACTCAGCTCGATCTTCCTGATGCAAGGCTTCGCCGGCCTCATCCTGTTCTCGGTGTTCGTTCTCATGGCGCTGGGTCTGGCGATCATCTTCGGCCAGATGGGCGTCATCAACATGGCGCATGGCGAGTTCATGATCCTCGGCGCCTATGTCACCTATTTCACATCGCAATTGTTTCTACATTACATTCCGGCCCTGTTTAGCATCTACTTCTTCATCGCGATGATATTGGCCTTCTTCGCCTCCGGCGCGCTCGGAATGGCGGTGGAATGGCTGATGATCCGGCGTCTCTACAAACGCCCGCTCGACACTCTGCTCGCCACCTGGGGCCTCAGCCTCATCCTCCAGCAGGTCTACCGCTCCGTTTTCGGCCCCCGTGAGGTCGGCGTCGAGCTGCCGAGCTGGATGATGGGTTCGCTGCCCGTCACCGAGGTGGTCGAGGTGCAGATCAACGGCCTGTTCGTCATGGGTCTGACCATCGCCATCACCGTCGCCGTCGCCCTGCTGATGTACAAGTCGGCCTGGGGCAAGCAGGTGCGCGCCGTGGTGCAGAACCGCGTCATGGCCGGCGCCGTCGGCATCAACACCGAGAAGATCGACCGCTACACCTTCGGCCTCGGCTGCGGCATCGCCGGCGTCGCCGGTTCGGCCTTCACCATGATCGGCTCGACCGGCCCGACCTCCGGACAGCTCTACATCGTCGACACCTTCCTGGTCGTCGTCTTCGGCGGCGCGCAGAGCCTTCTCGGCACCATCGCCTCCGCCTTCACCATCTCGCAGGCCCAGTCGACCATGGAGTTCTTCCTCTCCGGCTCGATGGCCAAGGTCCTCACGCTGCTTGGCGTGGTCATCATCCTGATGCTGCGGCCCCAGGGCCTGTTCGTCATCAAGGTCCGTCGCTGAGGAGGCGCACATGAGCAAATCGTCCAGCCGCACCTTCTTCCTGCGACCCCAGGACATCATCGGGATCGTCGTCCTCGCCTTCATCCTCGTCGTGGTCCTGCCGCTGACGCTGGACAATTTCCGCCTGCAGTTCGTCGGCAAGTACCTGACCTACGCCTTCGTGGCGCTCGGCCTCGTGCTGTGCTGGGGCTATGCCGGCATTCTCTCGCTCGGCCAGGGCGTGTTCTTCGGCCTCGGCGGCTACTGCATGGCGATGTTCCTCAAGCTGGAATCCTCCAGCCCGGAGAACACCAAGATCCAGACCACGCCGGGCATCCCGGACTTCATGGACTGGAACCAGATCACGTCGCTGCCGTGGTTCTGGGAGCCGTTCCGGAGCTTCGGCTTCACCACCATCGCCGTGGTCCTGGTGCCGGCCTTCTTCGCCCTCGTGCTCGGCTACGCCATGTTCAAGCGGCGCGTGGGCGGCGTGTACTTCGCCATCATCACCCAGGCGCTCGCCGCGATCATGACCATCCTGATCATTGGCCAGCAGGGCTATACCGGCGGCATCAACGGCATCACCGACCTGCGCAGCCTGCACGGCTGGGACATCCGCACCGACAGCGCGAAGACCATCCTCTACTTCGTCTGCGTGGCGCTGCTCATCGCCTGCATCCTGCTCGCCTTCTACGTGAAGTCCTCCAAGCTCGGCCGCATCCTCGTCGCCATGCGCGACAAGGAGGACCGGGTGCGCTTCTCCGGCTACGACGTCTCCAGCTTCAAGATCTTCGTGTTCTGCCTGGCGGCGTCGCTGTCGGCGGTCGGCGGGGCGATGTTCACCCTGCAGGTCGGCTTCATGTCGCCGTCCTTCGTCGGCATCGTGCCCTCGATCGAGATGGTCATCTACACGGCGGTCGGCGGGCGCCTGTCGATCCTCGGCGCCATCTACGGCACGCTGGTGGTCAACTGGGCCAAGACCTCCTTCTCCGAGAGCTTCCCCGAACTCTGGCTGTTCGGCCTCGGCGGCCTGTTCATCGCCGTGGTGCTCATCTTCCCGAACGGCATCGCCGGCCTCTGGCAGTCCTACATCGCCCCGCATCTGGGCCCGCTGTTCGGCGGCTCCGCGAAGCGTTCGGCGACGCCTCCCGTCCCGCCGTCCTCCGGGACGACGGCCCCCGCCGCGGCCGAGTGAGGATCTGGTGCCATGAACCCGCAAGTCATCGCCGACACCATGAACAAGGACTTCGTTCTCGCGGTGGAAGGGCTCACCGTCTCCTTCGACGGCTTCAAGGCGGTCAACGACCTGTCCTTCTATGTCGACGAGAACGAGATCCGCGTGATCATCGGTCCCAACGGGGCCGGCAAGACCACGGTGCTCGATCTCATCTGCGGCCGCACCCGGGCGACCACCGGCTCGATCCGCTTCAAGGAGCGCGAGCTGACCCGGATGAAGGAGCACGAGATCGTGCGCGCCGGGGTGGGGCGCAAGTTCCAGAATCCGTCGATCTACGAGGATCTCACCGTCTTCGAGAACCTCGAAATTTCCTATCCCAAGGGCCGGTCCGTGGTGGGAGCGCTGACCTTCCGCCGCGACACCGCGGTGAAGGAGCGGGTGCAGGAGATCGCCGAGACCATCTTCCTCGCCGACCAGCTCGACCAGCGCGCGGAATATCTCTCGCACGGGCAGAAGCAGTGGCTGGAGATCGGCATGCTGCTCATCCAGGACCCCGAACTGCTCATGCTCGACGAGCCGGTGGCCGGCATGAGCGTGTCCGAGCGCAAGAAGACCGCCGAACTGCTCAACACCATCATCAAGAACCGTTCGGTGATCGTGATCGAGCACGACATGAAGTTCGTCGAGGACATCGCCCACAAGGTCACGGTGCTGCACCAGGGCAAGATTCTCTCGGAGGGCTCCATGGCCAAGGTCCAGGCGGACCCGAAGGTCATCGAAGTCTATCTCGGCCATTGAGGGGCGGATCATGCTGAACGTATCCCACCTGCACGTCTCCTACGGCGAGAGCGAGGTGCTGCACGGCCTCAACTTCAAGGTCGCGCCCAACGAGATCATCGCCATCATGGGCCGCAACGGCATGGGCAAGACCACGCTCATGAAGTCGCTCATGGGCATCGTGCCGACCAAGAGCGGCACGGTGACGGTCGGCGACACCGACGTGACCAAGTTCAAGAGCTATGAGCGCGTCGCCAGCGGCGTCGCCTACGTTCCCCAGGGCCGCATGATCTTCTCCACCATGACGGTGCAGGAGAACATCGAGACCGGGCTCATTCCGCGCGGCGAGAGCACAGTGCCGCCGGATATCTACGAGCTGTTCCCGGTGCTTCTGGAGATGAAGGGCCGGCGCGGGGGCAACCTCTCCGGCGGCCAGCAGCAGCAGCTCGCCATCGCCCGCGCGCTCGCCACCGCGCCCAAGGTGCTGCTGCTCGACGAACCGACCGAGGGCATCCAGCCCTCCATCATCCGCGAGATGGCGCGCACGCTGAAGCGCATCCGCGACGAACGCGGCCTGTCCATCGTCGTCTCGGAGCAGGTGCTCTCCTTCGCCCTCGACATCGCCGACCGCGTGCTCGTCATCGAGAACGGCGAGATCGTCCACGAGGACGTGCGCGCCGACATCGACGAGGCGAAGGTCTCCAAGTTCCTTTCGGTCTGAGCCCCCCGCCAGACCGCCGTGCCCAGCCTGCCCACGTTTCCAGCTTGTCCCCGGGGAGAGAAACGCATGACCGAGACGCTTATCAAAGTCGACCTGAACCAGTCGGCCTATGACAACGACATGGTTCACAACCGCTGGCACCCGGACATTCCGATGGTGGCCTGGGTGAAGCCCGGCGACGACTTCATCGTCGAGACCTATGACTGGACCGGCGGCTTCATCAAGAACAACGATTCCGCCGACGACGTGCGCGACATCGACCTGTCGATCGTGCACTTCCTGTCCGGCCCCATCGGCGTCAAGGGCGCCGAGCCGGGCGACCTGCTGGTGGTCGACCTGCTCGACATCGGCGCCATGCCCGACAGCCAGTGGGGCTTCAACGGCTTCTTCTCCAAGAAGAATGGCGGCGGCTTCCTGACCGACCATTTCCCGCTGGCGCAGAAGTCGATCTGGGACTTCAAGGGCATGTACACCTCCTCGCGCCACGTGCCGGGGGTTAATTTCGCCGGGCTGATCCATCCCGGCCTGATCGGCTGCCTGCCCGACCCGAAGCTGCTCGAGACCTGGAACACCCGCGAGCAGGCGCTCATCGACACCAACCCGACCCGCGTGCCCGCCCTCGCCGTCCCGCCCTTCGCCGCCACCGCCCATATGGGCCGGCTCACCGGCGACGCGAAGGCGGCCGCCGCGGCCACCGGCGCGCGCACCGTTCCCCCGCGCGAGCATGGCGGCAATTGCGACATCAAGGACCTGTCGCGCGGCTCCAAGATCTACTTCCCGGTCTATGTGGAAGGCGGCGGCCTCTCCATGGGCGACCTGCACTTCAGCCAGGGCGACGGCGAGATCACCTTCTGCGGCGCCATCGAGATGGCCGGCTGGGTGCACCTCAAGGTCGAGGTGCTGAAGGGCGGCATGGCCAAGTACGGGATCAAGAACCCGATCTTCAAGCCCTCGCCGGTCACGCCGAACTACAAGGACTACCTGATCTTCGAGGGCATCTCGGTCGACGAATATGGCGGCCAGCACTATCTCGACGTCCACATCGCCTATCGCCAGGCCTGCCTCAACGCCATCGAATACCTGAAGAAGTTCGGCTATTCGGGCGCTCAGGCCTATTCGATCCTCGGCACCGCGCCGGTGCAGGGCCACATCTCGGGCGTCGTCGACATCCCGAACGCCTGCGCCACCCTGTGGCTGCCGACCGAGATCTTCGACTTCGACATCAACCCGACCGCCGCCGGGCCGACCAAGTTCCTCGACGGCTCCATCGACATGCCGCTTTCACCGGACCTTTGACCCCCGCTTATGTCCGGTGCATGCGGGGCGGCGCAAAGCGCCGCCCCGCCCCACTTCACAGGATCCGGGGCGGCGGCTCAGCACGCCGCTCCACCTCCTCCGAGGAAACGCCCAGAGGACACGCCGATGCCCGTCTACGAATATCAATGCGAAAGCTGCGGCGACTTCACCGAGATGCGGCCGATGAGCGAGTATCAGGCGCCGCAACCCTGCCCGGACTGCGGCACGCTCGCGCCCCGCGTGATGCTGACGGCGCCGCATTTCAGCGGCATGTCGCGCGAGAGCCTGGTCGCTCACTCGACCAATGAGCGCGCCGCCAACGCGCCGATGACGACGGGCGAGTTCGCCGCCAGGAAGCACCCGTCGAGCTGCTCCTGCTGCTCCGGCGGCATGAAGAGCCGCACCAAGAAGTCGAAGACCGCCACCGCGGCCAGCGGAGCCAAGAGCTTCCCCTCCGCGCGTCCGTGGATGATCAGCCACTGAGCGGAGGCCGTCATCCCGGACGCGCCGCAGGCGCGATCCGGGATCGCGCAAACATCAAAGAGCGAATCCGGCTTCCACTGCGCTCGGCCGGGTTGACGCCCGGACCGGAAGCCGAAGGTTCTACTCCCCGATGGCCACTCCCTCGCGGCGCGGATCGGCGGCGCCGACGAGACCCTGCGGGCCGATGGACACCGCCTGCACGCCCGAGGTCATCGGCGCCGTCTTCACCTCGAAGCCCAGCCGGCGCAGTTCCGGCGCCAGCGCCGTCGCCGCGCTCCCCTCCTCGATCTCCACCGCCTTGAAGCGCGCCAGCACGTTCGGCGCCGCGATGGCCTCGGCGAGCGGCAGGCCCCAGTCGATATGGGCGATCAGCGTCTTGGCGACATAGCCGATGATCTGGCTGCCCCCGGGCGAGCCGAGCGCCAGAACCGGGCGCCCCTGCTTCATCACCACCGTCGGCGCCATGGACGAGCGCGGCCGCTTGCCCGGCTCGACGCGGTTGGCCACCGGCACGCCGTCGCGGTGCGAGCGGAAGGAGAAGTCGGTGAGTTCGTTATTGAGCAGGAAGCCGCCGACCATGAGCCGCGACCCGAAGGCCGCCTCGATGGTCGAGGTCATGGAGGCGACATTGCCGGAGGCGTCGACGATGGTGATCTGCGTCGTCGAGGGCAGCTCCGGCGCCGTCCCGTCCGCCCGCGCCGGCGCCGCCATGGCGTGGTCCCAGTGCGGCGTGCCCGCCGCCGCCTCGGGCAGCGCGTCCGGGCGCGCGAGCGCGGCGGCCCGGCCGGCGAGGTAGTCCCGCGCGAGAAGGCCCCGCGTCGGCATCGGCACATAGTCCTCGTCCGCCATGTAGCGTTCGCGGTCGGCGAAGGCGAGGCGCGAGGCGTCGGCGATCAGCCGCCAGGATTCCGGCGAGTCCGACCCCTTCGCCTTGAGGTCGTAGAAATCCAGCATGCCGAGGATCTGCCCGAGGGCGAGCGCCCCGGAACTCGGCGGCCCCATGCCGCACACGTCGAGCCCGCGATAGGGCGCGCAGACGGGCGGGCGTTCCTTCACCCGGTATTCGCGCAGATCGCCAAGCGAGAGCAGCCCCGGATTGGCCGCGCCGCGCACCGTGCGCACGATCTCCCGCGCCAGCGCGCCGCCATAGAAGGCATCCGCCCCACGCTCGCGCAGCAGCCGCAGCGTCCGGGCATAGGCCGGGTTCCGCAGCCGCGCGCCCTCCTTCAGCGGCGTGCCGCCCGGCAGGAAATAGGCGCTCGCGGCACGATCCCGCGCCAGCGTCTCCTTTTCCCCCTCGATCAGCCCGGCAAGGCGGGGCGAGACGGCGAACCCCTTGTCCGCCAGCGCCAGCGCCGGCCGGAACAGCCTCGGCCAGCCGAGCCGGCCATAGCGCCGGTGGACCGTCTCCAGCAGGCGCGGCGTGCCGGGCGCGCCGACCGAGCGGCCGCCGACCACGGCATCGAGGAAGGCGAGCGGCGCGCCGGCCGCGTCCTGGAACAGCGTCGGCGTCGCCGCGCGCGGCGCGCTCTCGCGCCCGTCGAAGGTGGTGAGCGTCTTCGCCTTCGCGTCCCAATAGACGAGGAAGCCGCCGCCGCCGAGCCCGGAGGATTGCGGCTCGACCAGTCCGAGCACGAGCTGCGTCGCCACCAGCGCGTCGATGGCATTGCCGCCGGCGCGCAGCATCGAGGCGCCCGCCTCGGCAGCAAGCGGATTCGCCGCCGTCACCATCCAGCGACGCCCGGTCGCCACCTTCTGGCCGATACCGAGTGCGCTCGCCTGCTCCGGCGCATGCGCGTCGGAAGCCTGCTGCGCGCGGGCGAACGGCGGGCAGCAAAGCACCGCCACCGCAAGGACGGCGACCAGCCGCGACCACGGGCTCCGCATGACTGCCTCCTTAATAGGCGTGCACCAAAGATTGCGCATCGTAACGCGAAGTGAACGGCAAATCCGCCTTCTCGGCGTGACGGACGGATGACGCAGCCGCGAATCGGGCTAAGCTTCAGATGTCGTCAACAATTGAAAGGAGGTGATCCAGTGTCTGATCGTCTTGATCTGCGGTCGTCGGTATCCGTGACCTGGACCATTGCCTCTTGCGAGGTCCGTGCCGCGTGATGCGACACTTCGCACCGCCTTTTCGGCGGTTACCGGACCGGACCGCGGTCTGACATGGGAGGGGCTGTCCGCGAGGGCAGCCCCTCTTTCTTGGTGAGGCGCCCTGTAACTCCGGTTCTACTTTGACGAAGCCGATACTCATCTATATCGACGCCGACGCCTGCCCGGTGAAGGAGGAGACCTACCGCGTCGCCGCCCGCCACCGCATCAAGGTGTTTCTGGTCGCCAACGCCTTCATCGCCGTGCCGCGCGACGTCGAGGTCGAGCGGGTCATCGTGCCGGCCGGGCTCGACGTCGCCGACGACTGGATCGCCGAGCGGGTGGAGGAAGGCGATCTCGTCATCACCGCCGACGTGCCGCTCGCCGCGCGGGTCGTCGCCCGGGGCGCCGAGGCCATCGGGCCGACCGGAAAGCCTTTCACCGCCTCGTCCATCGGCATGCAGCTCGCCACCCGCAACCTGATGGCGGATCTGCGCGAGGCGGGCGAGATCACACGCGGGCCCCGCCCCTTCTCCCCGCGCGACCGCTCGGAATTCCTTCAGTCTCTGGACCGCGCCATACAAAGACTGAAACGGAAAGGCTTCCTCGCGGGTTGACCCCGACACCAGCCCGACGAGGAGACACCGATGCTGCAAGCCTGCCTGAACGGATCGCGCGGCAAGGACTTCCACCCCCATACGCCGCTCACCCCGTCGGAACTGGCGGCCGATGCCGCCGCCGTCGTGTCGGCGGGCGCCGGCGAGCTGCATCTGCACCCGCGCGATGCCGGCGGCGCCGAGACGCTCGCCCCCGCCCCTGTCGCCGCCGCGCTGGAAGCGATCCGCGCCCGCGTGCCCAGCATACCCGTGGGCCTGTCGACCCATGCGGGAATCGCCGGCGAAAGGCTGGACGCGGTGCGCGGCTGGAAGGCGCTGCCGGACTATGTGTCGGTCAACCTCATCGAGCCGGACGCGCCGGAGATGATTGCCCTCGCCCTCTCGCGCGGCATCGGCGTGGAGGCGGGGCTGTGGTCGGTGGCGGACGCCGACCGCCTCGTGAAGCTGCCGCAGGCGCGGGAGTGCCTGCGCATCCTCATCGAGATCAACGAGCAGGACGAGGCCGAGGGCCTGGCGGCCGCCGCCGCCATCCGCACCGTGCTGGCCGCCGCCAGCCTCGACGTGCCGGTACTTCAGCACGGCTATGACGCCACCGTCTGGCCGCTCTACCGCGACGCGCTGATGCGCGGCCTCGACGGGCGCATCGGTCTGGAGGACGGCAGGCACCTGCCCTCGGGCGAGGAAGCGGCCGACAATGCCGCGCTGATCAAGGCGGCGCTGGTGCTGGCGCGGGTACCGCCGAAACTCGCACCGGAAACAACGCCTTCCATCGCGGGCGGCTGAAGGACATCTACTTGGCCGCTGTCGGGATCATCGCGCCGACCTCGCGGTCGGCCTCGCTAAGGCTCTCGCGCAGCCCCGCCGCGACGCCCTCGCGGTCGGCCTCGGGCCGATTCTGGCTCATCTTGCGCTTGCCTTCGAGCCGGGCGATCGGCAGCCGCACGCCGACGATCCCCTTCAATTGCGCCCGCACGAACGCCTCCGGCGCATCGGTGACCGCCCAGGGCGCGGCGCGCGGGCGCTCGTGGAGATCGGTCAACCGCGTCACCGCCTCGCGCAGCCGGTCCTCGTCCTCGAAGAACTCGACCGGCCCATAGGCATGAACCGCCGCATAGTTCCAGGTCGGCACGACCTTGCCGTGCTCCTGCTTCGAGGCGTACCAGGACGGCGTGATGTAGGCTTCCGGCCCCTGAAAGATCACCAGCGCCTCGGCCAGCGGCAGCGCCTTCCATTGCGGGTTGGCCCTGGCGACATGGCCGTAGAGCACGCCCTGCGAACCCTCCCCCTCGTCGAGATAGAGCGGCAGCGGCGTCGCCAGCAGCCCCTCGGCGGTGGTGGTGACGAGCGTCGCCAGACGCGTCTCGCGCATCATCTGGAGCAGCGTGGCCGGGTCGTCTTCGCGAAAAGCGGGAGGCGTGTACATCGTTCAATCGTCGATGGCGGGCGGGAAGGCTCCACTATGACCCTCTCCCGCCGCGCCGTCATCTCCCGTCGCCCGAATGGGGCTCGGCGCCCCTCTCAGCCCGAGTTCCGCAGCCCCGCAGAGATGCCGTTGATGGTGAGCTGGATGCCCTGCAGCACCTTCTCGTCGGTGTCGTTGGCGCGGTACTTCCGGAGCAGGCCGACCTGCACATGGTTGAGCGGGTCGATATAGGGGAAGCGGGCGCGGATCGAGCGGTCGAGCATCGGGTTGGAGCCCAGCAGCTTAGGCTGCTCGGAAATCGCCAGCAGCGCGTCGATGGCCGCCTGATGCTCGGTGCGGATGCGCCCGAAGATGTTCTCGCGCAGTTCCTCGTCCTCCACCAGCTCGGCATAGCGCGAGGCGATGGCGATGGAGCTCTTGGAGAGCACCATGTCCATGTTGGAGAGCTGGGTGCGGAAGAACGGCCACTCCCGGTACATCTCCTGCAGCAGCCCCAGCCCGTCGGGATGGGTGGCGAGCCAGGAGCGGATCGCGGTGCCGAAACCGTACCAGCCCGGCAGCATCAGCCGGCACTGCGCCCACGAGAACACCCACGGAATGGCGCGCAGGTCCTCGATGCGGCGCGTCTTCTTGCGCGAGGCCGGCCGCGAGCCGATGTTCAGCGTCGCGATCTCGTTGATGACGGTCGATTCCCAGAAATAGTCCTCGAAGCGCGGAGTCTCGTAGACGAGGCCGCGATAGGCGTTGAACGCCGACTCCGACAGATCCTCCATCACGTCGAGATATTCCTCGCGCGGCGCCTTGGCGTCGTCTGAGAGCAGCGTCGCCTCGATGGTCGCGGCGGCGAAGATTTCGAGATTGCCGCGCCCGACCGCCGGGTTGGAGTACTTGGACGAGATGATCTCGCCCTGCTCGGTGATGCGGATCTGCCCCTGCACCGCCCCGCCCGGCTGGGCGAGGATGGCGTCGTAGCTCGGCCCGCCGCCGCGCCCGACCGAGCCGCCGCGCCCGTGGAACAGGCGCAGCCGCACGCCGTGGCGGCGGAACACCTCGATCAGCTCAATCTCGGCCTTGTAGAGTTCCCAGCCGGAAGTGACGAAGCCGCCATCCTTGTTGCTGTCGGAATAGCCGAGCATGACCTCCTGCACGCCGCCGCGGCTGTCGACCAGCTTGCGGTATTCCGGCAGGCGGAACATCTGCTCCATCACCCGGGCGGCGTTGCGCAGATCCTCGATGGTCTCGAACAGCGGCACGATGTGGACGGCCGAGGAGCCGGCGGGGTCGACGAGGCCGACCTCCTTCAGCAGCAGCGCCAGCTCCAGCATGTCCGAGACGCCCTCGGCCTTGGAGATGATGCAGGTCTGGATGGCTTCCGGGCCGTAAATGTTGTGGATGCGGGCGCAGGTGCGCAGCATGGCGAGTTCGCCCACCGTCTCGTCGGAATAGGGGACGAAGGGCGAGGTGAGCGGGCGCGCGGTGGTCATCTCGCGCAGCAGCAGCGCCACGCGCGTACCCTCGGGCAGCGCCTTGTAGTTGGTGCCGGGCGCGGCGATCTCGAGCAGCTCCGCGACGCAGCGCTCATGGACGTCCGAGTTCTGGCGGGAATCGAGCACCGCCAGATGGAAGCCGAAGGAATCCACCGCGCGGCGCAGCGCCCGCAGCTTGCCGCGCGCAATGGCGGCCGACTTGTGCGCCTTCAGCGAGCGGTCGATCACGTCGAGATCAGCCCTCAGCTCCGCCGCGCTGGCGTAAGGCAGGTCGGCCGGCTTGACCGTGAGCCCCGCGAGGTCGGCCACTTCCAGCCGGAAGGCGGTGGCGCGCAGCCGCGCCGCGATGGCGGTTGCGGCGAGGCGATAGGGCTCGTTGCGCCGGTGCGGCGAGAGGTCGGGCGAGGCGTCCACCAGCGCCAGCAGTTCCTCGGACACATGCACGCGGATGGTGCTGATCGACAGCTCGGCGCCGAGCGCGTCCAGTTCCTCCAGATAGAAGCGCACGGCCTGCGCGCTCTGCAGCCGCAGGGTCTCGCGCGTCACATCGGCGGTGACGAAGGGATTGCCGTCGCGGTCGCCGCCGATCCAGCTGCCGATGCAAACGAAGGAGGCAACCTCGGGCGCGGCGTCCCCGGCGCCCTCCAGCGTGGCGAGGCTGTCCTCGAGCGCGGAATAGAGCTTCGGCAGCTGCCGCAGGAAGGTGTAGTCGTAATAGGCAAGGCCGTTCGCCACCTCGTCGAGCACGGTCAGCTTGGTCTTGCGCAGCAGGTTGGTCTGCCACAGCGTCAGCACGCGCCGGCGCAGTTCCTCGGCGGCCAGCTCCTGCTCCTCCGGCGTCGGGTCGCGGCGGTCGCGGTCGGCCAGCAGTTCGGCGATCTTCATCTCGTGGGTTAGCGTCGAGCGGCGGCGCACCTCGGTCGGGTGCGCGGTCAGCACCGGGCTCGCCAGCGCGGTGTCGAAGAATTTGCGCAGCTCCGCCGTCGAGATGCCGTGCCGACGCGCCTCGTCGAGCGCGTTGGCGATGGTCGCCGGCGCCGGGCCGCGACCGGACGCCGCCGCCGCGCGCATGCGGCGAATGACGTTCTGGTCCTCGGCGATATTGGCGAGGTGCGAGAAATAGGAGAAGGCGCGCACGATGGTGATGACCTGCTCCGGGCCGAGCCCGTTCAGGATCGCCTCCAGCTCAGCCCGGGCGCCCTCGTCCTCCTCGCGATGGAAGCGCGTGGAGACGCGGCGGATCAGCTCCACCAGCTCATAGGTCGGCTCGCCCTCCTGGTCGCGCAGCGTCTCGCCCAGCACGCGCCCGAGCATGCGGATGTCGTCGCGCAGCGACAGGTCGAGCTCGCCATCGGCTTCGGGCTCGGCATCGGTCAGGGCGATGGTGAGGGCAACGGACATGGCGATACTCCTTAAGACTAAGCCGAACTTAGCAATTAGCATGCCGCCGATGACACCCTCGCGTGGGCCGTCATCCCCATCGACGCAGCCCCCATCGGCCCGCTCAGGCGTCCTTTCCCCATCCATGGGACGAACCGCGCGCCAAGCGAGGGCCAAAGCTTGCGCGGGGATTGCGGCAATGAGGCCACAGCCGGCGAATTTCTCGCCAATTGCCCCAGAGCCGCCGCGATTCTGAACGAAACCCCCGCCAGCATGAACGGGTCGATCAGGAAAGATTCAGGGTTACCGGTTCATAACCATGATCGTGAAGGCCGGTGTCGCCGTCGTGCGGCGCCGGAAAAGGAACAGCCGGAAGGCTGCTATCGAGACGCGTATGCGTAACAGGAAGGACTTCGAAATGCCCCCCGTCATGAACCGCAACGAGGTTCAGACCCCCGCTGCCCTGCCGCCCACCAAGACCGCCTTCGGCCAGACGGCCAGCATCGCCCCCGCACGTCCCGCCATACCCGGCGAGCGCAAGGCGGACAATGTGAACGCCCCGGTCGGCTCGATCGCCGCCATCGAATCGCGGCTCGGCTTCTGAAGCGCCGGCCTGCCGCCCTCCCCGGCGGCGAATGACACGCCCGCCCGCGCGACGCCCTCGGTGCGCCGCGCCACCGCCGGAGAACTGAGTCCGGCCGGGATCCGGCGCCCACTTGCGCGCCGCCGCCGAGCCCTCGGCACCTCCCGCGTTTCGCCGAATCCGCGCCCCCCTCACGTCAATGTGCGAGCGCTTGAAAGCGGCGGCGAACGCCGGCCCCATGCCGCCCGGACGCACCTTCCGCACGCCGCGTGCCCGTGCGCGCGACGCGTGAGGGCTGGCATTCCACCCGCCTCACCCCATATAGATGACGTTGCGGCACGTGCCGCATGATGTCACTGGAGACGTGTCCCTTGCGATCCCTGCGCCTGCGTTCCGCTGCCCTGCGCCTTGCCATCGGCGCCCTGTTCGTCGCCGCCGGCGTCCTCGTCGCCAGCGATTTCGCCGAGGCCCGCGCCGGCCGCAGCATGAGTTTCGGCAGCCGTGGCTCCCGCACCTGGTCGACCCCGGCGCCCACGCCCACCGCCCCCACCGCGCAGCCCATGCAGCGCTCGGCAACGCCTCAGGCGCAGCCCGGCGCCTCGACTCTGGGCACGGCTGCGGCCGCCCGTCCCGGCGGCTTCTTCAACCGTGGCGGCTTCATGGGCGGGCTGATGGGCGGCCTGCTCGGCGCCGGCATTTTCGGCCTGCTGATGGGTTCGGGCTTCTTCTCCGGCCTCGGCAGCCTGTCCGGCATTCTCGGCCTGCTGCTTCAGGTCGCGCTCATCTTCATCGTCGTGCGGCTGGTCATGGGCTGGATGCGCTCGCGCAACCAGCCGTCCTATGCCGGCGGCGCTCGCCCGGACGGACGTCCCGAGCCGATGGCCCGCGAGGCGCTGAACGGCGCCGCCGCGCCAGCCGGCGGCACGGGCGCGGCCGCCCCGCGCTTCGGCTTCGGCACCGGCCCGCGCGGCAAGCCGATCAAGCTGGAGGGCTCGGATTTCGATGCCTTCGAGCGCATGCTCGGCGACGTGCAGGACGCCTATAGCCGCGGCGACCGCGCCGCCCTTGCCGGCCTCGCCACGCCGGAAATGGCCGGTTATCTCGCCGGCGAGCTCGACGAGCTCGACCGCGACGGGCTGGAGAACCAGCTCGGCGACGTCAAGCTTCTTCAGGGCGACCTGTCGGAAGCCTGGGCCGAGGAGACCGGCGAGTACGCCACCGTCGCCATGCGCTACGAACTGACCGACGTCACCCGCGAAAAGGCCACCGGCCGCGTCGTGCAGGGCGATCCCCAGCGCAAGGAGCAGGCGGTCGAATTCTGGACCTTCACGCGCGCCCCCGGCGGCGACTGGAAGCTCAGCGCCATCCAGCAGGGCTGAACGGCGCACGCGCCTGCGGAACAGGAAGAACGAAGGGCGGCGCGAGCCGCCCTTTTTGCTGGCTACTGCCCCAGCGGGTCGGGGCCGAAGCGGTTCGGGCCGGGCGTGCCCTTCACCATGAACCAGAAGAAGACGACGAAGGCGCCGATGCCGGTGAAGCCGATCAGCAGCCACCAGCCGGTGCGGTCCATGTCGTGGAAGCGCCGCGCCGCCACCGCGATGGAGGGGATGATGAGCGCCAGCCCGACCAGCGTCGTGATCGGGGTGAATGCGGTCATCTCGCCATAATGCACCAGCGCATAGGTGCCGAAGATCGCCGTATCGATGACGCTGGTGGCGATGTTCACGAGGATGGAGAAGGCCGCCCACCACCAGTATTCCGAGCGCGGCGCGCGGCCTGTGAAGGTGGAGTAGTTACCGAGAACGCTGGAAACAGCCTGCGTGAAGTTCATGTCGTCCCCCCGCCGCGATCCGCAGCGCACGACATGCCGCGCGCGATCCGGCATGGCGCAGGGGAAGCCTTCTGCCGCGCAACGTCAATGCGGGACCACGCGGATAGCCGCCCTCACCGCTTCGGCGCCCGCCTTCCGCCCTTGCGATGGCCCTTGGTCATCGGATCGGGACGCTCGGGGCGTACCCAGTCCTCCACGCGCAGCGGCTCCACCCGGTCGGTGCCGGGGCCCATATCGTCCAGCGACGGCTTGACGATGCGCGAAGCCGCGCGCGGCGCGAACATGGGCGGCTCGCCCGGCTCATAGGCGGCCTGCGCCTCGTCCGCGCGCGCCTCGTGCCCCGAGGAGACATGCCCCGGGGAAGAGCGCCCGGTGCCGGCCCGGCCTCCACCCTTCGCCTTCTTCTCCGGCATATTGGCGGCGCGGCCATATTTGCGTTCGCCGCGATAGCCGCCGGTGCGCTCGTCGACGCTGTCCTGCCGGGCCAGCGGATCGTCCGACAGCACCAGTTCCGTCGCCTGCAACCGCTTGATCTCGTCGCGCAGCCGCGCAGCCTGCTCGAAGTCGAGGTCGGCGGCGGCGGCGCGCATGCGCTTTTCGAGGTCGGCCATGACGGTGGCGAGGTTGTTGCCATAGGTCGCCGCACCCTCGGCGAGGCCGGAATCGACCGTCACATGGTCACGCTCATAGACGCTGTTGAGAATGTCCCCGATCGCCTTCTTCACGCTCTCCGGCGTGATGCCGTGCTCGACATTCCAGGCGATCTGCTTGTCGCGGCGGCGCTGCGTCTCCGCCATCGCCCGCTCCATCGAGCCGGTGATGCTGTCGGCATAGAGCAGCACGCGCCCGTCGACATTGCGCGCGGCGCGGCCGATGGTCTGGATCAGCGAGGTTTCCGAGCGCAGGAAGCCCTCCTTGTCGGCATCGAGAATGGCGACCAGCCCGCATTCGGGGATGTCGAGGCCCTCGCGCAGCAGGTTGATGCCGATCAGCGCGTCGAAGGCGCCGAGCCTGAGGTCGCGGATGATCTCGATGCGCTCGATGGTGTCGATGTCCGAGTGCATGTAGCGCACGCGGATGCCGTTCTCGTGCAGATATTCGGTCAGGTCCTCGGCCATGCGTTTGGTGAGCACGGTGACGAGAGTGCGGTAGCCCTGCTGCGCGGTCTGGCGCACCTCGCCCAGCAGGTCGTCGACCTGCGTGCGGGCCGGGCGCACCTCGATCTCGGGATCGACGAGGCCGGTGGGGCGGATGACCTGCTCGACGAACACGCCGCCGGTTTTCTCCATCTCCCATTTGCCGGGCGTGGCGGAGACATGCACCGTCTGCGGGCGCATCGCCTCCCATTCCTCGAAGCGCAGCGGCCGGTTGTCCATGCAGCTCGGCAGGCGGAATCCGTATTCGGCCAGCGTCGCCTTGCGGCGGAAGTCGCCGCGATACATGGCGCCGATCTGCGGGATGGTCACATGGCTCTCGTCGCAGAAGATCATCGCGTTGTCGGGCACATATTCGAACAGGGTCGGCGGCGGCTCGCCGGGCTGGCGGCCGGTGAGCCAGCGCGAATAGTTCTCGATGCCGGCGCAGCTACCCGTCGCCTCCATCATTTCGAGGTCGAAGGTGCAGCGCTGCTCCAGCCGCTGGGCCTCCAGCAGCCGGCCCATGGCGTTCAGCTCGTCGAGGCGATGCTTCAGCTCGGCCTTGATGCCCTGGATCGCCTGGATCAGCGTCGGGCGCGGCGTCACATAATGCGAGTTGGCGTAGAGCTTGACGAATTTCAGGTCCTGCGACTTCTGCCCGGTGAGCGGGTCGAATTCCTGGATGCTCTCCACCTCGTCGCCGAACAGCGACACCCGCCAGGCGCGATCCTCGTAATGGGCGGGGAAGATCTCGATGACGTCGCCGCGCACCCGGAACGTGCCGCGCCCGAAATCGCCCTGCGTGCGCTTGTACTGAAGCGCCACCAGATCGGCGAGAAGCTGGCGCTGGTCGACGCGCTCGCCGACCTCGATCTTGAAGGTCATCGACGCATAGGTCTCGACCGAGCCGATACCGTAGATGCAGGACACCGAGGCGACGATGATCACGTCGTCGCGCTCCAGCAGCGAACGCGTGGCCGAGTGGCGCATGCGGTCGATCTGCTCGTTGATCGACGATTCCTTCTCGATGAAGGTGTCGGTGCGCGGCACATAGGCCTCGGGCTGGTAGTAGTCGTAATAGGAGACGAAATACTCCACCGCATTGTCGGGGAAGAAGCTCTTGAACTCGCCATAGAGCTGCGCCGCCAGCGTCTTGTTCGGCGCCAGCACCAGCGCCGGACGCTGCACCCGCTCGATGACGTTGGCCATGGTGAAGGTCTTGCCGGAGCCGGTGACGCCGAGCAGCACCTGGTCGCGCTCGCCCTCATTGGCCGCCGCCACCAGTTCCTCGATCGCCTGCGGCTGGTCGCCATTGGGCGTGTAGTCCGACTTCAGCACGAAGCGGACGCCGCCCTCCGACTTCTCCGGCCGCGCCGGCCGGTGCGGCACCCAGAGCTGACCGTCCACCTCCGGCCGGCCGGTCTCGATCAGCGCCGTCAGCGCCGCGACGGTGGCGGAGGCGCCCGAGGTCGGCGCCACGCCGAGCTTCTCGGCGAGGGCGGGATCGAGCGTTGCGGATTGTGCGGGCTCGAACGCGCGCTGGGAGCGTTCGGAGAATCCGCCGGGACGAGCTGCTTTGGCCATGGCGCGAATATGGGGGCAGAATCGGCCCATGCAAAGGCGGCGCCGCGCGGAGCGATCAAACCCCGTCGCCGCCTCGCCGAACGCCCGGGGCGCCGCCGGTCACGCGAGAGGCAGCGCTGCCTCGACGACTAAAATTTGGTCATCATGACCTAATCCTTGGCGCCATCGACGACCGGCGCCACTGCGCTCCTTATTTTTTAATAATCAAAATCAATGACTTATTCTGCCATCCCCGTTGGCATGGGCGATGCATACACCAATGCATACAACGCCGACCGCGCGGCGAGGCCGTGCCGGCCGCCTGCGTCCGTCGCCCCCCACCGCCCCGCGGAGACGCCATGCCCGACTCACTCCTGGCCGCCGAGCCGGCCCCCCTCGCCTTCGATCCACGGCGTACCGCGCTGGTCATCATCGACATGCAGCGCGACTTTCTGGAGCCGGGCGGCTTCGGCGAGACGCTGGGCAACGACGTCTCGCTGCTGCAGGCCGCCGTCGGCCCCTGCCAGCGGGCGCTGGCGGCGGCGCGCGCGACCGGCATTCTGGTCATCCACACCCGCGAGGGCCATCGCCCCGACATGGCCGACGCGCCCCCCGCCAAGGTGGAGCGCGGCGAGCCCACCGCGCGCATCGGCTGCGCCGGCCCGATGGGCCGCATCCTCATTCGCGGCGAGGCCGGGCACGACATTATCCCCGAACTCTACCCGGCCGCCGGCGAGGTTGTGCTCGACAAGCCCGGCAAGGGCGCCTTCTACCAGACCGACCTCGAACTCATCCTCAAGAACCGCGGCATCGACACCCTGCTGGTGGCCGGCGTCACCACCGAAGTGTGCGTCCACACCACGATCCGCGAAGGCAATGACCGCGGCTATCGCTGCGTGGCGCTGGCCGATTGCTGCGCCTCCTATTTCCCGGATTTCCACCGCGTCGGCCTTGAGATGATCAAGGCGCAGGGCGGGATATTCGGCTGGGTGTCCGATTCCGCCGCGCTGCTCGCCGCGCTCGGCAACAAGACCGAGGCCGCGCGCTCCAGCGCCGCCTGAAGCCGCTTCGTCCGGCGCCCGGCGCCGCCCGCCTGCGCATGCCACCCGTCATTTGCCATTCGAGGAATTGCCGCATGTCCGCGACCGAAATGACCCCGATCTCCCCCGCCCGCATGGGCACGCGCCCGACGCTGTGGACCCCCGGCGACTGGAACGCGCTGTTCGGCTTCGGCACCAACATTCTCGTCAACATGCTGGTGCTGACCGGCCTGCTGCAGTTCGTGCTGAAGATGCCGCCCGAGATCGTCTTCGGCCGCATCCTGCCGGCGGTCGGGCTGATGATGTTCCTGTCCACCGCCTATTACGCGTTCCTCGGCTACCAGCTGGCCAAGAAGACCGGCCGCGACGATGTGTGCGCCCTGCCCTCGGGCATCAGCGTGCCGCACATGTTCGTCGTCACCTTCGTCATCATGCTGCCCATCGGCGCCGCCACCGGCGACCCGGTGCAGGGCTGGGAGGCCGGCCTCGTCTGGGTGTTCTTCCAGAGCTTCATCCTGATGATCGGCGGCTTCGTCGCGCCGTGGATCCGCAAGATCACGCCGCGCGCGGCCCTGCTCGGCACGCTGGCGGGCGTGTCCATCGCCTTCATCTCGATGCGCCCGGCCTTCGAGATCTTCTCGACCCCGGTGATCGGCCTCGTCTGCTTCGCCATCATCATGGTGAGCTGGTTCGGCGGGGTGAAATATCCCAAGGGCATTCCCGCCGGCCTCATCGCCATCGCGGTCGGCATGATCATCGCCTGGGGCTCGAACCTGTTCGGGCTGAACTATGGCGGCATGAGCGTCGACAAGGTCGGCGACGCCTTCGCCACGTTCGGCTTCTCCGTTCCGCTGCCCGCCTTCGACCACGTGTTCCACGGCTTCAACTATCTCGGCGTCATCCTCGTCACCGCCATTCCCTTCGGCATCTACGATCTGGTCGAGGCGATGGACAATGTGGAGAGCGCCGAGGCGGCCGGCGACCACTATCCGACCACCCGCGTGCTGACCGCCGACGGCGTGGTCAGCCTGATCGGCTGCCTGATGGGCAACCCCTTCATCAACGCGGTCTATATCGGCCACCCCGGCTGGAAATCGATGGGCGGGCGCATCGGCTATTCCGCCGCCACCGGCGTGATGGTCATCGTGCTGTCCTGGTTCGGCATCATCGCGCTGCTGCTGGCGCTGATCCCGGTCGTCGCCATCTCACCCATCCTGCTCTACATCGGCATGCTGATCGGGGCGCAGGCCTTCCAGACCACGCCGGCCAAGCATGCGCCGGCCGTGGTGCTGGCGCTGACACCGCATCTGGCGGCCTGGGCCAAGCTGCTGATCGACAATTCGCTCGGCCTCGCGGGCACCTCGGCGGCCGCCATCGGCATCGAGAAGATGGGTCAGGTCGGCGTGCTCTATCACGGGCTGGAGGTGATGGGCGGCGGCGCCATCCTGGTCGGCCTCGTGCTCGGCGCCATCGGCGTCTTCGTGGTCGAACGCCAGCTCGTCAACGCGGCCGCCTTTGCCCTTGCCGGCGCTGTCCTCACCTTTTTCGGCTTCATGCACGGGGAGAGCGTCGGATTTGCCGTGACTCCAGCGGTGGCATTTGCTTACCTTCTGGTTGCCGGCTTCCTTTTCGCCTGCGCGAAATACGCCGCGCTTGAGGAATCGCCATCCGCCGTCCACGCGGAACCGGCGCCGGCGGAATAGCCATTCGCTTCGACGCTGGGGGGCATCGAAGCGGCTTGAGACGGCGCGGCTCATCCAGCAGGATGTCCGCGCCGCTCTTGTTTGGAGGCCCTGCCGGGCCGCCGTACGGGTTCATCCGCCGAGGTCTCCATGTCGTTCCTCCTGTCCTTCGACCCCGCCGATCTCGGTCCGCCGGAGGAGACGGTGCCGCTGCCCGAGCGCATCGTCTCGGGCGAGCCGCGCCACCTGACCTGGAACTTCGAGACCCTGCCGGACGGCGCCCTGTTCGCCGGCATCTGGGAGTCCTCGCCCGGCGCCTGGCGGGTGGATTACGAGGAATGGGAGTTCTGCTCGATCACCGAGGGCGTCTCCATCCTGCACGAGGACGGCAAGGAGCCGGTCCGGGTGAAGGCGGGCGACAGCTTCGCCATCCGCCCCGGCTTCAAGGGAATCTGGGAAGTCGTCGAGACGACGCGCAAGCTCTACGTCATCCGGCTGATCTGAACGGCGGCCTTCCGCCCGCGACGGTGCCGGAATCCGGCGCAGTGTGGCCTTGCCGTCATTGACCCGGCCGGCGGGGCGACGCATCTTCCCAACCCTACGGGTATTGGAGACGTGCGATGCGTGCCGACGGCAAGGGAACGACGGGCCTTTTCGGCCGGACCATGTGCGCCCTCGCGGCGGCCGGCATGCTCACGGCCTCGCTCGGCAGCGCCGAGGCGGCGAACTTCTTCGAGAAGAACTTCTGGCTGTCGGGCCCGAACTACAGCGGCAACATTCCGGCCTGCGACACGCCTTCGGCGCTCTCGCGCATCCAGAGCCACTTCGCCACCACCGAATCGCGCTTCTGGAATTCGAGCCTGACCATCAACAGCTTCGACCATATCCGCGAGATCGCCTTCCGGCCCTGGGGCGAGGAGAACATCCCGCGCCGCTTCTGCCGTGCCGACGTCGTGGTCACGGGCGTCGAGGGCACGCCGAGCTTCGGCACCGAAGGTGCCTATGGCAGCGGCGCCTATCAGGGCGGCACCACCGGCAAGGTGGCCTCCGGCCCGCGCCGCCACACCGTCTGGTACTCGATCGTCGAGGATGGCGGCTTCCTGGGCTTCTCCTGGGGCGTCGAATGGTGCGTCGAGGGCCTCGACCGCTCCTGGACCTACGAGCCGAACTGCCGCATGGCCAAGCCCTGAGGCTGGCCGCGCGGAGCCCGGTCGGCACCATGGGCGCCCCGAGGCGCGCGGGCGTGGCATGGCTTGTCCTTGCCGCGCTGATGCTCTGGCCCGCTCTGGCGGGCGCGCAGCAGAAGGGCGAGCCCGGCCGTTTCGACCATTACGTGCTGGCGCTGTCCTGGTCGCCCTCCTATTGCGAGGCCATGGGCGAGCGCGCCGAGCCGGCGCAGTGTGCCACCGCCCGCCCCTTCGCCTTCGTCGTGCACGGGCTGTGGCCGCAATATAAGCGGGGCTGGCCGGAGAACTGCGTGACCCCCGCCCCCTACGTGCCCGAGCCGGTGCTGCGCTCCATGCTCGACATCATGCCGAGCCGCCGCCTCGTGCTACATGAATGGCGCACGCACGGCACCTGCGCCACGCCCGACCCGGCCGCCTATTTCGACCTCGTGCGCCGCGCCTATGCCGGCGTGACCATCCCGGCCGCCTTCCGCCGGCTCGACGACTACCGCATGGTCTCGCCCGCCGAGGTCGAGAGCGCGTTCCGGGCCGACAATCCGGGCCTCGCCGCCGACATGATCGCGGTCGGCTGCGACGGCCGCCGGCTTACCGAAGTGCGCATCTGCCTCGATCGCTCGCTCGGCTTCACCCCCTGCCCGGAAGTCGACCGGCGCGCCTGCCGCGCCGCCCGCGTGGTGATGCCGCCCGTACGCGAGGGCGCGTCGGCGCGATGAGGACCGGATGAACTATCGCCACGCCTTCCATGCCGGCAATTTCGCCGACGTCGTCAAGCACGTGGTGCTGGCGCGCATCCTCGCCTATCTCGCCCGCAAGGATGCCGCTTTCCGCGTCATCGACACCCATGCCGGCGCCGGCCTCTACGATCTGGCCGGCGACGAGGCCCGCCGCACCGGCGAGTGGGAGGGCGGCATCGGCGCCGTGCTGCGCGCCCGCTTCGCCCCGGCGATCGCCGAACTGCTGGCGCCCTGGCTCGACGCCGTGCGCGCCGTGAACGTGGCGGCGGCGGACGATGCGGCGCTGGCGACGGCGCTCCGCCATTATCCCGGCTCGCCGCTGATCGCGCAGGCGCTCGCCCGCCCGCAGGACCGGCTGCTGTTCTGCGAGACCCAGCCCGGCGTGCGCGCGGCGCTGGAGGAATCGGTCGGCCGCGACGCCCGCGCCAAGGTGCTGGCGACCGACGCTTGGCAGGCGCTCAACGCCTATCTGCCGCCGAGGGAACGGCGCGGCCTCGTGCTGGTCGATCCCCCGTTCGAGGAGCCGGGCGAGTTCCACCGGCTCGCGCAGGGGCTGGCCGAGGCGCACCGGCGCTGGTCCACCGGCATCTATGCGCTCTGGTATCCGATCAAGGATGTGCGCGCGGTCGACGCCTTCCGCCGCGAGATCGAGCGGGCCGGAATCCCCAAGACGCTGAACGTGCAGTTCGACCTGCGCGCCGTGCGGCAGGCCGACACCATGACCGGCTGCGGCATGGTCATCGTCAACCCGCCCTTCACGCTGGCGGACGAGTTGCGCAGCGTGCTTTCCGCCCTTGCCCCGGTGCTTTCCACCGACGGCGCCGGCCGCGTCCGGGTCGGCTGGCTGACCCCGGAACGCTGAATCGGCGCGCCGCGTCATCATCCGGCATCGGTCTTGCTTTAGCTTCGCCAGCATATTGAACCGGCGGATGGTCGCGGCCGTCCGAGGGTAAGGAGCAGGCGCATGGCGACCATGGGTACCGTCAAGTTCTTCAACACCGAGAAGGGGTACGGCTTCATCCGTCCGGACGACGGCGGACGCGACGTGTTCGTGCATGTCTCGGCGGTCACGCGCTCGGGGCTCGGCTCGCTCGCCGAAGGCCAGCGGGTCAGCTTCGAGGTCGAGCCGGACAAGCGCGGCAAGGGTCCGAAGGCCATCGACCTTCAGCCGGCCGACTGATAAGCGTTCGGCGAAGCCGGGGCACCGCGCCCCGGCGGGACGGTCGGCACCGGGCATGGCGCTCCGGGGGCGGATCCCCCCGGCAGGCGACGCGCCTGCGACAACGGCTTGCCCCGCGATGAAACTGCGTTCCTCCCCCGCCTCCCCCTTCGGCCGCAAGGTCAAGATCGGCGCCGTCCTGTGCGGCCTCCACCTCGACGTCGTGCCGGCGGACACCAGCGATCCCGCCGATTCCCTGCGCGGCCAGAACCCGCTCGGCAAGATCCCCGTCCTGCTCCGGGACGAAGGCGCGCCGATCTACGATTCCCGGGTGATCCTCGACTATCTCGACGCGCTCGCCGGTGGCGGCGTCATCATTCCGGCCGCCGGCGAACCGCGCTATGCGGTGCTGACGGCGCTCGCCCTCGCTGACGGCATCAGCGATGCCGCGCTGCTGCAGGTCTATGAGGGCCGCTACCGCGCGGCGCAGGAGCGCAGCGCGAACTGGGTCGACCATCAGGCCGGCAAGGTCGCGCGCGGGCTCAAGGCTCTCGAGGCGTCCCCGCCCCGCAAGGCGCCGGTCAGCGGCGCCGCCGATGCCGCCGAGATCGCGCTCGCCTGCGCGCTCGGCTATCTCGACCTGCGCTTTGCCGGCGCGTGGCGTGCCGGCCATCCCGCCCTCGTCGCCTGGCTGGACGCGTTCGCCGCACGCGTGCCCGCTTTCGAGGCAACCCGCCCGGCGGTCTGAGCCGGCGGGCCGCGCACGGCCTCCCAAACGCGAAAAAGGCCCCGGCCACGCGCGAACCTCAGTCCGCATGGCCGGAGCCTTCATCGAAAGACGCGCCGGAGCCCTCGCCCCGGCGGCCCGGATCAGAACTTGTAGTTCACGCCGGCGCGGACGATGTTGGCGGTCAGGCCGCTCTTGTCGCCGATGCTGTCGTAATAGTCGTCGCCGAGATCCATGTAGAGATACTCGGCCTTGACGGTCCAGTTGTTGGTCAGGGCGTATTCGAGACCGCCGCCGACCGTCCAGCCCACCAGGGTCTTGTCGGAGCTCAGGCCGAGGAGGTTGTCGCTGACCTCGTGGTGGCCCCAGGCGAGACCGCCGGTGACGTAGGGCAGCACATTGCCCATGGCGTAGCCGAGGCGGGCGCGCACCGTGCCGAAATAGTCGAGCTTCGACTCATAGCCGTAGATGCTGCTGTCCTTGATGTCCGAGCCCTGGAAGTCGGCTTCGGCACCCAGCACGATGTTGTTGTCGAACTGGTAGTTCACGCCGATCTGGCCGCCACCGAGGAAGCCGTCCGGGTTGATGCCGAGCGTGCTCGCGGCACCCTCGCCCGAGCCCCAGGCATAGCCGGCATTGGCGCCGAGATAGAAGCCCGTCCAGGTGAAGACCGGCTCGGCGATGACCGCCGCCGGCGCCTTGGTCGGATAAGGCTGCGGCAGGTCGGCGGCGAAGGCCGGGGCCGCGGCGAGAAGGGCGACGGCGGCGACGCCCGAGCTGATGATCTTCTTCATGGGTACTCTCCGAATAAACCTGCAACGTGAACGCGGTTACGCCATTCAGTCGGCAGGTGAAGTAGGGGCCCACATTGGCACGGCGAGGGCCGGATTACGGCGGAATCGGTCGCCAGACCCGCCGCGCCGACGCCTGAATCCACGTGCCCTCGGGCGCAAAGCCTTGCCGTGCCTCACTTCTCGGAGGTAATTTTGCCGATCACGAATCGGTGCGCTACGCAACAATTTTGCCACGATCCATTCAACAAACCCATGGACCGTTGCATGAATATCACTATTTGACCCACTCACTCCCGCGCAAGCAGGGGACGCAAGCGACAATGGCCACGCGCTCGACAGGAGCGCGCGGCCATCGGGGCCTTGCGGCAGACCGGGCAAGACGGCGGCGGCGCCGTCCGCCTCGCGGCATCAGAAGCGGTAGTTCACGCCCGCGCGCAGGATGTTGCTGCTCACGCCGACATCGCGCGGGCCGGTCAGGGTCTGGTACGACTCCTCGCCGAGATCGACGTAGAGATACTCGCCCTTCACGCTCCAGTTGTTGTTGATGGCGTATTCGGCGCCACCGCCCAGCGTCCAGCCGATCTGGTTCTTGGAGTTCGACAGGCCCCAGGTCTCGTAAGTGCCGCCGCCATAGGCGAGACCGCCGGTGCCGTAGACGAGAACCTGATCGAAGGCGTAGCCGATGCGCGCGCGCACCGTGCCGAAATAGTCGAGCGAGAAGATCCCGCTGGAGACGTCGGCATACTGGATGTCGGTCTCGACGCCGAGCACCAGCGGGCCGGCGCCCTGCCAGTTGTAGCCGGCCTGCAGGCCACCGATGAAGCCGTCAATGTCCGGCGACCAGTCGGCGGTGCCCCAGCCATAGCCGGCATTGGCGCCGATGTAGAAGCCGGTCCAGGTGAACGCCATCGGCGGCGGCGCATAGGCGGCCGGCGCCTTGTAGGCGAGGTCGGCAGCGGCGGCCGGCACGGCCAGCAGGGCGGCGAGGCTGACGCCGGCGAGGATAGTGCTCTTCATAATCGTCTCCTAGATCTCGTTCAGGCGTCGCATCCACGCGTGGAGCGGCGTTTCCGCCTGAGATAAGGCTGACAGTCGGATAAATGTATGATCGAAATCTTAGATGATGATGAAAGAATGCGTTATGCTTAAAGAAGCGTTTACATAAGGTATTCGAATATTTACTTCAGCCACGATCGCAAGGCATGCGATTTTGCGATTGTGAATACACTGAATTATCGAATGAAACGCCGATTTGTTGGTTAATGAAGGGTTGACGCCGCCATGGATGGCGGTGATCCGTTGCCGTGCGGCCGGCGTAAATCGACGGCATCGCGATAGACGATTCCGCCGCAGCGTCGCATGAGTACCCCATGACCGAACGTTCCATCCTCGCCCCGAACAGACGCCCCGTCGCCCTCGTGACCGGCGGCGCGGTGCGCATCGGGCGCGCCATCGCCCGGCGCCTGGCGGCGGAAGGCTACGACATCGTCCTGCATGTGCGCCGGGCCGGCCCGGCGGCGGACGAGGCGCGCGCCGAACTGGAAGCCGCCGGCGCCCGCGTCGCCGTCGTCACGGCGGAACTGTCGGACCCGCAGGCGGTTGCCGGTGTGGTGCCGGCCGCCGTGGCCGCGCTCGGCCCACTCGAACTTCTCGTCAACAACGCCTCGGAATTCCACCCCGACAGCGCCGGCCGCCTCGACACCGCCCTGTGGGACCGCCATTTCGCGATCAACCTGCGCGCGCCGGTCTTTCTCGCGGAGGCCTTCGCGGCGCAGCTTCCCGACGGCGCGCGCGGCGCGGTCGTCAACATCATCGACCAGCGGGTGCTGAAGCCGACGCCGGCCTATTTCTCCTACAGCGTTGCCAAGGAGGCGCTGTGGGCGGCGACGCGGATGCTGGCGCAGGCGCTGGCGCCGCGTGTGCGCGTCAATGGCGTCGGCCCCGGCCCGACGCTGGCCAATCCGCAGCAGGATGCCGACGCCTTCGCCCGCCAGTCGGGCGCGGTGCTGCTCGGGCGCGGCCCGACGCCGGAGGAGATCGCCGGGGCGGTAGCCTATCTGGCGCGCGCCGCCAGCGTCACCGGCCAGATGATCGCGGTCGATGGCGGCCAGCACCTCGCCTGGCGCACGCCGGACGCCGAGGACGACTGATCCCGGAGCGCCCGCCTAGCGCCGGCGGCGGGCGTCGCTGAGCGTGAACCAGCCGATGCTGACCATTACCACCACGGCGCCGGCAAGCTCGGTGGCGTTCGCCGTCTCGCCGAGGATGAGCACGGCCATCACCATGGTCGCCACCGGGCTCACCGTGCTGATCATCGAGTTGGCCTGCGCCGAGATGCGCTTGAGCGCGGCGTTCATGAAGAAGCTCGGCAGCACCGTCGCGCCGATGGCGATCATCGCCGCGAGCGCGAGCCCGTGCGAGGACACCGCCAGCGCCTCCACCGGGCGGATCAGAGCGAACTGGGTCAGCGCGACGAACGAGGCCGAGATCATCGCGATGCAGGTGAACAGCGCCGAGCCGATGCTGCGCAGCAGGCTGCTCGCCATGAGCTGGTAGAGTGCGAAGCTGATCGCCGCCAGCCCGACGAAGAAGGTGCCCCGCACCGTGCTGCTGCCATCGACCGAGAAGCGCTCGGCGAAGATCAGCGCCAGTCCGCCATAGGCGGCCACGAAGGTCCACAGCGCCTTGCGGCGGATCGGCTGGCCGAACAGCAGCGCGCCGAACAGCACGACGAAGAACGGGTAGGTGTACAGGATCAGCCGCTCGAACGAGGCCGAGATGTACTGCAGCCCGAGGAAGTCGGCATAGGAGGAGAACCAGTAACCGAGCGCCCCCACCGCCATCGACTTCGCGATCAGCCCCGGCCCCGGCAGCGCCTCGCCCTTCGCCCGCATCCGCATCACCGCGAGCGCACCGATGACGAGATAGAACGGCAGCGACAGCGCCATGCGCAGCGCCAGGAGGGTCTCCGGGTCGATCCCCTCCGCATAGGCGAGCTTGATGATGATGCCCTTGGAGGCGAACAGGATCGCCCCGGCGGCGCCGAAGGCGTAGCCGGTCAGGGGAATGGCGGGGCGTGAAACGGCGTCGCTGGGGCGGGACATGGCCCGCTCCCATAGACCCGTTCGCGCACGAACACACGTGGCATGCGCGCATGGCCGCTGGCCGCGGAACGCATCCGTTCCGGCGCCCTCGCCTCAGGCGCGGAGCAGCGCGCGGGAGGGCCGCCAGTTCAGGAGGCGCTCGCGCACCTCCGGGCGGGCCACGAACAGGAAGTTGTTGACGTAGCCATACGCCTCGCGCACGCGCGTTCCTTCCTCGTTCAGGGCGCCGATGTCCTGCATGCGGCCGGCATCGAAGGCCGCCACCGGATGCAGCCCGTCCGCCTGCGCGAAATAGCCCTCATAGCCGAGCGGCTCCAGTATCGCCCGCACCCGGGCGAGCGCTCCGGGACAATGGCGCTCCTCCGCCTCCAGCAGCACCGTGGGATGCGAGGCGGCGAGGATCCGGCGCGCGCCCTCCAGCACGGCGGCCTCGTGGCCCTCGACGTCGATCTTGATGAAGTCGACCGGCCCGCGCACGCAATCGTCGAGACGATGGCGCAGCACCGCGATGGCGTCGACCGCCTCGTTGCCGTCGAGGCGACCGTCCAGCGTCGCCAGCGCCGAATGGTCGTGCGGAATGTGGAGCACGCCCTTTCCGTCGATGTCGCTGACCGCGTGGCCGCCGAGCGTCAGCCGTCCCTCGTCGCGGGCCCGCGCGAAGCGGCAGGCGAGCACGCGCATCATGGCGGGATTGGGCTCGAAGGCGGCGACGCGCGCCCCCAGCCGCAGCAGCCAGTAGGTGAACAGCCCGCGATTGGCGCCGACGTCGCAGGCCATGTCGCCGGGCCGCACGACCAGCGGCAGGAATTGCAGCTCGCTGGCGGGATTTGCCGCCGCCCGCCAGTCGGCCGGCACGCTCGCCAGCGCGAACAGACGCGGAAAGCGCGCGGCGCCGGCGGTCTTCAAGGCTGAGAGCAATCTGGTCTCCGTGGCGCTTCCGCCACATCGGGCGCGCGCGACTTCTAGCATGTCGACCCGCAGGTCTGGGCGGAAGCCCCTGTTCGGCGTGGTCACGAATACGTATCTAGGGACTCATGATTGCCCGCCCCACCGCCGACATGCCCGATATCGACGCCGACGAGGCCGAGAGCGCCGAGACCGAGGACGATCTCGTCCTGCTGGCGGCCGAGCCGGAGGAATCCGAGCCCGCCCCGGGCACGGTCGCCATGGGCCGCGCCGCCATTACCCGCGCCATCAGGCACGCGCCGAACGGCCCCGGCGTGTACCGCATGATCGGCTCCGACGGCGGCGTGCTCTATGTCGGCAAGGCCAAGAGCATCAAGCGGCGCATCGTCGCCTATACCCGCCCGGCCGGGCTCACCGCCCGCATCATGCGCATGGTGGCTGCCACGGCCGAGATGGAGTTCGTCTCCACCGGCACCGAGACCGAGGCGCTGCTGCTGGAGGCCAACCTCATCAAGCAGTTGCGGCCGCGCTTCAACGTGCTGCTGCGCGACGACAAGTCGTTCCCCTATATCCTCATCACCCGCGACCATGGCGCGCCGCAGATCGCCAAGCATCGCGGCGCGCGCAACCGGCCGGGCGACTATTACGGCCCCTTCGCCTCGGTCTGGGCGGTCAACCGCACCATCAACGCGCTGCAGAAGGCGTTCCTCGTGCGCTCCTGCTCGGACAACTTCTATGAGTCGCGCACGCGTCCCTGCCTGCTGTTTCAGATCAAGCGCTGCGCCGGCCCCTGCACCGGCGAGATCGGCCACACCGCCTATGCCGAGTTGGTGGAGGAAGCGCGCGACTTCCTCTCCGGCCGCAGCCGCGCGGTGAAGGAGCAACTCGCCCGCGAGATGGAACAGGCCGCCGAGGAACTGGAATTCGAGCGCGCCGCCGCGCTGCGCGACCGCCTCGCCGCGCTTTCCGCCGTGCAGGGCACGCAGGGCATCAACCCGCGCTCGGTGGAGGAGGCGGACGTCTTCGCCATCCATCAGGAAGGCGGGGCGACATGCGTGCAGGTGTTCTTCTTCCGCACTGGCCAGAACTGGGGCAACCACGCGCTCTACCCGCGCGCCGACCGCGCGCTGGAGGTCGGCGAGGTGCTGGAATCCTTCCTCGCCCAGTTCTACGAGGACAAGCCCTGCCCGCGCCTCGTCCTGCTCAGCCACGACATCGCCGAACGCGAACTGCTGGAGGAGGCGCTGTCCACCCGCGCCGGTCACCGGGTCGAAGTCGCGGTGCCCAAGCGCGGCGAGAAGCGCGAACTGGTCGAGCACGCCTTGCAGAACGCCCGCGAGGCGCTCGGCCGCAAGCTCGCCGAGAGCGCCAGCCAGGCGCGGCTGCTGGAGGAACTCGCCCGCGCCTTTGAGCTGCCGGCGCCGCCCCGGCGTATCGAGGTCTACGACAACAGCCACATCATGGGCTCGAACGCGGTCGGCGGCATGATCGTCGCCGGGCCCGAAGGCTTCGCCAAGAGCCAGTACCGCAAGTTCAACATCCGCTCGACCGAACTCACGCCGGGCGACGATTACGGCATGATGCGCGAGGTGCTCACGCGCCGCTTCTCGCGGCTGCTGAAGGAGAATCCGAGGGAAGCGGCGCCCCCGACCGGGGACGAGGCCGCTCCCCTCGCCGACCCGCGTTCCGGGCCACCTCTCCCCGCCGGGGAGCGGGAGGAAGAAGCCGAACCTTCCGACGCCGCCTCCACCGCATGGCCCGACCTCGTGCTGATCGACGGCGGCCCCGGCCAGCTCAAGGCGGCGCAGGAGACCCTCGCCTCGCTTGGCCTCACCGGCGTTCCGCTCGTCGGCGTGGCGAAGGGGCCGGACCGCGACGCCGGCCGCGAAACCTTCTACCGCGACGGCCAGGCCCCGTTCCGGCTGGAGCCGCGCGACCCGGTGCTCTATTTCGTGCAGAGGCTGCGCGACGAGGCCCATCGCTTCGCCATCGGCTCACACCGGGCACGGCGCAAGAAGGACATCACCCAGGCCGGCCTGCAGGAGATTCCCGGCGTCGGCCCCACCCGCAAGCGCGCGCTGCTGCGCCATTTCGGAACGCTGAAGGCGATCGAGCGCGCCTCGCTGGCCGATCTGGAAGCCGTGCCGGGCGTGAACGCCGCCACTGCGCGGGCCGTCTACGACTTCTTTCATGCCCGGCCGTCATGATACGTCCGGGCCGTCATGCGACGGCCACAGGCGGCGCGCACCCTGCATGACGGGCGGGAAACATCGGCCGATAGGCGCGATGCGATTGACGTGCGCGCACGGCATGATTACGTGCCTTGCAATGGGGACTGGCGAAGCATGGTCGAAGTCGCAACGAGCCAGCAGACTCTACGGGAGCCGCCAAAGGTGAGCCGCGGACACGCCTTCTCGCTGCCCAATCTGCTGACCTATGGCCGCTGCGTGGCGGTGCCGCTGGTGGCCGCCTGTCTGTTCTGGTCGGACATACTGGAAGGCGGCCTGTGGCTGCGCTGGCTGGCGGTCGCCATCTATGTCGTCGCCGCCATCACCGATTTCTTCGACGGCTACCTCGCCCGCGCCTGGTCGCAGCAATCGGCCATCGGCCGCATGCTGGACCCGATCGCCGACAAGCTGCTGGTCTCCACCTCGCTGCTGATGCTCGCGTCCGACGGCACCATTCGCGGCTGGTCGCTCTGGGCGGCGGTGGTGATCCTGTGCCGCGAGATTCTGGTGTCGGGCCTGCGCGAATTCCTCGCCGAGCTGCGCGTGAGCGTGCCCGTCACCCGCCTTGCCAAGTGGAAGACCACGGCGCAGCTCGTCGCCGTCGGCGTGCTGCTGGCCGGGCCGGCGGCCGATTTCCTGGTACCGGGGATCACCCTGTTCGGCATCATGCTGCTGTGGGTCGCCGCGCTGCTGACGCTCTACACCGGCTGGGACTATTTCCGCGCCGGCGCGCGGCACCTGATCGAGGACAGCCAGTGAGGATTCTCTATTTCGCCTGGGTGCGCGAGCGCGTCGGGCTGGAAGCGGAGGATCTGGCGCTGCCCGGCGAGGTACGCACGGTCGCCGACCTCGCCGCCTTCCTCAAGGCGCGGGGCGAGGGCTACGCGCATGCATTCGAGAATCCGCGTGTCGTGCGTGCCGCGCTCGACCGCCGCCACGCCCGGCCCGAGACGCCGCTCGGCGGCGCCCGCGAGATCGCCTTCTTCCCGCCCATGACGGGCGGCTGACCCCGCGAGGTGAGCATGTTCACCGTCCGCATCCAGTCCGAGGATTTCGACCCCTCCGCCGAGGCCGCCGCGCTGGCGCGCGGGCGTACCGACATCGGCGCCCTCGTCACCTTCGCCGGCCTGTGCCGCGCGCAGGACGCCCCCGGCGGCGCCCCGCTCATCGCGCTGACGCTGGAGCACTATCCCGGCATGGCGGAAGAGGAGATCGGCCGCCTGATCGAGCAGGCGCGCGGGCGCTGGCCGCTGATCGGGGCCACCGTGATCCACCGCTACGGGCGGATGGTGCCGGGCGACAACATCGTGCTGGTCGTCACCGCCTCCGCCCACCGCGCCGCCGCCTTCGAGGCGGCCGAGTTCCTGATGGACTGGCTCAAGACCAACGCGCCGTTCTGGAAGCTGGAAGAGCGCGAGGACGCGCGCGGCTGGGTCGCGGCCAAAGACGCCGACGACGAAGCGGCGGAACGGTGGAACTAGGGTTTCCCGCAGGAACCCGTCATCCCGGATGGCCGCAGGCCGATCCGGAATCGTATGCGGGCGGGTGAGCGATCCCGGCTCTCCGCTGCGCTTCGGCCGGGATGACGATGAAAGATCGCGGGCAACACGAAAAATGCCGGCCCTGGGGCCGGCATTTCGTTTCCCCGGGGGAGCGCGAAGCGATCAGGCCGCCTCGGCCTTCTTCGGCTGCACTTCGGCCATGTAGTCGTCCAGCAGCGTCTTGGTGACGGGGCCGGGCTGGTAGTGGCGGCCGGCGATCTCCGACACCGGCGTCACCTCGGCGGCGGTGCCGGTGATGAAGCACTCGTCGAAGCTCTCCAGCTCCTCGGGCATGATCGCCCGCTCGTTCACCTCATAGCCGCGACGCTTGGCGAGCGCGATCACCGTCTGGCGCGTGATGCCGTTGAGGAAGGCATCGGCCTCCGGCGTGTGGATCACGCCGTCCTTCACGAAGAAGACGTTGGCGCCGGTGCACTCGGCCACGCGGCCGCGCCAGTCGAGCATCAGCGCGTCGGCATAGCCGTTACGCTCGGCGGCGTGCTTGGAGATGGTGCAGATCATGTACAGACCCGCCGCCTTCGAGGTCGAGGGCGCCGTCGCCGGGTCGGGGCGGCGGTACTTGGCCTCGTCGATGCGGATGCCCTTCAGGCGCTGCGCCGGATCGAAATAGCTCGGCCATTCCCACGCCGCGATGGCGAGATGGATCTGGTTGTTCTGCGCCGACACGCCCATCATGTCCGAGCCGCGCCAGGCGACCGGGCGGAGATAGGCGTCCTTGAACTTCTGGCGGACCAGAATCTCTCGGCAGGCGGCGTTGATCTCGTCCTCGCCATAGGGAATCTCGAAGTCGAGCAGCCGGGCGCTTTCCTTCAGGCGCGCCGTGTGCTCCTCGAGCTTGAAAATCTCGCCGCCATAGGCGCGCTCGCCCTCGAATACGCAGCTGCCATAGTGCAGCCCGTGGGTCAGCACGTGGACCTGGGCATCCTGCCACGGCACGAAGGCGCCGTCGTACCAGATCCAGCCGCTGCGTTTGTCGAAAGGTTCGCTCGCCATGGTAAGTCTCCCAAACGGACCGCCGGCGCGCCATGGATGGCACCAGCGGCCTCAATGCCTTCGACATTGCGGGTTCGGCCCTGAACGCGAAAGCGCAATATTTTGCCTCGCGGCCGAAGTCCCGTTATCGTTCGCCGCCCCGTTGAGCAGGCGATCAAGTCCTGTTCCGAACCGGATCGGCCGGCGTGCCGAACGATCCTTTCGTTGAACGGGACATCTGGGTAACGATCATAACGAAAAAAGTCAACATGGCTGACATAAATGTCTCGCTGACCCATCGCGCGGGCAAGGGCGATCCGGCCCCCTCGCCGCGCCCTGCCGGCGCCGCCGAGGCCGAGCCGATGCTCGACCTGATCGAGCTTTTCTTCTTTGCCTACCGCAACTTCGTCAGCGACCCCGACGAAATTCTCGGCGGCATCGGCTTCGGCCGCGCGCATCACCGCGTGCTGCATTTCGTGCATCGCCACCCTGGTATGCGCGTGACCGACCTGCTCGACATCTTGCGCATCACCAAGCAGAGCCTGGGGCGCGTGCTGCGCGAATTGGTGGACCAGGGCTTCATCGACAGCCGCGCCGGCGCTTCCGACCGCCGCCAGCGCCTGCTCTACCTCACGCCGAAGGGCGAGGCGCTGGCGCAGCAGTTCGTCGCCATTCAGTCCGGCCGCCTGCGCCGCGCGCTGGAGGAAAGCGGCTCGGAGTCGCGCGATACCGTGCGCCGCTTTCTTGTCGCCATGATCGACCCCGAAGATCGCAGCCCGACCGAGAAACTGATTGCCCGCGCCGACCAGGCGGCGGAGACGCGAAGCGCGGCCCGCGCCCGTTCGGCCGGCTGACGGGGACCCGCCCATGCTCGACGCCAAGGCCGCCGTGGCCGACGACCCGAGGAACGCCCGGCCCATGCCTGCCGACGACGCCTTCCATCTGCTGATCGTCGACGACGACCGGCGAATCCGCACCCTGCTCTCGCGCTTCCTCACCGAGCACGGCTACCGCGTCACGACCGCGGAATCGGCGGCGGACGCGCGCGCCCATCTCGCCGGCCTCGCCTTCGACCTGCTCATCCTCGACGTGATGATGCCCGGCGAGAGCGGTTTCGACCTCGCCCGCTCGGTACGCACCACCTCGTCCGTGCCCATCCTCATGCTCACGGCGCGCTCGGATTCCGGCGACCGCATCGAGGGGCTGGAGATCGGCGCCGACGACTATCTCGGCAAGCCGTTCGAGCCGCGCGAGCTGCTGCTGCGCATCGGCAACATCATCAAGCGCGCCGTTCCCCCGCCGGCGCAGGCGATCGAATCCGTCCGCTTCGGGCCGTTCGTCTTCCATCTGGCACGCGGCGAGCTGACCCGCGAGGGCGAGCCGGTGCGCCTCACCGACCGCGAGCGCGACATGCTGCGCGTGCTCGGCGAGAAGCCGGGCGAGACCGTGCCCCGTCAGGCGCTGGTCGCCCCGGGCGTGGCCGCCGGCGACCGCGCGGTCGACGTGCAGGTCAACCGCCTGCGCCGCAAGATCGAGCGCGATCCCGCCAACCCCGCCTATGTGCAGACCGTGCGCGGCGTCGGCTACCGTCTGGTCGTCGCGCCTTGAGCGTGCTCGACACGAGCATGGTGGGCGCCGCGCGCGCTCGGCTGCGCCTGACGCAGAAGCGCATGCGCGAGAACAATGCCCGCTTCGGCGCCTGGTTCAACCGGGTGATGCCGAAGGGCCTGTATGCCCGCTCGCTCATCATCATCATCACCCCGGTGGTGATCCTGCAATCGGTGCTGGCCTTCGTCTTCATGGAGCGCCACTACAACATGGTGACGCGCCGTCTCTCGGCAGCCGTCTCGCAGGACATCTCCGCGCTCGCCGAGCTTGCGGTCGCCTTTCCCACCCCGGCCGATCAGGAGCGCATCAAGCGCATCGCCCAGTTCAACATGGGGCTCACCGTCGAGTTCCTGCCCGACGAGCGGCTGCCGCCGCCGGGGCCGAAGCCGTTCTTCTCCATCCTCGATTCCGCCTTCACCGGCGAACTGGTGAAGCGGCTGCGCCGGCCGTTCTGGACCGACACGGTGGGCAATTCCAGCCTCATCGAGGTCCGCATCCAGCTCGACGGCATGGTGATGCGGGTCTTCGCCCGCCGCTCGCAGGCCTATCTCTCCAACTCGCACATCTTCCTCGTCTGGATGGTCGGCACCTCGCTGGTGCTGATGGCCGTCGCCATCCTGTTCCTGCGCAACCAGATCAAGCCGATCGAGGCACTCGCCGACGCCGCCATCGCCTTCGGCAAGGGGCGCGAGGTCGCCGGATTCCGCCCGCGCGGGGCGCGCGAGGTGCGCGGGGCGGCGCTCGCCTTCCTGGAGATGAAGCGACGCATCGAGCGCCAGATCGAGCAGCGCACGACCATGCTGGCCGGCGTCAGCCACGACATGCGCACCATCCTCACCCGCTTCAAGCTGGAGCTGGCGCTGATCGGCGACACGCCCGACACCGAGGCGCTGCGCAAGGATGTCGACGAGCTACAGAGCATGCTGGAGGCCTATCTCGCCTTTGCCCGCGAGGATGTCGCCGAGCCGCCGGTGACGGTGGATGTCGCCCGCATCGTCGAGGACGTGCGCGCCAATGCCGAGCGCCACGGCGCCGACGTCACCGCCAGCTTCACCGGCGACCCGCTGGTCATGCTGCGCATCGACGCCTTCCGCCGCTGCCTCGCCAATCTGGCGATGAACGCCTGCCGGCACGGCCGGCGGATCGTCATCACCGGCACCCGCGACGAGCGCTGGCTGATCGTCACCGTCGACGATGACGGCCCCGGCATCCCGCAGGACCGGCGCGAGGACGTGTTCCGCCCCTTCGTGCGTCTGGACGATGCGCGCAATCAGGACGCCGGCGGCTCCGGGCTCGGCCTCACCATCGCGCGCGATGCCGCCCGCGCCCATGGCGGCGATGTCACCCTCGGTGAAAGCCCGCTCGGAGGGCTGCGGGCGAGCGTGCGGATTCCGGTCTGAAGTGTCGTGCCGGGCCCCTGCCTTCCTTGCCTCTCCCCGGCGGGGAGAGGTGGCCCGCGAAGCGGGTCGGTGAGGGGCGACACGGCTGCGGAGCGGCGAAGACCCATCTCCCGCCCCCCTCACCCCAACCCTCTCCCCGTCGGGGAGAGGGTGAAGCCGTCATCGCTGCGCAGGAATCGGGGCGCGATCCCGGCTCTCGCTTCGCTCGGCCGGGATGACGGCTATTGCTCAGAACAGCCGCGCGCCGTTCGGCACCTCGCGGTCGGGCTTGAACAGCACCACCGCGCCGTCCTCGTCCGGAAAGCCCAGCGTCAGCACCTCCGACAGCGCCGGGCCGATCTGGCGCGGCGGGAAGTTGACGACGGCGGCCACCTGCCGGCCGATCAGGTCCTCCGGCGCGTAGTGCACCGTGATCTGCGCCGAGGACCGGCGGCAGCCGACATGCGGCCCGAAGTCGATCACCAGCTTGTAGGCCGGCTTGCGCGCCTCCGGGAACGGCTCGGCCTGAATGATGGTGCCGACGCGGATGTCCACCTTGAGGAAATCGGCGATCGTTATCTGTTCGAGCGGCGCAAGGCTCACGGGACGTTCCTCACTGGTGACGATGGCGGCCGTCAGGCCATGGCCGGCGCGTCCGGCGGCGAGGCCGGGGCGGCGGCGGGCTTCGGGCGGCGACGGCCCGCGCACCGCGCAAGCCGGGCGGCCCCTTCCACGAAGCCGAGCATACGCTCGCCCCGCGCCAGCTCGCGGTCGAGCGCGGCCATGGTGCGGGCGAGGTCCGGCTCGTCATCGGCAAGGAAGGTCTGCATCACGCGGGCGAAGAGCAAGGCAAGGCCCTGCGCGCGCACGGCGCCGCGGGCGCCGGCGGTGTCGATCTTCGCCGCCGCCAGCATCCATTGCTGCGAGCGTACCGACAGGCGGTTGAGCGCCAGCGCGAAGAACGGGTTGCGCCGCGCCGATTCCGCCAGCGAGCGGATCGCCGCCTTGTGCGGGGCGAGCGCGTCGAGCCGGCGCATCAGCACGTCGAACAGCCGGTCGCGGGCGGATTCGCCGTCCATATCTTCGCCTGCGCCGGCCAGCACCTTGCGGTCGGTCTCGCGCAGGAAGGCGGACAGCATGTCGAAGGTGGAGCCGAAGCTCGCGCGCAGTTCGGCCAGGGTGACGCCGGCCTGCGTCGCCACCTCGCCGAGGGAGATGCGTTCGAAAGGCTTCTGCGCCAGCAGCACGAGGAAGCCGTCGAGGATCGTCGTGCGCGGATCGGCCGCCGGTGCGGCGGCGGCTTTCGTTCCCGGAGAGCGTGCCATGAAGACCTCCTGTCCTGAACGTTGCTCGCCTTCAATCTAGGGCGTGCAGGTGGCGAGGAGAAGGCCACGGCCGCCGCCGCCACGCCTTGGCATGGCGCAAGCGCGCATCAATTCTCCGCGTCAGCCGGCCAGTTCGCGCGAGCGCCGGGCCGCCGCCGCCACCGCCTCGGTCAGCAGCGGGCCGAAGCCCTTCGCCTCGTCCATCAGCACGGCCAGCGCCGCCGCCGTGGTGCCGTTGGGCGAGGTGACGTTCCGGCGCAGCTGAGCCGGATCGATGCCGGAGCGGATCATCAGCTCGCCCGCGCCCGCCACCGTCGCCCGGGCGATGCGGTCGGCGAGATCAGCCGGCAGCCCGGCGGCGGCGCCCGCCTGGGCCAGCGCCTCGGCGAGCAGGAAGACATAGGCCGGGCCCGACCCGGAGACGGCGGTGGCGACGTCGATCAGATCCTCGTCGTCCACCCATTCCACGATGCCGGAGGCACGCAGCAGCGCCTCGGCGATCACACGCTGCTCGGGCGTCACCGCCGCATTGGGTACGGCGACGGTGACGCCGCGCCCGATCGCCGCCGGCGTATTGGGGATGGAGCGCACCACGGCGATTCCGGGCGCGAAGAAGGATTCGAGGAAGCCGATGGTGCGGCCGGCCATGACCGAGACGATCAGCGTCTGCGGCCCCGCCAGCGGGGCGACGCGGGCCAGCACGTCGGGCGCCACCTGCGGCTTCACCGCCAGCAGCATCACGCTCGGAGGGCCGCCATTGAGCGGGTTCAGCACGACGCCGTGCTTCTCGATCAGCGCCGCGATCTCCGGCGGCGGGCCGGGATCGATCACCGCCGTGCGCGCCGGATCGAGGCCGAGGCCGATCCAGCCCTCCAGCATGGCGCCGCCCATCTTGCCGGCGCCGACGAGCAGCACCCGCCCGGGAATGTCGGAAAGTGTGGCCATCGTGGGACTCTGCGTCTGATGCGAAAGGAACGTTCTTACGCCCAGCATAGCCTGTCCCGCGCGGCGACGCCTCGTCCCGGCGCGGTGCGTCCACGCTTTTGACGGACAGCGGAAGGGTCCATCCTTCGAGGCCCGGCTGCGCCGGGCACCTCAGGACGACGGCGTGCAGGCGGCGGCCACTCTGGGAGCGGCAGCGCCGCTCCGCCATGCGATGAGGCTCGTCGTGCTGAGGCGCCGGCCGCCGCCCGAAGGGCTTCAAGCCGGGGTCGCTCCCACTCTGGCGCGCGGGTCCCGGATCGGCCTGCGTCCGTCCGGGAGGACGGCGCTACGGGTTCACGCCTCGCCGACGGTCTCGAACAGCGTGGCGTCCATCGCCTCGCGGGCCGACTTGCCGGCCCAGACGACGAACTGGAAGGCGGGGAAATAGCGCTCCACCGCCTCGATGGCGCATTCCATCAGTACCTCGCACTGGCGGTCGGTCGCTTCCGCGCCGGCCAGCAGCAGGGCATGGCGGAACATGATCACGCCCTCCTTCGACCAGAGGTCGAAATGGCCGATCCACATCTGCTCGTTGATCAGCGAGAGCAGGCGCAGGACCTCGGTCTTGCGCTTCTCCGGCACCTTCAGGTCGAAGGCGCAGGCGATGTGCAGCGCCTCGACCTCGTCCATCCACTGGAAGGAGACGTGGCAGTCGGTCCAGCGGCCTTCCAGCGAGATGGTGATCTCGTCCTCGGCCGAACGCTCGAACGACCATTCGTTGAGGGCAGCCATCCGCTCGACGAGATCGAGCGGGTTCAGGCGGCTGTCGGTCTCGAAGTCACTTGTATAGGTCATGCTCGACCTCGCGAGGGTGGGCGCGGAGGGGGTCGAACGCACGCAACGCGACGGTGAGTCCGGCAAGGCGTTCGAGAATCGAACGAATCGCCGCTGTCCCGACTATATCGCGCTGAATCCGTACCTCGCTACGACCGATGGGCCATGGGTCGCCGAAAAGCGCTCCATGGCGAAACTTGTCGGGGGATTCGCCCCGGTACCGCAAGCCTGCGTGCAACCTGCCGGCGGTGCGTCCACAGCGGGGAGCCCCGTTGCCCGGCATTGGTTCGTCAGCCGAGCGAATCCGGCGGGTCGATGGTGGCCTCGAGCTTGGCCTCCTTCGCCTCCAGCACGGCGAGGCGCGCGGCAAGGCGCTCATTCTCCTCGCGGGCGGCGGCGGCGAGTTCCTTCACCGTCTCGAACTCCTCGCGGGTGACGACGTCAAGCTCGCGCAGGATACGCTCGGCCTGCGCGCGCATCACCGTCTCCGCCTCGCGGCGCACGCCGGTCGCCACGCCGGCGGCATCGTTCATCAGCTTGGCGAAGTCGTCGAAGATTCGGCTGCTGGTCTGGGTCATGGTCATCTCGCGACGTGGGCCAGTAAGACGTGGGCCAGTAAAATGGCGGCCGGCATGACAGCCGGCGCAATGCGCTGCCTTTACGCGAAAAATGGGGCGTCGGCGAGGCGTTCGCAAGGGTTGGGTGCCGACCGGGGTGCCGGCAAAGCCACGCGCCTTGATCCTGTCACGCGAGGGGGGCAAAGCGGGGGCTTCCCGTCCGGCGCGCTCCCCGTCATGATTCCGGCGGCGCGCCCGCCTCCCGCCGAGACCGTCCATGCCCATGCTCGCCCCGCCGCTGTTCGCCCTGCCCTTCCCGAGCATAGACCCCGTGCTGATCGAGCTGGGGCCGTTCGCGATCCGCTGGTACGCGCTCGCCTATGTCGCCGGGCTGCTACTCGGCTGGTGGCTGGCCAAGCGGCTGTGCGCCTCGCCGGCGCTGTGGGGCGGCCGCGCGCCGATCAAGCCGGAGGAGTTCGACGACGCCGTGGTGTGGATCGCCTTCGGCGTCATCCTCGGCGGGCGCATCGGCTATGTGCTGTTCTACAATTTGCCCTATTACGCCGCGCACCCGCTGGAGGCGTTCACCGTCTGGCATGGCGGCATGGCCTTCCACGGCGGGTTCCTCGGCTCCGTCCTCGCCATGTACCTGTTCTGCCGGCGCCGGAGCCTGCCCTTCGTCTCGATGCTCGACATCGCCGCGACCGTGGTGCCCATCGGGCTGTTCCTCGGCCGGCTGGCCAATTTCATCAACGGCGAATTGTGGGGCCGGCCGACCGACGTCGCCTGGGCCTTCGTCTTCCCCCATGGCGGGCCGGAGCCGCGCCATCCCAGCCAGCTCTACGAGGCCGGGCTGGAAGGGCTGGCCATCTTCGCTATCCTGCTGCTGGCCGTGCGGGCCGGCGCCCTGAAGCGGCCCGGCACCGTGGCCGGCCTGTTCGTGTTCCTCTATGGCTGCGCCCGCATCTTCGTGGAGTTCTTCCGCGAGCCCGACGCCCAGCTCGGCTATCTCGCCGGCGGCTGGCTCACCATGGGCATGGTGCTGTCCCTGCCGATGCTGGCGCTGGGATCGTGGCTGGTGTGGCGCGCCCGCCGCCGGCCGGCGCTCGACGTGCGCCCGGCATGACGGCCCTGTCCGACATCCTCGCCCGGCAGATCGCGCTGACCGGGCCGCTCACCGTGGCCGACTACATGGAACAGTGCCTGTTCCACCCGGCGCACGGCTATTACACGACGCGCGAACCCTTCGGCGCCACGGGCGACTTCGTCACCGCGCCGGAGATCAGCCAGATGTTCGGCGAACTGCTCGGCCTGTGGGCGGCGGAGACCTGGCTGCGCCTGGGTTCGCCCGCGCCCTTCGTCCTCGCCGAACTCGGCCCGGGGCGCGGCACGATGATGGCCGACATTCTGCGCGCCACCGCCCGCGTCGCCGGCTTCCATGAGGCCGCGCGGGTCGTGCTGGTGGAAGCCTCGCCGCGCCTGCGGGCAAAGCAGGCCGAAACCCTGCGCGCCTATCCCGTCGAATGGGTGGAGCGGATCGAGGCACTGCCGCCCGGCCCTCTGGTCCTGCTTGCCAATGAGTTCATCGACGCGCTGCCCATCCGCCAGTTCGTCCGCACGCCGGACGGCATCGCCGAGCGCATGGTCGGTCTCGACGCGGCGGGAAACCTCGCTTTCGGCCTGCGCCCCGGCGCCCGGCTCGATTCCCGCGCCGAGGCGCGTCTCGCAGTCGCCCCACCCGGCGCGGTGCTGGAAATCTGCCCGCTCGGCCTGTCCGTCGCCGCGACGCTCGGCGCCCGGCTCGCTTTGAGCGGCGGCGCCGCCCTGCTGGTCGACTACGGCCATGCGGGAGGATTCGGCGACACGCTGCAGGCTCTTTACCGGCACGCGTTTGACGATGTGCTGGCCCATCCCGGCCAGGCCGATCTCACCGCCCATGTCGATTTCGCCGCCCTCGCCCGCGCGGCAATGGGCGCCGGCGCCCGCGCCTTCGGCCCGCTCCCCCAGGGCGCGCTGCTGCAGCGGCTCGGCCTCGACGACCGCGCCTTCCGGCTGAAGCGCGCCGCCAGCGAGGCCGACCGGGAAATGGTGGAGGCCGCGCGCCTGCGCCTCGCCGGCTCGGACGAAGGCCAGATGGGCACTCTCTTCAAGGCGCTCGCTCTGGTGCATCCTGCTCTCAAGGAGATCGCCGGATTCGCTCCCGGCTAGGCATTCGAGGAAGGTTCCGCATGAAGGTCGAGTCCGCCGCGCTCAGCGCCCTGCCCGGCATCCGCCACGCCTTCTTCACCCGCGAGGGTGGCGTGTCGGAAGGCATCTATGCCGGGCTGAACGGGGGCACCGGCTCGCGCGACGACCAGTCGCTGGTCGCCGAGAACCGCGCCCGCATGGCGGCCACGCTCGGCGTGCCGGCCGGCCACCTGCTCACCGCCTGGCAGATCCATTCGCCGGACTGCGTGGTGGTCGACCGGCCATGGGACGAGCGCCCGAAGGCCGATGCGGTCGCCACCGCCACGCCCGGCATCGCTGCCGCCGTCTCCATCGCCGATTGCGGGCCGGTGCTGTTCGCCGACCCGCAGGCGCGCGTCGTCGGCGCCGCCCATGCCGGCTGGAAGGGCGCGGTCGGCGGCGTGCTCGACGCGACGCTGGCCCGTATGGAGCAACTCGGCGCGCGCCGCGAGCGGGTCGTCGCCGCCATCGGCCCGCTGATCCGGCAGGAGAGCTACGAGGTCGGCCCGGATTTCATCGACACGCTGACCGGCCTCGACGCCCGCAACGACCGCTTCCTCGCCGCCTCGGCACGGGCGAACCACGCCATGTTCGACCTGCCCGGCTACATCGCCGCGCGGCTGGCCGCGCTGGGCGTCGGCACTATCGACGATCTCGGCCTCGACACCTATGCCGACGAGACGCGCTTCTTCTCCTATCGCCGCGCCACCCATCGCGGCGAACCCGATTACGGACGCCTCGTCGCCGCCATCACGCTGGTCTGAAGAACTCTCATGACCCTGCACTTCACCGATCCCGAATTCGCCCGGCGCAAGCAGCGCCTGCTTGCCGTCCTCGCCGAACAGCGCCTCGACGGCCTGCTGATGTTCCAGCAGGAGTCGATGTACTGGCTCACCGGCTACGACACGTTCGGCTTCTGCTTCTTCCAGTCGCTGTGGCTCGGGGCGGACGGGCGCATGGCGCTGCTCACCCGCTCGGCGGACCTGCGGCAGGCGCAGCACACCTCGCTGATCGGGGACATCCGGGTCTGGACCGACCGCGCCGACGCCACGCCGCAGCAGCAGCTGCGCGCCATGGTGGAGGATCTCGGCGGCGCCGGGGCGCGCATCGGCGTCGAATATGAGAGCTACGGCCTCACCGCCGCCGCCGGCAAAAAGCTCGACGCCGCCTTCGACGGCGTCGCCACGCTCGCCGACGCCTCGCGCCTCGTCGACCGGCTGCGCGCGGTGAAGTCGCCGGCGGAAATCATCTATGTCCGGCAGGCCGGCAAGCTGGCGCTGGCCGCGCGCGAGGCCGCCATCGCCACGGTCGGCCCCGGCGTCGACGAGGGCGTGGTGCTGGCCGCCATGCAGGGCGCGGTGTTCGAGGGCGGCGGCGACTACCCCGCCAACGAGTTCATCATCGGCTCCGGCCGCGACGCGCTGCTGTGCCGCTACAAGTCCGGCCGCCGGGTGCTGGACGAGGAGGACCAGATCACGCTGGAATGGGCGGGTGCCTATCGCCACTACCACGCGGCGATGATGGAGACGGTCGTCGTCGGCCCGCCGCGCGACCGCCACCTCGAACTGTTCGCCGCCGCGAAGCAGGCGCTGGAAGCCTGCGCCCACGCCATGGTGCCGGGCCGCACCGCCGGCGACGTCTTCGCCGCCCATGCCCATGTGATGGACGGGCACGGCCTCGCCGAGCATCGCCTGGCCGCCTGCGGCTATTCGCTCGGCGCCAAATTCACCCCCTCCTGGATGGACCCGCCGATGTTCTACGCGGACAATCCGTGGGTGCTGGAAGCCGGCATGGTCCTGTTCGCGCACATGATCCTGATGGACAGCGCGAGCGGCACCGCCATGTGCCTCGGGCGCACCTATCTGGTGGATGTTAACGGTAACGAGTGCTTAACGCCGGCCCCTCTGGACCTAATCGTTAATTAGTTTTAACCATTGCCGGTCCGTCGGCGACAGCCGCGACTCCGCCTGCCGGAGATACGTGGCGCGACCGACCATCTGGGGATGGTTCATGTTCGATCGACTTCGCCGCGTGCTTGGCCGGCGCCTGCCGACGACCGCGGTCCTGATGGCCGCTCTCGCCCTCGGCGCCTGCCAGACCGACGGCAACAGGCCGGTCGCCACCAAGTCGATCTCCTCCTCTTCCGGCAATCAGGCCCTCGCCTTCGAATCGATCGACGGCCCTCCCAAGCCCGTCTTCGACAAGCTGGTCGCCAACCTCTCCACCGAGGCGCAGGCGCAGCGCGTACCCATCGCCTCGCGCCAGTCGCAGGCCGCCTACCGCGTGCGCGGCTACCTCGCCGCCAGCGTCGAGAACGGCAAGGGCGAGGTCGACTGGGTGTGGGACGTGTTCGACGCCGACCGCGAGCGCGTGCTGCGCGTCTCCGGCGTCGAGAAGGTCGGCCCCGGCAAGGATGTCTGGAACCGCCTCGACGACGAGACGATCCAGCGCATCGCCGCCAAGAGCCTCGACGAGATTTCCACCCGCCTCGCCGGCGGCGCGCCCAAGGCGGGCTCCGGCCCCGCCCGCACACTCGATCCGGCCGACGCCCCGCCGGTGCGCGAGGATGACGGCCCCGTCGTCGCCGATGGCGCGGAAGAGCCCGGCAGCGCGCTCGCCGACGCCGCGCCGGCCGCCGGCGCCCCGGCCAACGCGCTCACCTTCGCCGCCCACCCGTGATGCGCGCATGTCCCATGCGGTGGCCGCATAGGGACAAGCCGCCGCAAGGGCCTCGCGCCGCTTTACAGGCAGGGCCGGCCCGCCTATCAGGTCTGCGCGACGGCTGTACGACGGTCGGACGATACGATTGACGGCTGGGAGCGCGCCGGAAATGTCTCAGAAAAACGGTTCGATCAAACTCGTAGCCGGCAATGCCAATCGGCCGCTGGCGGAGGCGATCGGGGCGTATCTCGCCACGCCGATGACCAAGGCGGTGGTCCGCCGCTTCGCCGACATGGAGATCTTCGTCGAGATCCAGGAGAATGTGCGCGGCAAGGACGTGTTCGTCCTTCAGTCGACCTCCTTCCCGACCAATGATCACCTGATGGAGCTGCTCATCATCACCGATGCGCTGCGCCGCTCCTCCGCCAAGCGCATTACCGCCGTGCTGCCCTATTTCGGCTATGCCCGCCAGGACCGCCGCTCCTCCGGCCGCACGCCCATCTCCGCCAAGCTGGTGGCCAACCTCATCACCCATGCCGGCGCCGACCGCGTGCTGACCGTCGACCTGCATGCCGGCCAGATCCAGGGCTTCTTCGACATCCCGACCGACAATCTGTTCTCGGCCCCGGTGATGGTGCAGGACATCAAGTCCCGCTTCGATCTCTCCAACATCACCGTGGTTTCGCCCGATGTCGGCGGCGTGGTGCGTGCCCGCGCGCTGGCCAAGCGCATCGACGCCCAGCTCGCCATCGTCGACAAGCGCCGCGAGCGGCCCGGCGAGAGCGAGGTGATGAACGTCATCGGCGACGTCGAGGGCCGGCGCTGCATTCTCGTCGACGACATCATCGATTCCGGCGGCACGCTGGTGAACGCGGCCGACGCGCTGCTGGCACGCGGCGCCACCGAGGTGCACGCCTACATCACCCATGGCGTGCTGTCGGGCGGCGCGGTCTCGCGCGTCACCGCCTCCAACCTCAAGGAACTAGTGATCACCGACTCGATCCAGCCGACCGAGGCGGTACGGGTAGCGCGCAACATCCGCGTCGTCTCCATCGCCAGCCTGCTGGCGGAGGCCATCGGCCGCACCGCGCATGAGGAAAGCGTCTCCAGCCTGTTCGACTGAGACGGCGGCACCCCTTTACCCGACAGGCGGAAATACGGTGCCTGTCGGCGCCGATTGTGCGCTGCGCCATTTTCATTCCACAGTTCGGCCCCAGCCTGCCGGCTCGCTCAACGAACCGGATGACGCCCCGATGCGACTTCCCTCGACGCGTCCGGCGGCGACGCGCACGATGGCGCTGCCGAGCGCACAGACCCTCGCCGGCACCGTGTTGCTCGCCGCGGCCGTGCTCATGAGCGCGCCGGCGCCGCTGGCGGCCACCTCGCTCGATCCCTGGCAGAACATCGTCGTGGTGCCGATGACGGACGCGACGCCCTCCGCCTATGACGACGCCCAGCGCGCCGCGCTCGACGCGGCCGACGCCGCCGCGAGCCCGCAGCCGCAGGAGCCCGCGCCCGCCCCGCAGACGGCGGAGGCGGAAGACGTCTACGTTCCCTTCGACCCGGACGCGGAGACCGCCGAGGCGCCCTCGCTGTGGACGGCGCTGGAGCTTGGCATCGGCGCCCCGGTCGGGGCCGAGGCGGGTACGCCGGCCGAGGCCGCCGCCCCGGCCTGGCTGCCGAACGGCCGGGAGAGCGTCGCCGGGCGCACGCCCGACCGCCTGCCCACCCGCATGGAGCTTCGGCAGGGCGCGGCGAACCTTTCGGTGTCCTCGAAGGCCAGCGCCGTCGCCCCGGTTTCGGGGCCGCTCGGCACGACCGGCACCTCCGGCAGCGGCGAGATCACCGGCCGCGTCGGCGTCGAGCAGGACTTCATCACCGTCTACACCGCCGGCACGCTGGGCGCCTCGGCCAGCGGCAACACCACCTCGCTCTATGACGGCCTCGCCGTCGGCAGCATCTACGCCGTGCCGCTGGCGCCGGTCGGCCTCGGCGACCAGAAGCTCGGCGCCAGCGTCGAGATGAATGACGGCCGGACCGTCACCACCGGCGTCGAACTGCGCGCGCCCGTGGGCTCGGCCGAACGCTTCATCTCGGTGCAGCGCTCCCAGGGGCCCGATGCCGGCGCCAGCGGCGTGGTGAAGGCGGGCGTGCTCGGCAAGTTCTGACGCGGCGGGCGCGCCGCGCATTGCCCGCCAAGGCTTTTGCTGCTATGAGCCCGGCCGTCCGTGGCCATTCCGCACCCCTGGAGGCGCGCCACGGTCAAGCAGACCAGCCTGGAGGAAGGGGCCGCGCGAGCGGCCTTCGTCCTTTTGCAACCATGTAAGGACAAGTCATGACCGCTACCAAGCAGCTCAAGGCGCTGCCGCGCACGAAGGTCGGCAAGGGGGCCGCTCGTGCTGATCGTCGCGCCGGCCGTGTTCCCGCCGTCATCTACGGCGAAGGCAAGCCCCCCGTCGGCATCACGCTCGACTATACCGAGATCAACCGCATCATCTATGCGGGCCACTTCCTCACCACCCTGTTCGACATCGACGTCGACGGTGAGAAGCACCACGTCATTCCGCGCGACTACCAGCTCGACCCGGTGAAGGACTTCACCGTGCATGTCGACTTCCTGCGCGTGGCGGCCGGCACCACCCTGACCGTCGAAGTCCCGGTGCACTTCCTCAACGCCGAATCCGCTGCGGTCCTCAAGCAGGGCGGCACGCTGAACATCGTCAGCCACGCCGTCTCGCTGAACGCCCCGGCCCATGCGATCCCCGAGGCGATCGAGGTCGACCTGTCGAAGTACGGCTTCGGCGACTCGATCCACCTGTCGGCGATCACCCTGCCGGCCGGCGTGACCTGGGCGGGCCATGGCGACGACACGCTCGCCACCATCACCGCTCCGTCGGGCCTCAAGGAAGCCGAGGCCGACGACGCCGCAGCCGCCGCTGCGGATGCTGCCAAGAGCTGATCGCGATCGGCCGATGACGAACGGGCTTCGCGCCCGGACGATCCGTGAATCGAGAGCCGGAAGCCCGCTTCCGGCTCTCGTCGTTTCGGCGCCGGCCCCGGCGCGCTTTCGGCGGTAGGGAGGCACGCGATGATGCTCTTCACCGGGCTCGGCAATCCCGGGCCGAAATATGCCGGCAACCGGCACAATATCGGCTTCATGGCGGTCGACGCGATCGCCCGGCGCCATCGCTTCACGCCGTGGCGGCGGCGCTTCCAGGGCGCGGCCTGCGAAGGCGAGATCGAGGGCGTGAAGGTGCTCGCCCTGCTGCCCGAGACCTACATGAACGAGTCCGGCCGGGCCGTGGCCGAGGCGCAGCGCTTCTACAAGATCGAGCTGCGCGACGTCTTCGTCTTCCATGACGAACTCGACCTGCCCCCCGCCAAGGTCCGCTACAAGGTCGGCGGTGGCAATGCCGGCCATAACGGCCTGCGCTCCATCACCGCCCATTGCGGCAATGACTATGCCCGCCTGCGGCTCGGCATCGGTCACCCCGGCGACAAGGCGCTGGTGCATAATTATGTGCTGAGCGACTTCGCCAAGGCTGAGCGCGGCTGGGTCGACGCGGTGTGCGACGGCTGCGCCGACCTCGCCGGGCTGATCGCCACCCATCGGCTGGACGAGTTCCAGAACCGCATCCACCTCTTCCTCGACGCGCAGGGCTTCGGCGCGACGGAGAAGGCGGCCGGCGCCCGCAAGCCCGGCTGATCCGGCCCCGCCACCTCATTCACTTGCACTTGCGCGCCGTCTTGCCTAACCACGGCGGCAAACCTTCCTCTCGACCGAGCATCGCACCATGGGCTTCAAATGCGGCATCGTCGGCCTGCCGAACGTCGGCAAGTCGACCCTCTTCAACGCTCTGACGCAGACGGCGGCGGCGCAGGCGGCCAACTACCCGTTCTGCACCATCGAGCCGAATGTCGGCGACGTCGCCGTGCCCGACCCCCGGTTGGAGACGCTGGCGAAGATCGCCGGCTCGCAGCAGATCATCCCGACCCGCCTGACCTTCGTCGACATTGCCGGCCTGGTGCGCGGCGCCTCCAAGGGCGAGGGCCTCGGCAACCAGTTCCTCGCCAATATCCGCGAATGCGACGCCATCGCCCATGTGGTGCGCTGCTTCGAGGATTCCGACGTCACCCATGTCGAGGGCAAGCTGGCGCCGGTCTCCGACATCGAGACCATCGAGACCGAGCTGATGCTCGCCGACCTCGAAAGCCTGGAAAAGCGCGCCGGTGCGCTGGAGAAGAAGGCCAAGGGCGGCGACAAGGACGCCAAGGAACTGCTCGACCTGATGACCCGCGCCCTCGTGCTGCTGCGCGAAGGCAAGCCGGCGCGCCTCGTCGAGGTGAAGCCCGAGGAGGAGAAGGCCTTCCGCATGCTCGGCCTGCTGTCCTCCAAGCCCGTGCTCTATGTCTGCAATGTCGAGGAAGCCTCGGCGAAGAACGGCAATTCCCTTTCCGCCGAAGTGTTCGCCCGCGCGGCGGAGGAAGGCGCCAAGGCCGTCGTCGTCTCGGCCAAGATCGAGAGCGAGATCGCCGTGCTGCCGGCCGAGGAGCAGAAGGACTATCTCGAGGCCATCGACCTTGAGGAGCCCGGCCTCAACCGCATCATCCGCACCGGCTACGAGTTGCTGAAGCTGGTGACCTATTTCACCGTCGGCCCGAAGGAAGCCCGCGCCTGGACCATCACGTCGGGCACCAAGGCGCCGGGCGCCGCCGGCGTCATCCATACCGACTTCGAGAAGGGCTTCATCCGCGCCGAGACCATCGCCTTCGACGACTATGTGAAGGGCAATGGCGAGGCGGGCGCGCGCGATGCCGGCCGGCTGCGGCTGGAAGGCAAGGAATATGTCGTCGCCGATGGCGACGTGCTGCATTTCCGCTTCAACAACTGAGCCCTGCCCGACGCTGGACCCGCTCGCGACCGCGCCGGCGCCCCTGCGCGCTTGACCTTCACGCCGCTCTCGCCTGTCATGACGAGGGTGCGCGTGAGGGAGTTCGACCGCCAATGCTCTTCTGGGAGGATTTTCAGGAGGGCCATGTCGCGACCAGCGGTCGCTACGTGGTCGGGCGCGAGGAGATCGTGGCCTTCGCGCACGACTACGACCCGCTGCCCATCCATCTCGACGATTCCGCCGCCGAGGCGACGCGGCTCGGCGGGCTTTCCGCCTCCGGCTGGCACCTGTGCTGCATCTTCATGCGCCTCGCCGCCGACGGCTTCCTGAACGGCTCCGACTGCCTCGGCTCGCCGGGCCTCGACGAGGTGCGCTTCCTGAAGCCCGTGCATCCCGGCACCGTGCTGAGCCTGCGCCGCGAGGTGCTGGAGACCCGCTCGTCGAAGAGCCGACCTGAAATGGGCCTCGTCCGCTTCCGCTTCGAGCTGGTCGACGCCGCCGGCGCGGTGATGGCGGACCTCGTGGGCACCGTGCTGTTCGGCCGGCGCAATCCCGGCTTCCGGCCGATCTGAGGGGGCACGATGCGGTTCTTCGAGGATATCGAGATCGGCGCCGTCACGCGGCTCGGCTCCTACAGCTTCACGGAAGGCGAGATCGTCGCCTTCGCCCGCGCCTGGGACCCGCAGGCGTTCCATCTCGACGCGGCGGCGGGGGCGCGCACCCATTTCGGCGGCCTCGTCGCCTCCGGCTGGCAGAGCGTGGTGGTGAGCGCGAGGCTGCGGGCGCAGGCTTGGGCGCGCGATCACGAGAACCTGGCGCGGGCGGGCCTGCGGGCGCCGCGCATCGGCCCCTCCCCCGGCTTCAAGGACCTGAAATGGCTGCGCCCGGTGCGGCCGGGCGACACGCTCACCTTCGAAAGCGAGGTGACGGCGAAGAAGCCGAGCACCACGCGCCCGGAATGGGGCCTCGTCTTCACCCGCGAGACCGGCACCGACCAGCACGGCCGCCTCGCCTTCGAGCTGACCAACTGCATCTTCGTCGAGCGGCTGGAGGCGTGAGGCAAGTGCGGGCCGTCTAGGCGGACGTCTTCCCGGCCTTATCGGGCGCCGCCCCTTTCCCACGTCCCCCAACGCAAAAGGGCCCCTCTCGGGGCCCTTCGCATATCTGTATCCGGCGGGAGAGCGTGGCTCAGTGCCCGACGCTCTTCCAGACCTTCTTCTTGGTGAAGTAGAGCAGCCCGGCGAAGATGATCAGGAAGATGAACACCTGGAAGCCGATGCGCTTGCGGGCCTCGAGATGCGGCTCGGCGACCCACATCATGAAGGCGGTCACGTCGCGCGAATACTGATCGGTGGTCTCCGGCGTGCCGTCGGTGTAGGTCACCTGGCCGTCCGAGATCGGCTGCGGCATCTTGATGGCGTGGCCGGGGAAGTACGCGTTGTAATGCGCGCCTTCCGGCACGGTGAAGCCTTCCGGCGGCTCCTTGTAGCCGTTCAGCAGGGCGTGGATGTAGTCCGGCCCCTGCTCCTGATACTGGGTCACGATGTCGATCAGGAAACCCGGGAAGCCCACCTCATAGGTGCGCGCCTTGGCGAGCGTCGAGAAGTCCGGCGGATAGGCGCCGCCATTCGAGGCGCGCGCGGCCTGCTCGTTCGGGAAGGGCGAGGGCCAGTGGTCGGACAGGCGGCCGGGCCGGTCGAACATGTCGCCGGCGTCGTTCGGCCCGTCCTGGATCTGGTAGCCCTCGGCCACCACCTTGGCCTGCGCCTCGCTGAATTCCGGCCCGCCCGGCTGGGCGAGGTTGCGGAAGGCCAGCAGATGCGCGGAGTGGCAGGAGGCGCAGACTTCCTTGAACACCTGGAAGCCGCGCTGAAGCTGCGCCCGGTCGTACTTGCCGAACGGGCCCGCGAAGCTCCAGTCCTCGCGGTGCGGCTTGGGGCCGCCCTCGGCAGCCAGCGCCGGGACGGCGAGGCCGAGGACCAGCGAGGCCACGGCCAGCGGACGGAGAAGGGAGGAACGGAAGGACATGGTGTTGCTCATCGTGTTCCGCTCAACCCTTGGTCTGCGGCGCCGAGACGCCCGCGGAGGCAGGAGCCGCGCCCTTGTTCTTGCCCAGCACGGCCTCGGTTATGGAGGCCGGGATGGCCTTCGGCTTCTCGAACAGGCCGAGCAGCGGAAGGATGATCAGGAAGTGCGCGAAATAGTAGACCGTCAGGATACGGCCGGCGATCACGTAACCGCCCTCCGCCGGCTTGGAGCCGAGCCAGCCGAGGCCGATGCAGGCCGCCAGCCAGATCCAGAAGAACTGCTTGTAGAGCGGGCGGTAGACCGCCGAGCGCACCTTGGAGGTGTCCAGCCACGGCACGAAGAACAGCACCAGAATGGCGCCGAACATCGTGAGCACGCCGCCGAGCTTGTCCGGCACCGCGCGCAGCATCGCGTAGAACGGCAGGTAGTACCATTCGGGCACGATGTGGGCGGGCGTCACCAGCGGGTTGGCCGGGATGTAGTTGTCGGCGTGGCCGAGATAGTTCGGGATATAGAACAGGAACCACGCGAAGAAGATCAGGAAGCAGACCATGCCGAACCCGTCCTTGATCGTCGCGTAGGGCGTGAAGGGCACGGTGTCCTTCGCGCTCTTCGGCTCGACGCCGGTCGGGTTGTTCTGGCCGACCACATGCAGCGCCCAGACGTGCAGGATGACGACGCCGGCGATCATGAAGGGCAGCAAATAGTGCAGCGAGAAGAAGCGGTTCAGCGTCGGGTTGTCGACGGCGAAGCCGCCCCACAGCCACTCGACGATGGTCGGTCCGACGACCGGGAAGGCCGAGAACAGGTTGGTGATGACGGTGGCGCCCCAGAAGCTCATCTGGCCCCACGGCAGCACGTAGCCCATGAAGGCGGTCGCCATCATCAGCAGGTAGATGATCACGCCGAGGATCCACAGCACCTCGCGGGGGTTCTTGTAGGACCCGTAATAGAGGCCGCGGAACATGTGGATGTACACCGCGATGAAGAACATCGAGGCGCCGTTGGCGTGGATGTAGCGGATCAGCCAGCCATAGCTGACGTCGCGCATGATGTGCTCGACCGAATCGAAGGCCAGCGTCACGTGCGGGGTGTAGTGCATCACCAGCACGACGCCGGAGATGATCTGCACGCCGAGCATCAGCGACAGGATGCCGCCGAAGGTCCACCAGTAATTCAGGTTCCGCGGCGTCGGGTAGGAGACGAAGGAGGAATGAATCAGGCCGACCAGCGGAAGCCGGCTCTCGAACCACTTGAGCGCCGGGTGCTTCGGCTCGAACGTGGAGTGTCCGCTCATCTGTCAGTATCCCTGAACGCCGGCTCAGCCGATGGAGATCTTCGTGTCGGACACGAAATTGAAGGGCGGGATCGCCAGGTTCTCGGGCGCCGGGCCACGGCGCACGCGCCCGGCCGTGTCGTATTCCGAGCCGTGGCAGGGGCAGAACCAGCCGTCATACTCGCCGGAATGACCGATCGGCACGCAGCCGAGATGGGTGCAGATGCCGATCACGACCAGCCACTTTTCCTTGTCGACAGCGGCGCGGTTGGCATCGGTGGCCGGCGCGTCGGCCGGCAGGTTGGCATTGCGGGCCACCGGATCGAGCAGCGCGGAAAGCTGCACTTCCTTGGCCTCGGCGATGTCCTTCTCGGTGCGGCTCCACACGAAGACCGGCTTGCCGCGCCACTTCACGGTGACCATCTGCCCTTCGGCGATCTGCGACAGGTCGACTTCCGTCGACGACAGCGCGAGGACCGAGGCATCCGGCTGGAGCTGGGAGATGAAGGGCCAGACGACGGCCGCGGCGCCGACCGCGCCCATGGCGCCGGTCGCGATGTAGAGAAAGTCGCGGCGCGTGGTACCCGCCGTCTCAGTTGCTGCCACGATCGGTTTCCTTTCCCCTCATGCCCGCAACCGCGCTCCCCCGCAAAGCCCGCTTAGCCCCGTCGCCGGGTGCTCGCGCAAAACGGGCGTGCGGCCGCGTGGCGCGCGGTCGACCCTACCTTCGAGTGCCTCTAATTGCATCGGAACAGGCCCTTGTCCAGATGAAGGCAGTGCGGCAGTCCGTCCTGCCCCCATCTGTTCGCCGGCCCGTCACGGGGCCGGCCGGGAGGCGGGCGCGGCAATGATGCCGGAGGAGAGTATCGGATGACGTTGGCGCTCGCCCTTTACGAGCCGGATATCGCGCAGAATGCGGGGACGCTGGCGCGCGCCTGCGCCTGCCTCGGGCTCAGCCTGCACATCATCGAGCCGGCCGGATTCCCGGCCGGAGATGCCGGTTTCCGCCGCGCCGGCATGGATTATCTCGACCGCGCCGCCATCCTGCGCCATGCCAGCTTCGCCCGCTTCGAGGAGTGGCGCCGGAGCGAGGCGCGGCGGCTGGTGCTGTGCACGACGCGCGGCGCGGTCGCCCACACCGCCTTCGCCTTCGCGCCCGACGACGTGCTGCTGCTCGGCCGCGAGAGCGCCGGCGTGCCGGAGGCGATCCATGCAGCGGCGAATGCGCGCATCCGCGTGCCGCAGGTCGAAGGCACCCGCTCGCTCAACGTGGCGCTGGCGGGGGCGATGATTCTCGGCGAGGCGCTGCGGCAGACCGGGGGGATTTGACGTTTCAGACTGAACGGCCCTCATCCCCGGGCTCGACCCGTGGAATGCGGCATGCCTCCGCAGCGCCGGCCATAGCCCGCCCGCACCGCGCAGTGCTAGCTGTGGGCATCGACATCTGGAACGGCCGACAGGAGCCCGGAACATTGAGCGTGGCGTTTGCGAAGGAAGAAAGTGCCGAGGCCGCATCGGAAACCGTTCTGCCGGCGCGCCCGATCTCCGGTCGAATCAATCTTGTCACCGAGGCCGGCCTGCGGATGCTGCAGGAGGAGTTGGCACGCGCTCAGCAGGCGCTGGCGGTCGCGAATGCGCTGGAAGACGTCAATGAGAGGCGACGGCAGTCGGCGGTTCCGCTCCGCGACCTCCGCTACTATTCCCAGCGCGTGGAGACGGCGCGGGTGTCGCTGCCGCCGCCGTCGAACGACGTCGTCGCGTTCGGTCACATCATCAGCTTTGAGCGTGATGATGGTCGCGTCCAGACCTACCGCATTGTCGGCGAGGATGAGGCCAACCCGTCTCAGGCGACCGTTTCGCACGGCTCTCCCGTCGCCATCGCCCTGATGGGCAAAGCCGTGGGCGACGTTGTCCAGCTCGGGCCGCACAGTCTCGAAATCCTGTCCATCACCTCCTTGGACGACGGCGACAGTTAGAACGCCCGGCCAACGCGGCGCTTCGCTTGCCCCCCTCTTCCCTCAAGCCTCGGGGATGAGGGCGGAAAAGGGATCACTCCGCCGCCGCGTCCACCTCATCCGCGTCGATAAACCCGCCGGACTGGCGCTGCCACAGCCGGGCATAGAGCCCGCCGCGCGCCACCAGCTCGGCATGGGTGCCGGTCTCGACGATGCGCCCGTGCTCCATCACCACCAGCCGGTCCATGCGGGCGATGGTGGAGAGGCGATGGGCGATGGCAATCACGGTCTTGCCGGCCATCAGCGCGTCGAGATTGGTCTGGATCGCCGCTTCCACTTCCGAATCGAGCGCCGAGGTGGCCTCGTCCAGCACGAGGATCGGCGCGTCCTTCAGCAGCACGCGGGCGATGGCGATGCGCTGGCGCTGGCCGCCTGAGAGCTTGACGCCGCGCTCGCCGACATGGGCGTCGAGCCCGGTGCGCCCCTGCGGATCGGAGAGCCCGGCGATGAAGCCGGCGGCATGGGCGCGCTGCGCCGCCTCCCAGACCGCCGCCTCGTCGGCCTCCGGATGGCCGTAGCGAATGTTGTCGCGCACCGAGCGGTGCATCAGCGAGGTGTCCTGCGTGACGACACCGATCTGCGCGCGCAGGCTCTCCTGCGCGATGGCGCAGAGGTCCTGCCCGTCGATCAGCACGCGCCCGCTCTCGGGATCGTAGAAGCGCAGCAGCAGGTTCATCAGGGTGGACTTGCCGGCGCCCGAGGGGCCCACCAGCCCCACCCGCTCGCCGGGACGGATGACCAGCGACAGGTCGTCGATGACGCCGGCGCCCTTGCCATAGTGGAAGCTGACATCCTCGAAGCGGATCTCCCCGCGCGCGACGACGAGTTCCGGCGCCCCGGGGCGGTCGACCACCTCGCGCGGACGCGACAGCGTGGTGATGGCTTCCTGCACCGTGCCGACATTCTCGAACACGCCCGTCACCACCCACATGATCCAGCCGGACATGTTGGTGATGCGGATGGCGAGGCCGGTGGACAGCGCGATGGCGCCGAGATTAATCGCCCCGACCGACCACAGCCAGAGTCCGAGCCCGCCGACGCCGCCGAGCATCAGGCTGTTCAGCACGCTCACCGTCGCCGCCATACGGGTGATGTGGCGCTGCTGCCGGCTGTTGTCCTCGATGTTGCGCGCCAGCGCCGAGCGGACATAGCTGTCCTCGCGGTCGGAATGGGCGAACAGCTTCACGGTGAGGATGTTGGTGTAGCTGTCGACTACCCGCCCGGTCAGCGCCGAATTGCTCTCGGCGGTCCGCTTGGAGAGATGGCGGATCTTCGGCACGAAGACCGTCAGCGCCAGCACGTAGAAGACGATCCACCCCACCATCGGCATGGCGAGGCGCCAGTCGGCCTCGGCGAAGAGCAGTACCGCGCTCACCGCGTAGATGCCGGCGTACCAGAGCGCGTCGATCACCTCCACCACCGAGCCGCGCACGGCCGGCCCCGCCTGCAGCACGCGGGTGGCGATGCGGCCGGCGAAATCGTTGCTGAAGAAGCCGACGCTCTGGCGCACCACCCAGCGATAGGACTGCCAGCGGATCATCGGCCCGACCTTGGCGGTGATGGTCTGGCGCACCAAAAGGTCGTGCAGCAGGTTCGCGCAGGGGCGCGCGACCACCACGACGAAGCCCATCCACAGCAGCAATCCGCCATGGTCCGCGAAGATCGTCTGCGGCGAGGAGGTCTGCACAAGGTCGACGATCTGCCCGATATAGCGGAACAGCGAGACCTCGATGATGGCGACGAGGAACGCCGCGCCCAGCGCCGCCACATAGACCCAGCCGGTCTGCCGGACGAAGTGCAAGTAGAACGCGAGCAGGTCCTCCGGTGGCCGCGCGATCGGCATCGGATGGAAGGAATCGACCAGCTTTTCGAACAGGGCAAAGAGGCGTGCGAACATGGCCGCCTTCTGCGCCGCCGATGCGGCACCAGTATGTCGAAGCCTGAGGCTTTGACGGCGCCATCATACCACCTTCAAGATCCTCGCCCAGACTGGCGCCGTTGCCACACCCGAAGGATGATTCCCCATGCGCGCCCGCCACGCCGAAAGCCATTTCATCGACCGCGCCGGCTGGCTGCGGGCCGCTGTGCTGGGCGCCAATGACGGCATCCTGTCCACCGCCAGCCTGATCGTCGGCGTCGCCGCCGCCGATGCCGACCGTGGCGCGGTGCTGCTCGCCGGCATCGCCGGGCTGGTGGCCGGCGCCATGTCGATGGCGGCGGGCGAGTATGTCTCGGTGTCCTCGCAGTCCGACACCGAAAAGGCCGACATCGCCCGCGAGAAGGCCGAACTGGCGGCGGACCCCGTCGGCGAGCATGCCGAGCTGACGGCGATCTATGTGGCGCGGGGCCTCGATCCCGCGCTGGCCGCGCAGGTCGCCACGCAACTTACGGCCGGCAACGCCCTCGAAGCCCATGCCCGGGACGAACTCGGCATCAACGAGATCACCACGGCGCGCCCCGTCCAGGCCGCGCTCGCCTCGGCCGCCAGCTTCGCCGCCGGCGCCGCGCTGCCGCTGGTGACGGCGCTGGTGGCGCCCGCTGCGGGCGTGCCCGTCACGGTCTCGGCGGCGGCGCTGGTCTTCCTCGCCGTGCTCGGCGTCGCCGGCGCCAGGGCCGGCGGCTCGGACCCGCTGAAAGCGGCCGCCCGCGTCACCTTCTGGGGCGCGCTCGCCATGGCGGCGACCTATGTCATCGGCGCGCTGTCCGGCACCATGGTCTAGCCGCCCCTTCCGGCACCGCGCGGGAGGCGCTAGAAGCGCGGCCAGCCGATTGGGGATTGCCATGACCGCCGATGTTGAAAGCCGCAAGGTCGCCGCCCGCGCCTGGTTCGAGGAACTGCGCGAGCGCATCTGCGCCGCCTTCGAGCGGCTGGAGGACGACGCCCCGGCCGGCCTCTATCCGGGCGAGCCGGGCCGCTTCGTGCGCACGCCCTGGCAGCGCACCGATTCCACCGGCGCCCCCGGCGGCGGCGGCATGATGGCGATGATGCACGGCCGGCTCTTCGAGAAGGTCGGCGTCCACTGCTCGACCGTGCATGGCGAGTTCGCCCCCGAGTTCCGCAAGCAGATTCCCGGCGCCGAGGAAGACCCGCGCTTCCACGCCACCGGCGTGTCGCTGATCGCCCATATGCACAATCCGCACGTGCCGGCGGTCCACATGAACACCCGCTTCGTCGTCACCACCAAGGCGTGGTTCGGCGGCGGGGCGGACCTTACCCCGGTTCTGAACGCCCGCCGCACGCAGGAGGACCCGGATTCGGTCGCCTTCCATGCGGCGATGCGCGGCGCCTGCGAGGGCCGCCCGCACATCGACTATGCCCGCTACAAGGCGTGGTGCGACGAGTATTTCCACCTGCCCCACCGGGGCGAGCCGCGCGGCATCGGCGGCATCTTCTACGACTGGCTGGACTCGGGCGATTGGGACGCCGATTTCCACTTCACCAAGGCGGTGGGCCTCGCCTTTCTCGACGTCTACCCCCACCTCGTCCGCGCCAATTTCGACAAACCGTGGACCGAGGCCGAGCGCGAGGAACAGCTCATCCGGCGCGGGCGCTATGTCGAGTTCAACCTGCTCTACGACCGCGGCACGATCTTCGGGCTGAAGACGGGGGGCAATGTGGATTCGATCCTCTCCTCCATGCCGCCCGTGGTGAAGTGGCCGTGAGGGAAAGCCGTCATCCCGGACGCGCCAGCGGCGCGATCCGGGATCGCGGGATATTGGGGAAGCGATCCCGGCTCTCCGCTACGCTTCGGCCGGGATGACGATCACCTCGCCGCCCCCTCGATAATCCCCTCCAGCGCCGCCTCCCCCATGGGGAAACCCGCCTCGATCCACGCTTCCTCCGCCCGCTTGAGTGCGGCGCCAAGCGCCGGGCCGGGGGTCAGGCCGCGCGCGAGGAAGTCGGCGGCCTTGAGCGGAAACTCCGGCAGCGGCCAGTCGGCCGCGATGGAGGCCAGAGCGCGCCAGCCCTCCTCGTCAAGGGCGGCGCCGGAACGGGCGAAGGCGATCAGCGCCCGGTCCTGGAACGTCTCGCGGCCCATGCGGTAGAGGAACGCCTTCTGCCCCTTCTCGCACATGCCCGGTGTCGGCGCCGGGCCGGCGAGCGCGGCGAGGCGCGCGGCCTCGCTATTGGAGAGCCGCAGCCGCTCGCGCAGCGCCAGCGCATCCGCCTCGCCGCGCACCGCCAGCGCGCCGAGCCGGCGCACCGGGTCGGGCGCCATGCCGAGGCCCGCCTCGATGCCGGCGAGCCGGGCGAAGGTCGGCACGTCCCCCGCCCCGCCGAGCACCGGCGCCAGCAGGCCGGCGGCGTCCATCGTGGCCAGCGTCTCCGGCGCGCGCGGCGCGACGATGAGCTTGAGCAACTCCGCCCGCACCCGCTCGCGCGAGAGCCGATCGAGCCCGGCGCGGTTGCGGATCGCCGCCGCCAGAGCGGCCTCGTCCAGCGGCCCCCGACCGAAGGCGGCATGGAAGCGGAACAGGCGCAAGATGCGCAGATAGTCCTCGGCGATACGCACATCCGGGTCGCCGATGAAGCGCACCCGCCCGGCCCTGGCGTCCGCCACCCCGCCGACGAGATCGACCAGCTCACCCTCGCGGGTGAGGTAGAGTGCGTTCATGGTGAAGTCGCGCCGCTCGGCGTCATGCCGCCAGCTCCGGCCGAACACCACGCGGGCGCGCCGGCCGTCGGTCTCCGCGTCCTCGCGCAGCGTCGTCACCTCATAGGGCTCGCCCTGCGCGATCACTGTCACCGTGCCGTGCTCGATGCCGGTCGGCACCGGCTTCAGCCCGGCCGCGTGCGCGCGGCGCGTCACCTCGTCGGGGGTGGCGGTGGTGGCGATGTCGATATCCGAGCGCAGGCCGCGCCCGATCAGCCAGTCGCGCACCGCGCCGCCGACGATGCGAGCCTCCTCGCCCGCCCCGTCCAGCGCGGCGAGCACGCGGGCGAGGCCCGGGCGGCCCTCCAGAAGCGGGTTCATGCCCGGCGTCTCATTCGATATGGCCGGGGGTGAGCACGCCGTCCTGCCAGGTCGGCGGCACGTAGCGCCCGGTCGTCGGCCCGCGCCCCGTGGCCTCGATGAAATAGAGGCTCGCCGCCACCAGAAACACGGCCAGCAGCGAGCAGACGACCAGCGCCCGCAGCGACCAGGCGGCGAAAACCGAGTCCACCTTGCGGCCATGGCGCAGATACAGCGCGAAGGCCGCGAAGGGCAGCAGGAACAGCGCGATCTCGGCGAGGATGCGGGTCATGGCAGATAGACCCGCTCATAGAGGCTGCGCAATATGCCGGCGGTGATGCCCCAGATGCGGCGGCGCTCATAGGTCATGGCGTGGAAGGTGCGCATCATGCCGAGCCATTCGCGGGTCTCGCGCACATGGTTGTTGGGGCGCATCAGGAAGTCGAGCGGCACCTCGAAAGCCTCATCGACCTCGCCGGGGTTCAGCGTCAGCGCGAAATCGGGCTCCACCGTCGCCACCACGGGCACGATGCGGAAGCCCGTGCGCGACAGATACGCGTCGAGATAGCCGAGCGGCGCGACGAGGCCACGCGCGAGCCCGACCTCTTCCTCCGCCTCGCGCAGCGCCGCGCCGAGCGGGCCGTCGTCCTGCGGGTCGATCTTGCCGCCGGGAAAGGAGATCTGCCCGGCATGGCTCGCCAGATGCGAGGAACGCAGCGTCAGCAGCACGGTCGGCTCGGGGCGGGCGACCACGGGCACCAGCACGGCGGCGGCGCGGATCGGCAGCGCGTCGACCAGCGCGCGGTATTCCGGCGTCAGTTCGTGGTCGCCGCGCGGCGGGTCGCCGGTCAGGTCCGGCACCGCCAGCAGCCGGACGCGGGCACGAGCGACGAAATCGTCGAGCGTCAGCGGCGCGCTCACATCGGTCGCGGCGACATCGGCGGGCGAGAAGGGATGCGGCACGGCGATCATAGGCCCTCTTTCACGGTCTCGGCGGGCGCCAGCGCGAAGAACGCCCGGCCCGAGGCGACGCCGAACACGGCGTGCCCGTCCACCACCCGCTCCTCGGCCCGCTCGGCGAGATCGAGGAACACGGCGCGGGTGAGCCGCGCCCACAGGCCGCGACGCACATATATATAGGGGCGCGGCCCCCCGTCCGCCCCCGTCTCGATGCGCAGCGGATGCACCTCGTCGCAGGCCACGAGGTCGTCCATGTTGGTGCGGAACACCAGCACGGGCAAAGCCCCGCTCTCGTCGACGTTCATCTCGACCGCGAGGAAGGCGGCGTCCTCCACCCGGATGCCGAGCTTCTCCACCGGCGTGACCAGCACGTGGCGCTCGCCCTCGCGCTTGAGCACCGAGGCGAACAGGCGCACCAGCCCCTCGCGGCGAATCGGCCGCCCGTCATGGTGCCATACGCCCTCGCGGTCGATCACGATGTCGATCTCGCCACAATCGGGCGGATTCCAGCTTTCGATCGGCGGCAGGGGGCGTTCGCGACCGTTTCCGACCGCCCGCACCAATTCGTCAAGTCGGCCGGAAGCCCCTGAAGTCATGATCCAATCCGTGTCACACAGACGTAATCGCGCAGTCGTGATCCCCCGCCCGATAGTCGACGCGGTTGCAAGATAGCGTAAGCTTGCCCTTCCGAAAGCCCATGCCTGCCTCCCGTTCCAGACCGAAACGGTACGGTGGTAGGTGCATTGCAATATTGTTTGTTGCAGCGCAACATGGTCGGCACGGATCGTTTCGACACGGGTCTCGGTGATTGCAGGAGTACGACATGACGTCCGCCACCGGCGAGAATTTCGAATCCCTCGACGACATGATCATCCGCTCGGCGGAGTCGACGGCGGCCAATGTGCGCGCCGCCCGCGCCGGCATCGGCGCGGTGATCTTCGGCCAGGAAACGGTGGTCGAGCGCACCCTCATCACCATTCTCTCCGGCGGCCACGGACTTCTCGTCGGTGTGCCCGGCCTCGCCAAGACCAAGCTGGTCGAGACGCTCGGCGTGGTGCTCGGCCTCGATGCCCGGCGCGTCCAGTTCACCCCGGACCTCATGCCCTCCGACATTCTCGGCGCCGAGGTGCTGGAGGAGAGTGCCGGCGGGCGCCGTTCCTTCCGCTTCATTCCCGGCCCGGTCTTCGCCCAGCTCCTGATGGCGGACGAGATCAACCGCGCGAGCCCACGCACCCAGTCCGCCCTGCTGCAATCCATGCAGGAAGGCCATGTGACCGTGGCCGGCGTGCGCCACGACCTCCCCAAGCCCTTCCACGTGCTGGCGACGCAGAACCCGCTGGAGCAGGAAGGCACCTATCCGCTGCCCGAGGCGCAGCTCGACCGCTTCCTGATGGAGATCGACGTCGATTACCCCGACCGCGACTCGGAAAGGAAGATCCTGTTCGACACCACCAGCGCCGAGGAAACCAAGCCGCGCGCGGTGATGAACGCCGACGAACTCGCCGCCGCCCAGCGGCTGGTGCGCCGGCTGCCGGTCGGCGAATCCGTGGTCGAGGCCATCCTCACTTTGGTCCGCTCGGCCCGTCCGGGGTCCGAGGCCGGCGACCTCTCCAAGTTCATCTCCTGGGGCCCCGGCCCGCGCGCCTCGCAGTCGCTGATGCTGGCGGTGCGTGCCCGTGCGCTGCTGGACGGGCGCTATGCGCCGTCGATCGACGACGTGGTGGCGCTGGCCGAGCCGATCCTCAAGCACCGCATGGCGCTGACCTTCGCGGCGCGCGCGGATGGCGAGACGGTGCCGGGCGTCATCGCCAAGCTCGCCCGGAAGATCGGCTGACGACCGGCTGTCCGGGAAGCCCTTGCGTTCAGCCGTGTGGCTGATGGATTGCATTGCCGGCGGCAGGTGCCGCGGCACCGTGTGACGGAGACGAGAGCGGGTGGAGTTCGACGCCGATACAGCCGTGCGAAGCGCAGCGCAGGATGCCGCCGGCCTCGTGGCCGCGATGCCCCGCCTCGTGCTGGAAGCACGCCGGATCGCGGCCAGCGTCCATCACGGCCTGCACGGGCGCCGCCGCGCCGGCACCGGAGAGAATTTCTGGCAGTACCGCCGCTTCATGGATGGCGAGCCTTCCTCGCGCGTCGACTGGCGCCGTTCGGCCCGCGACGACCATCTGTATGTCCGCGAGCGCGAATGGGAAGCCGCCCACACGGTATGGATCTGGCCGGACCTGTCCGCCTCCATGGTGTTCGCCTCGCCGCTGGTCTGGGAGACCAAGCGTGACCGCGCGCTCATCGTCGCCTTCGCGCTGGCGGAGCTTCTGGTGCGCGGCGGCGAGCGCGTCGGCATACCCGGCGTGATGCGCCCCTCGGCCTCCCGCCGCATCGTCGAGAAGATGGCGGAATCGCTGGTCCACGCGCCGAGCCTGCCGCAGAGCCTGCCGCCTGCCTTCGCGCCCTCCCCGCTCGCCGAGGTGGTGCTGCTGGGCGACCTGTGGAGCCCGACCCGCGAGGTGGTGGCCAGCCTCGCCGGGCTCGCCGCCTCCGGCGCGCACGGCCATGTCGTGCAGGTCTGCGATCCGGCGGAAGAGACCTTTCCCTTCTCCGGCCGTGTCGAGTTCCGCGAGCCGGAAAGCGGCGCCACGCTCACCATCGGCCGGGCGGAGACGGTGCGGGCGGAATATGTCGCCCGCGTCGGGGCCCACCGCGAGGCCATCCGCCACGAGGCCGAGCGCCGCACCTGGAGCTTTGTCGTCCACCGCACCGACCGGCCGGCGAGCGAGCTGCTGCTCGGGCTGCACGCCCGCATGAGCGGCGGGCACGGCGCGGTGCCGCCGCGCGAGAGTGCGGCCGACGAGACGGGACACGTGGCATGACGGGTCTGTTCGGGCTGCCCCTCGCCTTCGCCACGCCGATGCTGCTGGCGGCCCTCGCCGGCCTCCCGCTGCTGTGGTTCCTGCTGCGGCTGGTGCCGCCACGCCCGCGCAAGGTCGCCTTCGCGCCGACCCGGCTGCTGCTCGACATTCCGCCGAAGGAGGAGACGCCGGCCCGCACGCCGTGGTGGCTCACCGCGCTGCGCCTGCTGCTCGCCGCCATCATCATCATCGCCGCCGCCGGCCCGATCTGGAACCCGCCGGTCGCCGGCCCCGCCGCCTCCGGGCCGGTGGTGCTGCTGATCGATTCCGGCTGGCCGGCCGCCGCAAGCTGGAACGCGCGCCGCGCCAGCGCCGAGGGCGTCGTCGCCGATGCCGACCTCGAAGGGCGCGGCATCGTGCTCATCCCGACCGGCGAGCCGCCGCTGGAGCCGCGCGTGATGGCGCCGAACGAGGCGCGAGAGCGCCTGCGCACCCTCAGCCCGGTGCCGCATGTGCCCGACCGCGCGCCCGCCCTGAGCAGCCTGCGCAAGGCGCTCGCCGCCGCGCCGGAGGCGTCCATCGTCTATCTCTCCGACGGTGTGGCGCTGGAGGGCGGCGAGGCCATTCCCGCCGACATCGCCGCCGCCGCCGGCAACCGGCCGCTGACCACGCTGGCCGATGGCGTCAAGGAGCCGGTGGCTCTCGTCGCCGCCGACAATGCGGTCGACGCGCTGACCGTGAAGGTGGTGCGGGCCGACCGCAACACGCTGGCGCGCGCCGGAACCGTGCGCGCCCACGACATGCGCGGCCTCGTGCTCGGCGAGGCGCCCTTCGGCTTCGAACCCGGGGCGCGCGAGACCGAGGCCCGCTTCGACCTGCCGGTCGAGATCCGCAACGAGGTCGCCCGGCTCGACATCGTCGACGAGGCCTCCGCCGGCGCGGTGCAGCTGCTGGACAAGCGCTGGCGCCGGCGCACGGTCGGCATCGTCTCCGGCACCTCCGCCGACCAGCGCCAGCCGCTGCTGGCGCCCTCCTACTATCTCACCCGCGCGCTCGGCCCCTTCGCCGACATCCGCACGGCCGAGGGGGCCACGACCTCCGAGGCGATCGACCGCTTCATCGACGGCAAGCTGCCCGTCATCATCCTGTCCGACGTCGGCACGCTGCAGCCGGAGACGCGCGCGCGCCTCGCCCGCTGGATCGAGGGCGGCGGCGTTCTCATCCGCTTCGCCGGCCCGCGCCTCGCCAACGGCTCGGACGACCTCGTGCCGGTGACGCTGCGGCGCGGCGGGCGCGTGCTCGGCGGCTCGCTCTCCTGGGAGCAGCCGCAGTCGCTCGGCAGCTTCACCGCCGAGGGGCCGTTCCGCGACGTGACCGTACCCAATGACGTCACCGTCGAGCGGCAGGTGCTGGCCGAGCCCGACGGCCTGCTCGCCTCGCGCACCTGGGCCACACTCTCGGACGGCACGCCGCTCGTCACCGGCGAGCGGCGCGGCGCCGGCGCGCTGGTGCTGTTCCACGTCACCGCCGACACCTCGTGGTCGAACCTGCCGATCTCCGGCGCCTTCGTCGACATGCTGCGCCGGGTCGTCGCGCTCGGCGGGTCCAGCGCGGCCGAGGCGGGAGGCGAGGCCGGCGCGACGACCGTGATGACCGGCGAGACCATCGCCCCGAGCCGGCTGCTCGACGGCTTCGGCGCCTTCCGCCCCACCACGCCGACCGCCAAGGCGATTCCCGTCGGCTATACCGGCCGCGCCAGCGCCGACCATCCGCCCGGCTTCTACGGCCCGCCGGAAGGGCTGGTGGCGGTCAACGCGCTGTTGCCGCGCGACCGCCTCGTCGCGCTGGACCTGTCCGGCCTCGGCCGGCTGGAGCCCTATCGCGACGCCACGCCCCGCGACCTGCGCGCGCCGCTGCTGCTGGCCCTGCTCGCCCTCCTGCTGATCGATGCCATGATCGTCTTCCTGCTCGCCGGCGGCTTCGCCCGCCTCACCGCCCGCCGCGCCGCCAGCGCCGCCGTGCTGCTCGCCCTCGGCCTCGCCGCCGCCCTGCCGTCCGGTCCGGCGCAGGCCGAGCCCCGGCCGCTGGCGCAGGTGGCACCCGCCACCCCGGCGGCAAAGCCGGACAAGCCGATGACCGCCGCCGAGGCCGATTTCGCGGTGCAGGCCACCAGCGCCACCCGCCTCGCCTATGTCATCACCGGCGACGCCGACACCGATGCGGTCAGCCGCGCCGGCCTGCACGGCCTCACCAGCTTCCTCGGCGAGCGAACCGCGCTGGAGGCCGGCGAGCCGATGGGCGTCGACATTGCGCGCGACGAGTTGTCCTTCTTCCCGCTGCTCTACTGGCCGATCGTGCCCGGCGCCGCCCGCCCGAGCCCCGAGGCGCTGGCCCGCATCGACGCCTTCATGAAGCAGGGCGGCACCATCGTCTTCGACACGCGCGACGCCGAGACCACCCTGCCCGGCTCGAACGGCGCCGGCTCGCCGGCCAACGACACGCTGCGCGCCATTCTCTCCGGGCTCGACATACCGGAACTCGAACCCGTTCCCCGCGATCACGTGCTGACCAAGGCGTTCTACCTGCTGCGCGATTTCCCCGGCCGCTTCACCGGCGGCACCACCTGGGTCGAGGCGCTTCCGGCGCCGGAGGACGGCGAGGAGCGGCCGGCCCGCGCCGGCGACGGCGTCTCGCCGGTGATCCTCACCTCCAACGACCTCGCCGGCGCCTGGGCGGTGGACGATGACGGCCAGCCCATGCTGCCGGTCTCCGGCTCCAGCCAGCGCCAGCGCGAACTCGCCTACCGCGCTGGGGCGAACCTCGTGATGTATGTGCTCACCGGCAACTACAAGGCCGACCAGGTCCATGTGCCGGCCCTGCTGGAGAGGCTCGGGCAGTGATGGAGTTCATCATCCGGACTTTGTCATCCCGGCCGAAGGCGCAGCCGGAGAGCCGGGATCGCTCTCCATTCGGCCCACGATCCCGGCGCGGCCTACGGCCGTCCGGGATGACGGCTGATGGGCGCGCGGAAAGGCTCACCGCATGAATCTCGGCCTCGCCTTCGATCCGCTCATCCCGCTGCCCTGGCTGATCGCGGCCGCCGTCGTCGCGAGCGTGGTGGCGCTGCTGGTGATCGTCTCGCGCACGCGCGGCTCGCTACTGCGCGCGCTCGCCATCGCGCTCGCCGTGCTGGCCCTGGCCAATCCTTCGCTGACGCAGGAGGAGCGCGAACCGCTCTCCACCGTCGTCGCCGTCGTCGTCGACAAGAGCGCCAGCCAGGATTTCGGCGACCGCACCGGCATGACCGAAGCCGCCCGCGCCGAGCTGGAAACCCGCCTCGCCCGGCTGAAGGAGCAGGGCGCCGAGATCCGCTTCATCGACGCCGGCGGCGGTGCCGGCGAGATGGACGGCACGCGCCTGTTCACCGCGCTGTCGGCCGGGCTCGCCGACGTGCCGCCCGAGCGCGTGGCCGGCGCCATCTTCATCACCGACGGCCGGGTCCACGACATCCCGGCCAGCGTCGCCGCGCTCGGGTTCCGCGCGCCGGTGCATGCCATCATCTCCGGCAAGGAGGGCGAGCGCGACCGCCGCGTGGCGCTGACCTCCACCCCGCGCTTCGGCATTGTCGGCCAGAAGCAGACCATCGGCTACCGGGTCGAGGACGAGGGCGCCCCGGCCGGGGCGCGCGTCGCCGTCACCGTGCGCCGCGACGGCGAGGTGGTGGCCCGCCCCATCGTCACCGCCGGCCAGCCGGCGAGCGTCGAGGTCGAGATCACCCATGCCGGCGCCAACATCGTCGAGATCGAGGCCGCCGCGCTTGAAGGCGAGCTGACGCCGGTGAACAACCGCGCGGCGGTTTCCATCGACGGCGTGCGCGACAAGCTGCGCGTGCTGCTCGTTTCCGGCGAGCCGCATGTGGGCGAGCGCACCTGGCGCAACCTGCTGAAGTCCGACGCCAATGTCGACCTCGTGCACTTCACCATCCTGCGCCCGCCGGAGAAGCAGGACGGCACTCCGATCAACGAACTGTCGCTGATCGCCTTCCCCACGCGCGAGCTGTTCCAGCAGAAGATCAAGGACTTCGACCTGATCATCTTCGACCGCTACGCCCAGCAGGGCGTGCTGCCGATGATCTATTTCGACAACATCGTGCGCTATGTGGAGGAAGGCGGCGCCCTGCTCGTCGCCGCCGGCACCGACTACATCTCGGACGGCTCGGTCTATTACACGCCGCTGGATTCCATCCTGCCGGCGGCACCCACCGGCACCATGACCGAGACGCCGTTCCGCGCCCGTCTCACCGAGGCCGGCCAGCGCCACCCGGTGACGCGCGCTTTGCCCGGCTCGCAGAGCGAGCCGCCGGCTTGGTCGCGCTTCTTCCGCGTGGTCGACACGCAGAACCCGCGCGGCACCAGCGTGATGGACGGCCCGGACGGCAAGCCCGTCGTGCTGCTCGACCGCGTCGGCGAGGGCCGGGTGGCGCTGCTGCTGTCCGATCATTTTTGGCTGTGGGCGCGCGGCTATGAGGGCGGCGGCCCGCATATCGACCTGCTGCGCCGGCTCTCGCACTGGCTGATGAAGGAGCCGGACCTCGAGGAGGAGCGTCTCAAAATGTCCGCCCATGGCGGCGACATCGTCGTCGAGCGCCAGACCATGGGCGATTCCGCCCCGCCTGTGACCATCACCACCCCCACCGGCGCCACCCGCAGGACCACGCTGGAGCCCGCCGCGCCGGGCCTGTTCCGCGTCACCTTCCCGGCCGATACGCTCGGCCTGTGGCGGGCGAGCGACGGCATCCACACCGCCCTCGTCAATGTCGGCCCGCTCAACCCGCGCGAATTCGCCGAGGTGACGTCGACGACGGAAACGCTGCGCCCGACCGTCGAGGCCACCGGCGGCGGCGTCTGGCGCATGGCAAACCTCGCGGGGGGCGTGCCGCGCGTCATCGCGGTGCGTTCCGGCGAGCGTTTCGCCGGCGACGACTGGATGGGCCTTGCCATGCGCGAGGTGTCGGTGGTGCGGGGCCTCGGCCTGTTCCCGCTCTTCGCCGGCCTATCCGGCCTGCTCATCCTGCTCGCCGGCGTGGCGGCGGCCTGGGCGCGCGAGGGGCGCTAGCCCCGCCTCGAGGCCCGCTCAGCTTCCCGCAAGGCGCGCATGGGTGTCGTACCAGCCGGCGCGATAGCGCAGCCGGTTGAGCACCCTGACAAGATTCGGGCCGAGCAGCGGCTCGTCGCCGACGAGGTGATAGCGCAGGAAGATCGACTTGTACGCCTCGATCGCCTGCTCCGCCGTCAGCCATTCGCCGGGGGCCTCGTCGCCGAACAGGCCGCTGGCGCCGAACGTGAAGGCATGGTCGGCGTAGCTTCCCTCTCGCGGCGGATTCGGCGGGCGCTGCTTGCGCACCGTGTCCTGGCGCACGACCTTGAAGCGGTCATAGCCCAGTTCGCGGAAGGTCTCGAACTCCTCGCGCAGCTTGCCGAAGGACACCTTCTCGGATTCGATGGAGATGTATTTCGGCCGTTCGGCGGAGAGCTTCAGCGAGCGCAGGGCGACCATGTCCATGCCCTCGATGTCGATCTTGATGAAATAGGGCAGGCCGAACTCCGCGATGATGTCCTCGAAGGGCGCGGCCTCGACCTCGATCTCCTCCGACTTCTTGCCGAGCCGCTCGTTGCGGCGCGCCCAGTCGGGGTCGACCGTCCCCCACTCCGTCAGCTCGTTCTTGTAGAAGGTCAGCGTGCCGCGCTGGTCGGAGATCGCCTTGTTGACGATGATCAGGCGGCCATCGGCGATATGGGGCGAGAAGGTCTGCCGGGCGCGCGCGCACAGCTCGGGGTTCGCGTCGATGGCGACCACTCGGAAGCCCTTCTTGAGATAGAATTCCGTGTCCTCGCCGCGATGCAGGCCAAGATCGTAGATCAGGTCCGACATGTTCATCACGGCTTCCAGAGGTTCTGCGATCAGGGGAAAACAGGCAGGGGGCGGCGGCTGACGGCCACTATACTGTCATTCGACCGCGGATCGACGGAATCCGGTCGATGCGGGCCCGGCTGGCGGACGCCTATCAACAGCAACGTCGCGCCAGGGGCGGCGAGCCGCCCCTCGCCTCACGCCGGCACGCGCTTCCTCACGGCGCCGCGCACCTCGTCGAGCGGCGTCGCGTCGAGCGGGCAGACCAGCACACGGGCGGGATCGACCGGCCCCGGCAGGCTCACCTGGCCGTGCGGCACCCGGTGGAAACCGAGGCGCCCGTAATAGGGCTCGTCGCCCACCAGCAGCACGAGGCGCGCCGCGCCCGACATGTCCATGACCGCCTTCGCGGCTTCCAGGCTGCGCTCCACCAGCCGCCGGCCGATGCCGTGCGAGCGGAAGGGCGGCTCCACGGTGAGCGGGCCGAGCAGCAGGGCAGGCAGCGTGCCGATCTCGATCGGCGTCAGCCGCACCGAGCCGACCAGCATGGTGCCGATATAGGCGGTGAAGGAGAGGTCGCGCCGGTGCGGGTTGTTCTCGCGCAGCCGATAGGCCGTGCGCGCGAAACGGCCCGGACCGAAGGTGCGCGCCACCAGCCGCTCGATGGCGGCATCGTCGGAAGGGTTCTCGGGCAGAAGCGAAATGGACAGTTCGGTCATCGGGACACTCGGCGCTCAAGGCTCGGCACAGTGCGCACCGAGCGTCCGCGCCTCACGGCCGCCGGCGGGCAGAAACGGACAGGCACGCGCGCGCATCCGCGCGGCGGGCTCGCTCGTCTCGTCGTCGCTGGGCCGGCATCCTTGACATCGGGACCTTCCTCGATTGGTCGGGCCGGATAGCACAGGCGGCGCGCGAGGTCGAGCGTTGCCGTCCCCTCGTGGGATGGATTAGCCTCACCGCCACCATGACCGCGCCCGCCATCCGCCCCCTCGCCCCCGACGATGCGACCGTCGACGCGCTCGCCGCGCTCCTCATCGAAACCGTGGCCGCCGACGGCTCGGTGTCCTTCATGCACCCGCTGTCCCCCGAGCGGGCGGCGGCCTTCTGCCGCGCGGCGCTCGACAGTGCGGCACGCGGCGAGCGGATCGTGCTCGGCGCGTTCCTCGACGGCGCTCTCGCCGGCACGGTGACGCTCCAACTCGCCCTGCCGGAGAACCAGCCCCACCGTGCCGAGATCGCCAAGATGATGACGGCGACCGCCCATCGCCGACGCGGCATCGCCAGCGCGCTGCTGGACGAGGCCGAACGGCTGGCCCTCGCCCATGGCCGCACCCTTCTTGTGCTCGACACGGCGGCCGATGGCGGCGCCGCCGGCCTGTACGAGAAGCACGGCTTCGTCCGCGCCGGCGAGATTCCCGGCTTCGCGCTGAAGCCCCGCGGCGGGCTGACCGCCACGCTGCTCTACTGGAAGCAGCTTGCGGCAACGGCGCGCGACGGCGGCTAGCGGCGGGCGCAGCATCTTTTAACGGATCGGTGCGATAATGCGTCATAGGTGCGTGCCGCTGGTCGCGCGCCGATGACTTCGGATGCCCTGATGCGTGACGAGCCCATATCCGCGCGAAAGGTCGCCCGCCCTGCCCCCGGACGCGAACGGCGGAGCAAGGTCGGGCGCCAGCTCGCGCTGTTCGGTGTCGTGGTCGGCGCCTTGCTGGCCGTGGGCGTCATCCTCGTGCTGATCGAGTTCCGCCACGCCGCCATCCATCGCGTCGACGAAGAGCTCAAGCGCATGGCGCTCGTGCTGGCCGATCAGGCCGAACGCGCCTTTCAGGCGCTGGAGACCGCTCAGAACGGCATATTGCAGGAGCTTCAGACCCAGGAGGTCGACAATCCCGACGCCCTGCGCGATCAGAAGAACCGGCCGGATCTGCACGAATCGCTGCGCCAGCGCATCGCCGGCCTCGCCCATATCGAACTGATCGCGCTGATCGACGACAAGGGCGAGGTGGTCGGCCATTCCCATCCCATCACCGCCTCGGTCGGCAATCTGGCGGAGCGCCGCTTTTTCACCGCGCTGCGCGACGGTCCGCCGAACGGGCGCTATGTCTCCGTGCCGCTGGCCGATCCGAACGACACCGTGTGGACGGTCCACATCGCCCAGCGGGTGAGCGGCAAGGACGACGCCTTCGTCGGGATCGTGATCGGCGCCGTGCGGCTGAGCTATTTCGAGACCCTGTACGGCACGGTGGCCGCCACCTCCGGCGACGTCATCTCGCTCGTTCATACCGATGGCGACGTCCTCGCCCGCTATCCCGCCCTCGAGGGCCGCCCGCAGGATGGCGGCGGCAACCCCCTCGCCGCTTTCGTGCCGGTGGCCGAGAAGCCGCACGAACGCACCATCCGCGTCGGCCCGTCCCATTTCACCGCTACCCATCCGGTGGCCGCTTATCCGGTGGAGGTCCAGGTGAGCCGCGAAGCCGTGCATGTGCTGGGCAGCTGGCAGCAGGAGGCGCTGGTGATCCTGCTCGGCGCCGGCCTCGTCGAGCTGAGCCTCGCCGGCGTGGTGGTGCTGGGGGTGCGGCAGATCCGCAGCCAGGGCCGTCTGGCGCAGATGGAGCGCGAGCGCCGCACCCAGCACATACGCTTCGCCACCGCCATGGAGCATCTGAACCAGGGCGTGTGCATGCTCGACCCGCACGGGCGCATCGCGGTGATCAACCCGCGCCTGCGCGAATTGCTGGCCCTGCCGGGGGAGGCCGCGCTGGTCGGGCTCTCCCTCGGTGCATTCGCCCGCGCGGCTGTGGCCGCCGGCCGGGTGACGGCCGCCGACATCCGCCGCCTGCGCCGCGCCATCGCGGAACTGCCGGCGACGATGCCGGCCTCGCTCACCCTCCATCTGTCCGACGGACGGGTCTTCGTCGTCGAACTCGACACCACGCCGGATGGCGGCCATCTGGCGACGGTGGAGGACGCCACCGAGCGCCACCACGCCGAGATGCGCATCCACCACCTCGCCCATCACGACCCGCTCACCGGCCTCGCCAACCGCACGCTGTTCTCGCAGCGCCTGCGCGAGGCCACCGCAGGCAGCGGCCCGCCGGCGGCGCTGCTGCTGGTGGACCTCGACCATTTCAAGACCGTCAACGATCGCTTCGGCCATCCGGTCGGCGACGCGCTTCTGGTCGCCGCCGCCGAGCGCCTGCGCGGCTGCCTCGGCGCGGGCGACCTCGCCGCCCGGCTCGGCGGCGACGAATTCGCGGTGCTGCAGACCGGCGCGGCGCAGCCGGAGGGCGCCCGCGCGCTCGGCGCCCGCCTCGTCGAGGCGCTCGGCGCGCCATACGACATCGAGGGCCGCCATCTCGTGGTGCGCGCCTCGGCGGGCAGCGCCGTCGCCGGCGACGGCGACGACGAGGTGGTGCTGATGCGGCAGGCCGACCTTGCCCTCTACCGCGCCAAGGGCGAGGGCCGCGGCCGCCACGTCATGGCCGGCGAAAGCTGACGCCGAAAGGGTCGACGCCGGAAGGCATGCGCGCAAGACCGCCCTGCCGCCCGCGCAAGCGATCCCCGCTGGAATGCCGCCCGTTCCGCTCTACTCTCCCGGACAACAGAGGGAGGCGATTATGGGACTGCTGGTCGAGGGCAAATGGGTCGACAAATGGTACGACACGAAGAGCACCGGCGGGCGCTTCGTGCGCACCGTCACCAGCTTCCGCAACTGGATCACCCCTGACGGCGCCCCCGGCCCCACCGGCGAGGGCGGCTTTCCCGCGCAGGCCGGGCGCTATCACCTCTATGTCTCCTATGCCTGCCCCTGGGCGCACCGCACCCTCCTCCTGCGCGCGCTGAAGGGGCTGGAGGATGTCGTCTCGGTGTCGGTGGTCGACCCCTTCATGGGCGCCGAGGGCTGGGTCTTCGCCGACCATGCCGAGCGGCACACCGACGGCGCCACCGCCGATTCCGTGCTGGGGAAGAAGCGGCTCTACGAGGTCTATCTGGAAGCCGCCCCCGACTATTCCGGCCGCGTCACCGTGCCGGTGCTGTGGGACAGGAAGCGCGCGACCATCGTGAGCAACGAATCGGCGGAGATCATCCGCATGCTCAACTCGGCCTTCGACGCCTTCACCCCCGACCGGCACGACTACTACCCGGCGGCGCTGGCCGAGGCGATCGACGCGCTCAATGCGCGCATCTACGACGCGGTGAACAACGGCGTCTACAAGGCCGGCTTCGCCACCGCGCAGGCCGCCTATGAGGAGGCGGTCGGCGCCCTCTTCACCATGCTGGACGAGCTGGAGTCCCGGCTGGAAGGCCGCTCCTGGCTGTTCGGCGAGACGCTGACGGAGGCGGATATCCGCCTGTTCACCACGCTGATCCGCTTCGACCCAGTCTATGTCGGCCACTTCAAGTGCAACATCCGCCGGATCGCGGACTACCCGAACCTGTCGCGCTTCGTGAAGGCGCTCTACCACCGCCTCGGCGTCGCCGGCACGGTCAACCTCACCCACATCAAGCGGCACTATTACGAGAGCCACACCACCATCAACCCGACAGGCATCGTACCGGTGGGACCGCAGGTGTGGTGGGGGTGAAAACGGGCTGGAGTGAAGGTCGCCCCCCTCACTTCCCGTCGAACCACGCCTTCCACTGGGGCACAGCGGTGGCGAAGGTGCCGCGGTGGGTGGTTTCGCCGGTGGAGATCGCCTCCACCGCAGGATTGCCGGCGCCGATGGCGCGCTGGTAGGTCTGGGCGAGCTGGCCGAGGCCGATGCTGATCACCTCGTCCTTCTCGCCGTAATAGTTGCGCACCGGCGTACGGATGATCCAGCGATAGGCGTTGGTGGCCGCCACCAGCCGCCCATAGGCGGACGCCGCGAAGAAGTGCGGGTCGAAATAGTCCGGCCGGATCAGCTTCCTGAGATCGGTCGGTATGTTGGCGGCGTCGAACGGCTCGCGCGCATAGGCCTTGCGCGCCACCTCGTAATACGCGTCGGCGATCAGCGAGCGCGCCAGCCCCGGCACGCCGTAATAGTTCTCGAACGAGAACGACGAGAGGATGAACAGCGTCGTCACCCAGGAGGCGTCGTTCGGGCGCGGGAAGTCGAGAAAGCCGCTCAGCGCCACGAAGATGTCGACCGGCGCGCTGGCGGTGGCGGCGGCGTTCACCGCGATGCCGTCCGCCTCCAGCTTTTCCAGCAGCGCCATGGTCACGAAGCCGCCCTGCGACCAGCCGGCGAGGAACAGTTTGGGGGTGGAGAGTTTCATCGCCGCCAGCACCTGCCGGCTGGCCGTCACCATGTCGGCGGTCGCCTGCTGGTGGGCGGCCTTCACCATGTAGCCTTCCGGCTCGGTGGAGAGGCCGAGGCCGAAATAGTCGGCGCCGACGACGACATAGCCCTGCCCGGCGAACTGCGCCACCATCAGCGCCGTCTCGGTCGACTGCGCGATGAAGGACGGCACCTGCTGTTTTCCGTACACCGTCCCGTGCTGGTAGGAGACCATGGGAAAGCTGGTGCCCGGCAGGTCCGGGATGGCGAGCAGGCCGGTCGCGGTCGTCGGCCGGTTGCCGCGCTCGGGGATCACGGAAGGGTATGTGACGCGGTAGAGGCGCACCGCGTTGCGGGCCGGCGTGTAGTCCACCGCAACACCGGCGAAGGCCGGCGTCTCGGTCTTCAGGACCGTGTTGAGCCGGTCGACATCCCAGCGTTCGAGGAATTCGTAGCTGATGCCGCCCGGCACGGCGACTGCGCCCTTCTCCTGCGCCCGGGCGGGAGCGGATGCGGCGATGGCGAGAAGGCAGAGCGCGAGGGCGCGAAACAGGAAGGCCATGATCTGCCCATGCGGCGCGAGGACGGGGATTCGTGCCGGAGCGTCCGCGATCGGACGCCCCCGCGCAATACCGTCCTCAGCCCGCCAGCGCCACGCTTTCCGTCGCGGCGGCCATCTCGGCCTCGGTGCGCTTGCGGAAGCGGACCATGGTGTACATGCCGAGCGCCACGTCGCGCTTGATCGGCAGGTCGACGGAGCCATTGCGCACCGCCCAGTTGTGCAGGCGGGCGAACTGGAATTCCGGGCGCCAGCCGAGCTTGCGGGCGCGCCGCGCGAACCAGCGCTCGAAGACCGCGCGCGGCCCGTCCTCGGCACCGAGATGGTTCACCAGGATGATCTCGCCGCCCGGCTTCAGCACGCGGGCCATCTCGTCCAGCGTCTCCTCCGGGTGCGGCACCACGGTGATGACGAACTGCGCCATGACGACGTCGAAGGAATTGTCGGCGAAGCCCATATGGGCGCCGTCCATCAGGCACAGGCCCTCGACATGGGAGAGGCCTTCCTTCTCCACCTTCTCGCGCGCCTTGCGCAGCATGGGCTCGGAAATGTCGACCCCGACCAGGCGGTTGCTGGGCTTGTAGGCCGGCAGCGCGAAGCCGGTGCCGACGCCGAATTCCAGGATGCGCCCGCCAATCCGCTCCGCCGCGCGCAGCGCCGCCTTGCGGCCGGGCTCGAACACGGCGCCGAACACGATGTCGTAGATCGGCGCCCAGCGGGCATAGGCCTCTTCCACGGTGGCGCGATCGAGATCGGTCGTCATGCGGTTCCCCTTGAATGCCCCGGGCAGCCGCCCGTCACGCCACCAACGCCCGACTCACGCCGAACGTGCCATCATCTCCACGTCACGTGTCACCCCGGTGAAGGCCTCGGCCGCGCGGCGGATCACCCCGCCGCCCAGCAGACGCGCCCCGGCGCCGCCCTCCTCGTAGAACACGCAGGCCTGCCCCGGCGCCACGCCTTCCTCGGCCACGTGCAGGCGCACCTCGATGCCGCCATCGGCCGCGCGACCGAGATGGCCGGCAGCCGGCGCGCGCGCCGAGCGCACCTTCACGTAAATCTCGCGCTCGCCCGCCGCCGCCGCGTCCAGCGGCTCGTCACCGAGCCAGTTCACCTCGTCGATGCGGATCGCCGCGACGCCGAGCGCCGTGCGCGGGCCGACCACCACGCGCCGGGCGCCGGCGTCGATGCCGACCACATAGAGCGGCTCGGAGGCGGCGATGCCGAGCCCCTTGCGCTGCCCGATCGTGTAGCGCATCACCCCGGCATGGCGGCCGAGCACGCGCCCGTCCAGATGCACGATGTCGCCGGGTTCCGCCGCCTCGGGGCGCAGCTTCTCGACAATGGCGGTGTAGTGCCCGTTGGGGACGAAGCAGATGTCCTGGCTGTCCGGCTTGTCGGCGACCTTCAGCCCGAAGCTCTCCGCCAGCGCGCGCACTTCCGGCTTGGTGGTCTCGCCGAGCGGGAAGCGCAGCATGTCGATCTGCGCCTGCGTGGTGGCGTAGAGGAAATAGCTCTGGTCGCGGCTCTCGTCGAGCGGGCGGAACAGCGCCCGCCGCCCGCCTTCCAGCGCCCGGCTGGTGACGTAATGGCCGGTGGCGAGAATGTCGGCGCCGAGGTCGCGCGCGGTCTCCAGCAGATCGCGGAACTTCACGGTGCGATTGCAGTCGACGCAGGGAATGGGGGTCTCGCCGGCCGCATAGGCGTCGGCGAAGCGCTCGATCACCGCGTGGCGGAACCGGCTTTCATAATCGAGCACGTAATGGGGGATGCCGAGCTTCTCGGCCACCATGCGCGCATCGTAGATGTCCTGGCCGGCGCAGCAGGCACCGGGGCGGTGGTGCATCGCCTCGCCATGGTCGTAGAGCTGCAGCGTCACGCCCACCACGTCGTAGCCGGCCTGCGCGTACAGCGCCGCCACGACGGAGGAATCCACGCCGCCCGACATCGCCACGACGACGCGCGTCTGGCTGGCAGGACGGGAGGTATCATCGAGACGGATCATGGGCCCGGAACAGGAGAGTCGGAAAGCGGGAGCGCGGTCGACGCACCTATATAGGGCACGATGGCGCTTCTATGAACCCTGCCCGCGCGCGAAACGGTCGTGAACCGCGCGTTAACGCCGATCGGGCTCCAGTAACCGTCATTCCGCGATGCGGCCACGACAGTGCTGCCCTTGCGACATCAACCGTAAACAAAGTCCTGCGCAAATATTAACGTATCGGCAAACAATTCACGCTCACCGCTACGTGATTCGCTTAGGGAAATATTTAAAGCTCGCGAGATATGCTGCCTGCATTGGTCGTGTGTATTGAGTGAGCGTAACATGACAGAGCCCTACCGCCCGAGGGTGAAATATGTAATCGGGCCGGACGGAAGTCCGCTGACCATTGCCGATCTGCCCCCGCCGAACACAAGGCGCTGGGTCATTCGTCGCAAGGCGGAAGTCGTCGCGGCCGTGCGCGGCGGGCTCCTCAGTCTCGAGGAAGCCTGCAAGCGCTATACTTTGACCACCGAGGAGTTTCTCTCCTGGCAGGCATCCATCGACCGTCACGGCCTTGCCGGCCTGCGCACCACGCGCATCCAGCAATACCGGCAGTGAACGCCATTACGTCGCATTGAAAAGACGGCCGGGCCACGACCCGGCCGTTTTCATGTCCGGCCGGTCACGCAAGGCTGCGCAGGAAGGCCGTCAGCCGCTCGCCGGCGGCGTCTACCGCATCGACATTGAGGATGCGCAGGTCGGGCGGCGCGTCGAGCGCCGGCTCGCGGGCGAGGCGCGCCAGCACCTCTTCCGCGCTCTCGCGGCCCCGCGCGGCGATGCGCGCCGCCAGCTGTTCCGGCGGCGCCGTCACATGCACCACCTTGACCCGGGCGAAGCGCGTCCGCGCCTCCGCCACCGCCGCGCGCGAGCCGTTGGCGACGACGATGAGACCGCTCGCGATGTCCTGCGCCACCTCCTCGCCCAGCGCGTAGCTGAGACCGTTGGCGCGCCAGTGCAGCGGAAAGCGCCCCTGCGCCAGTTCCCGCGCAAACGTCGCCTCGTCGAGGCTGACATGGTTCTCGGTGGCGTCGGTCGGGCGGGTGATGCGCCGGCGCGCGAAGCACAGGCCCGGCCGCCCGGCCAGACGCTCGCGGGCATAGGCGATCAGCGTGTCCTTGCCGGCGCCCGAGGGTCCGACCACCAGCACCAGCAGCCCCGGCCCCAGCCGTCCGTCCGCGTCCGCCGGCTCCCCGCTCACGCCACCCTCTCCCCGTCCCGCCACACGGCGCGCGCCACCGGCGCCGGGCCGACATCGGCGACGCGGATGAAGTCGGCCTTCAGCCCCGGCGCCAGCCGGCCACGATCGGCAAGGCCGGCCGCCACGGCGGGATTGGCGCTGACCATGCGGACGGCGCCGGGCAGGTCGATCCCCTCCACCAGCCCGGGCAGCGTGAAGACCGCGAGCAGCAGGCTGCCCGGCACGTAGTCCGACGACAAGATGTCGAGCACGCCGCGCCGCGCGAGACCGGCGGCGGCGACATTGCCGGTGTGCGAGCCGCCGCGCACCACATTCGGCGCGCCCATTAGCACGCGTATGCCGGCGCCGTGCGAGGCGTCGGCGGCGCCGTCCGTGGTCGGGAACTCGGCGATGGCGACGCCATCCTCGATCGCCTCGGCGACATGTGCGTCGGTGGCGTCGTCATGGCTCGCCAGCACGATGCCGCGCGCACGGGCGAGATCGACGAGGCGCGCCCGGTTGGTGCGGGCGTGGCGGGCATGGGCCTCCAGCCGGTCGGCGACGACAATGTCCATCTCGTCGTCGCTCATGCCGCTCTTCTTCTTGTAGTAGCTGCGGAACTGCTCGACGGTGAGGAACTGGCGCTGGCCCGGCGTGTGGTCCATCAGCGAGATGAGGCGCACATCCGCGCTCTCCATCAGCGCCAGCGTCTCCTCGACGACGCCATCGGCCGCCACTTCGCAGCGCAGATGCACGTGATGCTCGGCGCGCAGCAGCCCGGCCCTGCCCGCCTCGCGCAGCGCCGCCGCCAGCAGCGGCGCGTCACCGTCCATGCCGACGGCCCGCTTGTCCGGCCATACCCGCAGCGAGTCGAACACGGTCGTGATGCCGGAGGCGGCGATCTGCGCGTCATAGGCCGTCACCGCCGCGAAGGCGTTCCACGTCACCCGCGGGCGCGGGTAGAGATGGCCCTCCACATGGTCGGTGTGCAGTTCGACGAAGCCGGGGAGAAGGTAGTCGCCGGCAAGGTCCTGCGCCCCACGCGGCACCGCGCCTTCGCCGATCTCGGCAATCAGTCCGTCGCGGACGACGAGATGGCCGGGGCGCACCTCGCCCTCCAGCACCAGCCGCGCATTGGCGTAGACCGTCTCGTTCATGCCGCCGCCCGCCCGAAGCTGGTGACGTCGATCACCCGGTCGCACACCGCCTCGCGCACCTCGGTATCGTGGAAGATGCCGAGAATGGCGACGCCGGCGCGCTTCTTCTCCTCGATCAGTTCCACCACCACCGCGCGGTTGGCGGCATCGAGCGAGGCGGTCGGCTCGTCCATCAGCAGCAGCGGCCGATGGGCGATCAGCCCGCGCGCGATGTTCACGCGCTGCTGCTCGCCGCCGGAGAAGGTGGCCGGCGGCAACTGCCACAGCCGCTCGGGCAGGTTCAGCCGCGCCAGCAGCACGCCGGCCCGCGCCCGCGCCTCCGCCTGCGGCACGCCGTCATGCACCAGCGGCTCGGCCACCACGTCGAGCGCGCCGACGCGCGGGATCACCCGCAGGAACTGGCTGACATAGCCCATGGTGGTGTCGCGCAGCCGGATCAGCCGGCGCGGCGAGGTGCTCGCCACGTCCACCGCCTCCGCGCCGTCGCGCACGAGGATGGCGCCGGCATCGACGCGGTAATTGCCGTAGACCATCTTCAGCAGCGAGCTCTTGCCGGCCCCCGAGGGACCGCCCAGCGCCACGCACTCGCCGGCGAACAGCTCGAAACCGGCGCCGTCGACCACCGGCAGCCTTGCCCCCTCGCGCAGATGCAGAATGAAGGTCTTGGCGACGCCGGTGACGGAAAGGATGGGATTAGTCACCATGTCGTGTCTCCCTCGTCATCCCGGCCGTAGCGAAGCGGAGAGCCGGGAACGCGGGCCGACCGCGCGCTCCCGTCAGCAGACGATCCCGGATCGGCGCGTGCCGCGCCGTCCGGGATGACGGCGAAGAAGGGGGGAACATCCTCACGCCGCCAGCACCGAGGACACCAGAAGCTGCGTATAGGGCTCGCGCGGATCGTCGAGCACCTGGTCAGTCAGCCCGGTCTCGATCACCCGGCCCTGCCGCATCACCACCATGCGGTGCGACAGCAGGCGCGCCACCGCGAGGTCGTGGGTGACGATGATCACCGCGAGGCCGAGTTCGGATACCAGCCCTCGTATGAGGTCGAGCAGACGCGCCTGCACCGAGACGTCGAGCCCGCCGGTGGGCTCGTCCATGAAGACCAGGCGTGGCCGCGTCACGAGATTTCTCGCTATCTGCAGGCGCTGGCGCATGCCGCCGGAGAAGGCGCGCGGATCGTCGTCGATGCGGTCGCCGGCGATCTCGACCCGGCCGAGCCAGTCGAGCGCCTCCTCGCGGATATTGCCGTAGTGGCGCCAGCCCACCGCCATCAGCCGCTCGCCGACATTGCCGCCGGCCGAGACCGCCATGCGCAGCCCGTCCGCCGGGTTCTGCCGCACGAAGCCCCAGTCGGTGCGCATCAGCAGGCGCCGCTCGGCCGCTCCGAGGGTGGCGAGGTCCGCCAGCCGGCCGTCGCGCATGCGGTAGGAGACGCGGCCCGCGCTCGGCTCAAGCTCGGTGGAGAGCAGGCCGAGCAGGGTCGACTTGCCCGAGCCCGATTCACCCACCACCGCCAGCACCTCGCCGGGATGGACCTCCAGCGAGACGTCGCGGCAGCCGATGCGGGCGCCGTAGTTCTTCGAGAGCCCTTCGGCGATCAGGAGGGGTTGCTCGGTCATGACGTGCCTCTCCTCTACTTCGTCATCCCGGACGGCGCGGCACGCGCCGATCCGGGATCGCCCGCTGACGACGGCGTGGTGGACCCGTCCGAAGTCCCCTCACCCGGCCCTGCGGGCCGACCTCTCCCCGACGGGGAGAGGTGAAGCGCGCCGTCTGCTCCCTCTCCCCGCGGGGGAGAGGGTTGGGGTGAGGGGGACGCGCCGGACATCTCGCCGCGATGGCCCTGCTCCTGCCGGGTGTTGCAGTAGTCGGTGTCCGAGCACACGAACATCCGCCCGCCCTGGTCGTCGAGGATCACCTCGTCGAGATAGACCCCCGTCGCCGCGCAGAGCGCGCAGGGATGGGCGAAGCGCTGCACCTTGAACGGGTGGTCCTCGAAATCGAGCGAGCGCACCTTTGTGTGCGGCGGGATGGCGTAGATGCGCTTCTCGCGTCCCGCGCCGAAAAGCTGGAGCGCGGGGCAGTCGTCGAGCTTGGGATTGTCGAATTTCGGGATCGGCGAGGGGTCCATCACATAGCGCCCCGCCACCTCGACCGGATAGGCATAGGTGGTGGCGATGTGGCCGTGCCGGGCGATGTCCTCGTAGAGCTTCACATGCATGAGCCCGTACTCGGCCAGCGCGTGAAGCTGGCGGGTCTCGGTCTCGCGCGGCTCGAGAAAGCGCAGCGGCTCGGGGATCGGCACCTGGTAGACGAGGATCTGGTTCTCGGTGAGCGCCGTCTCCGGCACACGGTGGCGGGTCTGGATGATGGTCGCCTCCGATGTCGAGGTCGTGGTGGCCACCCCAGCGGTCTTCTCGAAGAAGCCGCGGATCGCCACCGCGTTGGTGGTGTCGTCGGCGCCCTGGTCGATCACTTTCAGCACGTCGTCGCGGCCGAGCACGGCGGCCGTCACCTGCACGCCGCCCGTGCCCCAGCCATAGGGCATCGGCATTTCGCGCGCCGCGAAGGGCACCTGATAGCCGGGAATGGCGATCGCCTTGAGGATCGCCCGGCGGATCATCCGCTTGGTCTGCTCGTCGAGATAGGCGAAATTATAGGTGATCTCCGGCATGCCGCCGATGGCACGGGCGTTCATTCCGCCGCCTCCTTCAGTTCCGTGTCCCGGCGCTCCGTCTCCTGCTCGGCGCGCATCCGGCGCACGAGGTCGAGTTCGGCCTGGAAGTCCACGTAATGCGGCAGCTTGAGGTGCTCGACGAAGCCGGTCGCCTGCACGTTGTCGCAATGGGAGAGCACGAATTCCTCGTCCTGCGCCGGGGCCCCACGCTCCTCGCCGAGTTCCTGCCAGCGCAGCGCCCGCTCGACGAGCGCCATCGACATCGCCTTGCGCTCGCACTGGCCGAAGACGAGGCCATAGCCGCGCGTGAACTGCGGCGGCGAGGTCGCCGAGCCCTTGAACTGGTTCACCGTCTGGCACTCGGTGATCTGCACCGTGCCGAGCGACACCTCGAAGCCGAGTTCGGGCGCCTCGAAGACCACGTCCACGTCGCCGAAGCGGATCTCGCCCACGAAGGGGTGCGAGCGGGCATAGCCGCGCTGGGTGGAATAGCCGAGCGCCAGCAGATAGCCCTCGTCGCCGCGCGCCAGCGCCTGAAGCCGGGTCGGGCGGTCGACGGGGAAGCTCACCGGCGCGCGGGTGAGGTCGAAGGGCTCGGAACCGTCGTCTTCCGGCGCGCCCTCGATCAGCCCCTCGCGGCCGAGCAGGTCGGTCACGCGGGGCATGGAAACGGGCGCGACGGCGTCATCGGCCTGTTTGGCCTCATCGGCCCGATCGTCCACCTCATCGGCCTGATCGGTCAGCGCCAGAGAGGTATCCAGAAGCCGGTGCGTATAGTCGAAGGTCGGGCCGAGAAGCTGCCCGCCGGGCAGGTCCTTATAGGTCGCGGAGACGCGCCGGCGCACCTGCATCCCGCCCGTGTCGAGCGGCTTCGCATAGCCGAAGCGCGGCAGTGTGGTGCGGAAGGCGCGGATGAGGAAGATCGCCTCGATCAGGTCGCCGCGCGCCTGCTTCACCGCCAGCGCCGCCAGTTCCACATCATAAAGCGACCCCTCCGCCATCACTCGGTCCACCGCGAGGGTGAGTTGCTGGGCGATCTGGTCGAGCCCGATCGAGGGAAGATCGGTATCGCCCCGCCGACGCTTGGCCAGCAGCGCATGCGCGTTGCGGATGGCCTTCTCGCCGCCCTTGGCCGCCACATACATCGGCTCAGCCCTCCCACACCGTCACGGAACGCGGCAGGCCGGCAACCCCGCCCGGCCCCACCAGAAGAAGATCGACGCCGAGCGGGAACAGCGCCCGGTTCGCCGTCATGCGCGCGGCGAAATCGGCCGGCAGCGGCGTGGCGCCGAAAGCGGTCCGCCCCTCGATGCCCGGCCCCTCCAGAAGGAGGCCGCCGGTGAAGTGCTCCACCTGCACGATCAGCGTGGCGGAGGCGTCCGGATAGTCCGGCGTGCCCTGCGCGAAGACGGCGAAGTCCGGCATGTCGGCCGGCTCGGCGATGAGCGCGAAACGCGCCTCGGCGGCCTCCTCGACAATCGTCGCGCCGGTGTGGAAGCGCAGGAATTCGGCCACCGCCGGCACGGCGGCCAGCGCGGGGTCGAGCCAGAGCGGGGTCTCGTAGTCGCACAGGGCGAGCGCCAGCGCCGCCGCCTCGGGCGAAAGCGGCGCGGGCGGGGCGAGGCCGGCATCGAGCGGCTCGACCCGGCCCGGCCGCGACAGCGCCCACATGGCGGCGCGGAAGGTAGCCTGCGACTCGAAGACAGGATCGTCGAAACCCCTGGCAAGAAGAGTGGCGGACATCTCAGTCCTCCCCGCGCACGAGGGTGAAGAAATCGACCTTGGTGGCCGCCGTCTCGGCGCGCAGCTGCGCCGCCTCGGCCTCCAGCCGCGCGCGGACGGGGGCCAGCGCCGCCTCCACCGCCGGACGGCGCGCGCCGTCCTGCCAGAGCGCGTCGACGATGGCCGCCGCGCGCGCCGCCGAAGCGTCGCGCCCGAGCCGGTAGGCGAAGCCGGTGGCGCCGCCCTCCAGCCGCACCGCCGCGCGGGCGACCGTCGCCTCGCCGAGATTGAACGGCGCCCCGTCGCCGCCGGTGCGGCCGCGCAGCATGACGAGGCCGATCTCCGGCGGGCGAAGGTCGGCGGCCGCGGGCACCGGCGCCAGCCGCGCCAGCATCGCCAGCATCGCGTCGAGTTCGCCCGATTGGGCCCGCGCCAGCAGCGCCATGGCGCTCTGGCGGGCGGCATGCGGGGCATGGCCGTCAGTGGAAGGTGTCTCGGATGGCTGCATTTTGGGATCCGCGCCCGACGGGCCGTGAAGGCCGTTTACATTTCGGCGGATTTGTATATTCATCTATACAAATAGGCAAGCGCAGTTTTGCAGCGGCGGTGAAACTTATGAGCGAGAGCGACGACAGTGCCGTGACGGAGCCGTCCCTTCCCGCGTCCGGCGAGGATGTCGCCCGGGGTACGGGCGTCGCCCTGTGGAAGCAGATCGCCGAGCGCCTCGAGGCGGAAATCCTCGACGGCCGGCTTGCCGCCGGCGCGCGGCTGCCGACCGAGATGGAGCTTTCCGAACGCTTCGGCGTGAACCGCCACACGCTGCGCCGGGCGCTGGCGGAACTGGCGGAGAAACGGCTGATCGAGGCGACGCCGGGGCGCGGCACCTTCGTGCGCGAGCCGCCGATCCGCTACCCCATCGGCCCGCGCACCCGCTTCTCCGAGATCGTCACCCGCGAGGGACGCGCCCCCAGCGGTCGCCTCACCGGCTCGCGGATCGAGCCGGCGAGCGCGGAGATCGCCACCGCCCTCGGCCTGCCGCCCGGTACCGAGGTGCTGCGCGTCGACATCGTGCGCGAGGCCGACGGCGTGCCGCTCAATATCGGCTCGCACTGGTACGAGGCCGCCCGCTGCCGCGACCTCGACCTCCTGGTCGCCGCCACCGGCTCGGTGACGCGGGCGCTGGAAACGCTCGGCCTCGGCGACTACCGCCGACTGGAGACCCGCATCACCGCCCGCCCCGCCGACGAGGAGGAGCGCCGCGAGCTCAGCCTGCCGGCCGGGCGCACCGTGCTGGTGGTCGACGCCATCAACGGGGATGCGCAGCGCCGGCCGATCCAGTATTCACGAGCCCGCTTCGCCGCCGACCGCGTGCAGCTCGTGGTGAAGAACTGACAGGTAGACCGGACAGCAATCGCCATGGCCCGCATCACCCGCCCCGAGCAACTGCGCGCGCTCTATGCCGAGCCGCGCGAGCGCAGCCGCCGCAAGGTGCTGCCGGCCATCGACCCGCATTCGCGCGCCTTCATCGGCTTCTCGCCGCTGGTCATGCTCTCCTCCATGGGGGCGGACGGGCACGCCGACGTCACCCCGCGCGGCGACGCCCCGGGCTTCGTCGTGGTCGAGGCCCCCGGCACGCTGCTTCTGCCGGACCGGCCGGGCAACAACCGGCTGGACACGCTGACCAATCTGATCGCCAATCCGGCGGTGGGCCTGCTCTTCCTCATTCCCGGCGTCGACGAGACGCTGCGGGTCAACGGACGCGCGGAGATCCGCGACGATGCCGACCTGCTGGCGCGCTTCGTCGTGAACGGCAAGGCGCCGGCCACAGTGCTGCGTATCGCGGTGGAGGAGGTCTATATCCACTGCGCCAAGGCGCTGATGCGCTCGCGTGCCTGGGACGCGGACAGCTTCCTGCCGCGCGACCGACTGCCCAGCATGGGCGAGATCATGCGCGACCAGCTCGGCATGGCCACCGCCGAAAGTCAGGCGGAGATGCTGGAGCGCTACCGCGCCACGCTCTACTGAGCCGCCTCAGCGGCCGTCCCGCCAGATCACCTGCGGCCCGATATCGGCCAGCGTGCGGCAGCCAGTGAGCACCATCGCCACCTCGAACTCGCATCGGAGAAGGTGCAACACGTGGGCGACGCCGGCGGGCCCGGCCACCGCCAGCGCGTAGAGGCAGGGCCGCCCCACCATCACCGCGCAGGCCCCGAGCGCCAGCGCCTTCAGCACGTCGGTGCCGCGCCGGATTCCCCCGTCCATCAGCACCGGCACACGGCCGGCGACCTGCCGGGCTATGAGGGGCAGGGCATCGAGGCTGGCCGGCACCGTGTCGAGCACGCGACCGCCATGGTTGGAGACGATGAGCCCGTCGGCGCCATGGGCGATGGCGAGCTCGGCATCCTGCGCCGTCATGATGCCCTTGAGCAGGATCGGCAGGCTCGTCAGCCCGCGCAGCCGGGCGATGTCGTCCCAGCGCGCGGCGACGTCGAGGAAGCCCCGGAACATCAGGCTTTCGCCCAGCGCCGCCTCGGCGATGTGGCTCGTGTGCAGCCCGCGCGTGTTGGCGTGCTCGGAGAGCTTGGGCGCGCGGTAGCCGGCGCGCTGCTCGCGGTTGCGCAGGCTGTGCACCGGCGCGTCGACCGTCACCACCAGCGCGCCATAGCCCGCCGCCTCGGCGCGGCGCACCAGATCGGCGGTAAAGCCGCGATCGTGCTGGATGTAGAGCTGGAACCAGAGCGGCGTGCGGGCGGCCGCCGCGATCTCCTCCAGCGTGACGTCCGATTCGGTGCTCGCCACCATGCCGGCGCGCGCCCCGCCCGCCCCGACCACGGTGGCGATCTCCGCCTCCGGCACGGCCAGCCCGTGATGGGCGGTCGGCGCCACGAGGATCGGATGGGCGAACTCCTGCCCGAACAGGGAAAGCCCGGTGCCGCCGCCGGTGAGCTCGCCGAGCACGCGCGGGGCGAGCTTCACCCGCTCGAACGCCTCGCGGTTCCAGCGGATCGTCGCCTCGTCCCCTGCCCCGCCGGCAAAATAGGCGTAGGCGGCCGGGCTGAGGCGCTCGCGCGCCAGCGCCTCATAGTCGTCCGGCGCCACCACGCCGGGCGGTATCGCGTAGTCCCTCGACATGCCGTTCCCGATGCAAGGCCCCGTGGTTCCCGGCCACGCGGCCGCGCCCTGTTCGCAGCTCCCCTGCCACTTCATAATCGCTTCCGGCTTCGCGTGCAGCATGGGGACGGACGAACGGCCCATTAACCGGGCGGTTCTATGATGCGGAAGGCGGCCTACGGGCCGCGAAGCGGGTAACGGGGATCCGGAGCGGATGGACGACGGCGAGAGCTATCGCGGCGATATGCCCGGCCTGTCGCTGCGCGACGCCCTGCGGGTGGCGCGGGTGGAGGCGGCCGAGCGCTCGGGCGTCATCGTCGAGTTGCGCGACGCCAGTCTCGCCCGCCTGTCCATGCTCAACGAACTGCTCGACCCGGTCTTCGCGGAAGTGCCGCTGGAGCATGCCGACCTGTTCGATCGCGGGCTGATGCCGGGCGAGACGCCGCGTCTCTTCGTCGACATGGTGGCCCATGTCACGCTCGGCCGCGACCGCCGGACCTTCCGCTTTCTGCAGGACACCCGCTCGGGACGCCACGTGCTGGCCGAGAGCACCAATCCGAACGACATCGTCGATGCGGTGACGCGCTACATCGCCCGCCGGCTGATCGCCCGCGAGCAGGCGCTGGTCGCCGTCGCCCTGCCGCCGGACGCCGAGCCGCACCCGGCCCCGCACCGGCCCGCGCATGAGCCGCGGGCCACCGGCCCGGCGGGCGGGCGGCACGGGGGTATCCCCTTCGTTCTCGGCATTCTGGTCGGCGTGCTCGCCATGCTGGTGCTGGCGCTGGTCCTGCCCGAGTTCAGGCTGCGCTGAAGCCCTGCGAGAGCACGCGCACCGTGCGCGTCGCCACGCCCGCGTCGCCGCTCTGGAAGCCGCGCGCCTCCAGCGTGCAGCGCCAGGGGAAGGACGCGTCCGCCACCCGCTCGATGCGGTAGAGATGATACCCACCCGGCCAGTGGCGGTCCTCCGGTCCGGCGGCGAAGGACGGCGCCTCGACGACCGGGATGAGGCCGGAATTCGGCCCCGGGATCATCTCCACCATCGGCACGTGATCATGGCCGCAGATCACCAGCTCGGCGCCGTGGCGCGCCAGCAGGGCGCGCACCGCCTCCTCGTCGATCAGCCGCTTATGGGCGGAGCGATGGCCGCAGGGCGGGTGATGGATCAGCACGACGCGGAACAGCCCTTCCGCCGCCAGCCCGTCCAGCACATGGCCGAGCCGCTCGCGCTGGTCGCGCCCGACCTTGCCGGTCGCCATGAAGGGATGGGTGGGAACCGCGCTGGAGACCCCGACCAGCGCCACCCCGCCGCGACGGCGCACGAAGGGAAAGGCGCTGGCGTCGGTGACGTCGCCGTTCACGCCGTCGCCGCGCATATAGTCGCCCCAGTTGAGCAGCGAGTGATGGGCGGTCGAGCGCACATAGGCATCGTGGTTGCCGGGCACGACGGTCACGTCCTGCCCCTCGCCCAGCGATTTCAGGAAATTGAGGCCGGTGGCGAACTCGGCGGCGAGGCCGACATTCACCAGATCGCCCGTCACCGCGATGTGGTCGGGCGCCATCGCCTTGATGTCGGCCACCAGCAGGTCGATCGTGGCAATGGAGAATCGGTGCTGGCGCCCGCGCCGCCAGTTGAGCACGCCAAGCGCCCTCTTGCCGGCGAGCTCGGCGAAGCGCGCGCGGGGGAGAGGTCCCAGATGGGCGTCGGTGACATGGGCGAGGACAAACACGGGGGCTTCCTTACCAGCCCCGGACGGGGGAAGGAAGGCGCGAGGGCCGAGCCCGGCAGCCTGCCCACCCCGATGCCGGCGTCGCGGCGGCTGCTGGTGCGCCTCATCCATGGCTGGGGCCGGCTGACCCGCTCCGTCACCCTCGGCGTGCGCGCCGTGGTGATCGACGAGGCCGGCGCCGTCCTCCTGCTGCGCCACAGCTACGTGCCCGGCTGGCACCTGCCGGGCGGCGCGGTGGACCCCGGCGAGAGCGCCGACGCGGCGGTGCTGCGCGAGCTTTTCGAGGAGACCGCCGTCACGCCCACCGCGCCGCCGCGCCTGCACGGGCTGCTGCTGAACCGGCATCTGGGCGGACGCGACCACGTGGCGGTCTATGTGATCGACCGCTTCGAGCGGGGCGTCGCCAATGTGCCCAATCGCGAGATCGTCGAGATCGGTTTCTTCGCCCCCGGCGCGCTGCCGCCGGACACTTCGCCGGCGACCCGGCGGCGCATTGCCGAAGTGCTGGAGGGGACGCCTGCCGACGCCCACTGGTGAAGACAGGCGGCGCGGAATGCGTCCGGACGCCTTGCGCCAGGCCGTTTCTCCGGGGCGGTCGTACCGAGTGGACCCTTTGCGGGACATTCCCGCCTTGACACCGTCCGGCCCCCTTCCTTATATCGCGCCACTCTGCGCTCCGGCCCCGCTGCCGGCGCGTCGTGGCGGGGTAGCTCAGCTGGTTAGAGCACGGGAATCATAATCCTGGGGTCGGGGGTTCAAGTCCCTCTCCCGCTACCACTACATCCGACGGAAATTCTTGATCGCTCGACGGCGAGGCCATTCGCGAAGGCCTGCCGCAGGCAAGCCCGTCCAGCCGGGTGCTGGCCGCGCCGGCGCGGCGCGGGCAACAATTCCGTGTTCCCTGTGGCGAGGATGCGTTGACACGGAGCAATGGTCGCGGCCTGGCACGAGCCCGCGCGGACGCGTTCGATCCACGCTGCGCGGACGGCTGCGTCGCCGTGGCGGGAAACCCGACGCCTCAGAACTTCCAGTCGAGGCTTCCGCGCACGCTCTGGTCGGTCGAGCCGTCGCCGAACTCGCCGCTATAGGCGATGCCGACATTCACGAAAGCGTTGACCGCCACGCTCATTCCGACATCGACCAGCAACGAGTCCTCGGCAATGGGCACGCCCGCGACGGTGAACGGCGTGCTGCCCATCTCGAACATGTAGGTCGACAGCGAATCCACGTCCCCGAAGGCGTGGCGCCAGCCCAGCAGTCCTTTGAGCGTCGCGACTGTCCGGCCGAAATTGACCGTCGACGCCGCGCGCAGGCCCAGCGTCGAGTAGGTGGCATCCATCGTCGAACTCGGGCTGTAGAGCGCCGCCAGCCCGCCGGTTTCGGCGAAGGCATCCGTGCCGAGATTCACATAGGCGAGGCCGACAAAGGGCTCGAAATCCACCGCGCCGAAACTCATGCCGTAGCCAAGTTCGCCGAACACCTGCGCCGTGCCGGCGTCGTAGTCGGCATTCAGCGTCCCGGGGAGCGGAAGCGGCGCGAAGCGCGAGGTGGACACGTCGTTCCAGGTATAGGCCGCGCCGGCGCGCAGGTTCACCGCCCCCCAGTTCGTTCCCGCATAGAGGGCCGCGTGATAATTGTCGCTGTCGCCGGTCGAAGAGCGCGCATTGACGTCGAAGCTCGTCCGGCTGTAGCCGCCAAGCACGCCAAGGCGCCAGTCGCCGAACAGCGTGTCGGCGCCGATGAAAAATCCGCCCGTGTCGCGATTGACGGAGGCGGCGTTGCCGTTGCCGTCCGTCGAGCCCCAGGAACCGAAGGCCTGGGACCAGATCGCGCTCACGGGCGCTTCGGCAACCGCAGGCTCGGCCTTCACCGGAAAGGCCGCCGCCGTCGGCGCGGGCGCGGCATAAGCCAGCGGAGCGACCACGATGCCGCTTGCCGCCTCCGGCCTGTCGGCGCTGGCCAGCCGGTCGAACACCGCGCTGCGCAGGAACTGGCTGTCATTGATCAGCACGCTCTTGGCCGATGGGCCAATCTCGCCCGACAGCAGGTCCACGGTGGGGCCGACCTGCACGTCGCTCAGGAAGGCGACCTCCTCGAAGAGCGGATTGCCATAGCCCAGCGATTGGACGGCATTGGCGGTCGCCCCCTGGTTGGTGGTGCGCATCATTGACGACCACGGGGCGTCGATGGCCTCGAAAGTCACGTCCACCGACGTGCTGGAATAGGAAATCAGCGCTTCGAGCAGCGGGCGGTTTAACGTCACCTCGAACCCGTCGCCCGTGACCTGCACCGTGCCCGAGGAGCCATCCGCGATTTCAATGATGGTGTAGGGCGTGAGCAGGCTGGCGCGGGACAGGATCAGCAGGCTGAGCTCGGCGTCATCGGCGATGAAGGCGTCGCCTTCCTGAAGGATAACCTTGTCGGACAGGGAGCCGTCGAACTCCACCTCATAGGCCGAGCCGGCGACGAAGTTCACATCCTCAACGACGGTAAGAACCCCCGGCGAGTTACCCGGCGCAAGCGTCGAGTTGGGGGTTAGCGTCACCGACTTCACGGTGCCCGAGCCCCCCAGCGTGCCGCCCTCCCCCACCGTGACGTCCGAATTGGCGATCGAGCCGTTGACGACGAGCTTGGCCGTGTCGACCGAGGTCGGGCCGGAATAGTCGTTGATGCCGCTCAGCGTGAGCACGCTGGGCGGAGCCCCCGGCGTCGAGCTGGAGCCCGAGACGTTCAGCCCGCCCGGGCCGGAAATCACGCCGCTGAACTCGGAGCCGCCCGCCGTCGGGGCGACGGTCAGGCTCGAACCCGCGCCGAGCACGACATTGCCGTCACCCTCGAGACCGTCGACGCTCTGCTCCACGCCCTGAAGCTCGAAGAAGGCGCCGGTCGTGACGCTGACCTGCGTGAAGTCGGACAGCGCGCCCTCGCTGGCGACGACGAGCGTGCCCTCCTGCACGAGGGTGGCGCCGGAATAGGTGTTCTCCGTGCCGTCGAGCACCAGCGTGCCCAGGCCGGTCTTGGCGAGCCCGCCGGCACCCGAGATATTCCCGCTCAGCGTGCCCGTCAGGCCGCCGCCGACATCGAAGCCGCCGATGACGCCGGACTGCAGCGTCACATCGTTGGTCAGCCCGAAGGTGCTGGCGAAGACGAAGCTGCTGGTGCCCTCGAAGATCATGTCGCCGGCGCCGAGTGCCCCGTCGACCGCGCGCAGCTTGCCGCCGGCGAAATAGGTGTCACCGATGTAGCTGTTCTCCGGCTTCGTCAGGTCGAGCAGCCCCTCGCCGCTCTTGCGCAGCGACCCCGTGCCGGAGAGCGTGCCGTTCCAGGTGGCGTCGAAGCCGTTGGTGTCGATCGTGGAGATCGACGTCCCGGTCAGCTCGGCGTCGACCGAGGTGGTCAGGCTGCTGCCGATCACCTTGATGGCGCCGCCGCCCAGGTTGAAGTCGTAGGAGCCGGTGGTGTTGCCGCCGCCGCCATAGAGGCCGAGCAGGCTCGCCCCGCCGATCTCCAGCGTGCCGCCATTGAGGTTGTAGGTGCCCGAGCCGTAGCCGCCGAGATACAGGCGCGAGCCGGCGATGCGCAGCGTGCCGCCGGTCTGGTTGATGACGCCCGTGCTGTTGGGCTGGCTGCCGGGATCGCGGTCGCCGATGACGAGATAGCCGTCGCTGATGTCGGGCGAGAGCTGCACGAGGCCGGTGCCGCTGATGTTCAGGGTGCCGCTGCTGGTCGGCCGGCTGCCGGCATTGCGGCCGATGGAGTGGCTGCCGCCCCCCAGCAGCAGCGAGCCGCCGCTGATGTTGTAGATGCCGGTGCCGCCCTGATTGCCGATATTGAGCGAAGCGCAGCTGTCGTCGTCGTCGCAGCTCTGCTCCAGCTGCACCGTGCCGCCGGTCTGGTTGACCGTGCCGGTGCCGCCGAAATCGCCGACTCGCAGGCCGACATTCAGGGTGAGCGTGCCGCCGGACACGGTGAGCAGGCCGGTCCCGCCGTCGCCGCCGACATTGATGTTGGACCAGTTCGTCGTGCCCGCGCTCTGCGTCATCGAGCCTTCGATGATGGTCGCCTCGCCCCGCTCCATCGTCGAGCCGTTGATCAGCAGATCTCCCGCACCCGCCTTGTAGAAGCGCCCGTAGAGCGAATCGTAGGCCCAGCCGTCCGACGTGATCGTGCCGGAAAAGGCCGCGCTCTGGCCCGCGCCGACGGAGGACACGAGGAAGCTGTCGCCGAGCTTCACCTCGCCGCCACCGGAGAGCGCCCCGATCTGGACGATTCCCGCGCCCGTACCGGGATTGCCGGCGTCGAGGGCGGTCAGGTCGAAGACGGTGCCGGCCCCTGCGGTGACGTCGTTGCCGATGCCGATGCCGTTCTTGTTGGTCAGCGCAAGCGTGCCGCCCGCGATGGCGACGTCACCACCATAGGTGCTGTTGTCGCCGCCGAGGCTCAGCGTGCCGGTGCCGGTCTTGGTGAGCCCGCCCGTACCGGAGATGACGCTGTTCCAGCTCAGCACGTCGGTGCCGTCGACCTGGATGGTCGAGGCGGCGTCGAAGCTGGTGGCGAAAGCCGATGAGGTGGTGAAGCTCTGGGAAGCGATCAGAGTGCCGCCGCCGAAGCTGAAGGTCGAATTGACGTTCCCGCCCGTGATGCCGTCGACGGTGAAGGTGCCGCCATTAAGCTCATAGCTGCCAATGCCGGAGCCATAGGTGATGCCGCCGATCACCGTCGCGGCGCCGCCGGACTGCACCACCTGGCCGGTCCCGGCGCCGCTGGCGATACGCAGGCCACCGTTCATCGTCGAGGTGCCGCCCGACAGGGTGTAGGAGCCCGTGCCGCCAGCGCCGATGATGACCTGGCCTGTGGAGGAGAAGGTGCCCCCGCTCTGGAGGAAGGTGCCGGACGTGCCCGCATCGCGGCCGAAGGTGACCCCGGTCGTCCCATCGACATTGAACGTGCCGGCCCGCAGGTCGTAAGTGCCCTGCCCGCCGGTGCCCCAGCCGAACCAGAAGGCATTGCTGCCAGTGTCTATCGACACGAGCGAACCGGCCCCGTCCTGCACGATCTTGCCCGTGCCCCCATCGACGCCGACGAACATCTGTGTGCCGCCGCCCGACACGACATCGGTCGTCGTGAACTGCGCGTTGCCGGTGACATTGAGTGTGCCGACGCCGCCGACGCCCTCGCCGAGATAGACCGTCGAAGCGGGCGTCAGGAAAAAGCTGCCGCCATTGAGGTTATAGGTGCCGGTTCCGCCGACCACGCCCACCTGAAAGGCGCTGCCGTCGAGATCCACCGCCCCGCCGGACTGGGTGAAGCTGCCACTGCCCGTATAGCCGATGTTGAGCGCCGAGTAGCCGTTCTCCTTGCCGAGCGACAGCGTGCCGCCGGTCATGCCGACCGAGCCCTCGGCACCGGCGCCGCGGCCGATGTTGAAACGACCATTGCCGACGAAGTCGACGGCCGCGCCCGAGCCGATGACGAAATGGGCGCCGTTCTCGACGTTCACGTTCGCATCGCCTGCCGGCGTGCCGGGGTCCGCAAGGAAATTGAGCTGTATGCCGGTCGCCGCGCCTGGAAGGGCAAGACCGGAGCCGATGACGACATTGCCGGCGGTCGAACCGATGGCGATATCGACGGTGTCGTTGTCCCCGGGCTGTGTCGCCTGCGGGATGAGGGTATCGAAACCGGCCTGGCCGGAGCCGTTCAGAGTCTCGGCATCGGCGGCGGGCGGCACAGCGACCGCCGCGGCGAGGACCGTCGCGAGCGCACCGGCAAAGGCACCCGCCTTGCCGATACGCAGATCCCTGCCCCGCCCCGAATCGGGCATCGGGCTCGACCTGCGCCCGGCCGGCAGGGACGCGATCTGCACCAGAGCGGTCGAGCCGTTCAAGCAATTGACGAAATTGCGACTTTCGTGCCGCCCCCCGACGCCAAAAGGCATCCCGCACGCCCCCTAAATATGCCGCATGCAACGCAAGATAGTGATTATGCGGGCATGAATAAACCGCAGCACCGTTCAAACGTCCAGTTCATTTTACCGACACAGAGAGTCTACAGCATCATGCGTTAGGCAAAATCGCTGAAATCGGTGCCATATGTAAGCGCCATGACTCAAAAAGACTCAGCCAGCCCTAGATTCAAACCGATATTACAACGCTTCTAGATTGACATAGATAGAAATAGACTGAAATATCATTCAAATTTTGAATTAAATACGTATATTCTGACGCCATGTGGGCTCCGGGCTTCGAAGCCCATCGCGCCCTGCACTCCGTGCGGAACATGACCGCAGCCCGGCCCTGTATCCCGCATTGCCGGCGCCGTAGGGGTGGGCGGGCCAGGGTGCCCGACCTCGCCGCCCGACATGCAAAAAGCCCGGCTGCGAGGCCGGGCTTTGCGTCGTCGGATGAAATGCGCGTCGTCGCTTAGTAGGGCGAGACGCACTGCTGGCGCGGCCCGTTATAGGGCTGGAAGGTGTTGTCATAGGCCCGGTAGGAACGGTACTGGCTGGCGCACCACTGCACATGGGCGCCGCCACCGCCTGCATAGGCCGGCGGTGCGGCATAGGTCGGCTGGTTGGCCATGGCGCCGATGGCACCGCCGATGATCGCGCCGGCCGCGAAGGCCCCGGCGGGATACCACCAGCCATTATATTGACGATAGCCGGGCCGGTAATAGTTGTAACCGCGGTAGCCGCGATAGTAATTTCGGCCACCACCGTAATAAGGTCCACGACGATAACGCACCTGCTCCACCTGCGAGCCCTGATTGCTCAGTCCCTGCGGGCTCCACGGAGCGGACATTGCCGGAACGACGCTGGATGTGAGCAGAGTTGCGGCCGCGGCGAGGGCGATATTGAACTTTTTCATCACGGATATCCTCCGAAATACGATGCGCTGGACATGTCGTAGCGGTGCCGGGATGAATGGCGACTGAACGACGACTGTCGCTTTCGTTCAGCTTGCCGCACGCGCATCCCGCCCGGCGGGCGCAACGGTCCTGAGCGCAAACGCACGAAGGGCGCCCGGCGTTCCCGCCGCGCGCCCTTGTGATCGGTAATGGAGGGGCTCCGCGACGGAGCCGCGCCGTCAGTCGGCGCCGGGATCGGCCTTGAGCCCGGCCGCCTCGATGCCGGCAATCGCTGCCGCCTCGTCATTCTCGGACGTGTCGCCGGAGATGCCGACCGCGCCGACGATCTCGCCGGACTCGTCGCGGATCAGCACGCCGCCGGGCACCGGCACCAGCGCGCCGCCGACCACGTCCGTCACCGAGGTGACGAAGAAGGCCTGCTCCTTCGCCCGCTTGAAGATCGAGCGCGAGCCCATGCCGAGCGAGAGCGCGCCATAGGCCTTGCCGTGGGCGACCTCGAAGCGCTTCAGGCTGGTGCCGTCCTCGGCGGCGGATACCTTCACCGCCCCGCGCGCGTCGAGCACCACGACGGCCATCGGCTTGAAGTTGCCCTTGCGGATGACGTCGAGGGCGGTGGACAGGATCGTCTGGGCGGCATTCAGGGTCAGGCTAGGCATGTTCGCTCCCTGGCTGGGCTGGCTCTTGCTGAGGCCGAATGAGCCTTTCGGTACGGCAACGTCAAGTCTCGCCTTGCCTTCTTCGGGAATTTTTGCATTCATAATTCATAGTTCGGTTGGTCTAGGATCGGCGTCACTCGTATGGCGTCGTTCACGGCAACGCCGCGCCAAGCCAGAAAGCACCGGAAAACCGGTCGACAGGAAACCCAAAGGAGCATGCCATGATCCGCTTCACGCGAATCGTGTCGGCATTCGCCGGCACTCTGTTGCTAGCCGCTACCGCAGTCGCCGAACCCGTCGAGGTCAAGCTCGGCCATGTCGGCGAGCCTGGCTCGCTGTTCGACCAGACCTCGCAGGAATTCGCCAAGCGCGCCAATGCCAAGCTGGGCGACAAGGGCAAGGTCGTCGTCTACGGCTCCAGCCAGCTCGGCGGCGACACCGAACTGCTCAAGAAGCTCAAGCTCGGCACCGTCGATCTCGCCCTCCCCTCGACCGTGATGACCACGGTCGCGCCGGAATTCGGCGTGTTCGAAATGCCCTATCTGGTCAAGGACCGCGATCATGCGGCCAAGATCCGGGAAGCCGTCATCAAGCCGGTGCTGGTGCCGATCGCCAAGGACAAGGGCTACGAGATCATCGCGGTCTGGGAGAACGGCATCCGCCACGTCACCAACAACACGCGTCCGATCAACAAGCCGGAAGACCTCAAGGGCATCAAGCTGCGCGTCCCGCAGGGCGTGTGGCGCGTGCGCATGTTCCAGGCCTATGGCGCAACGCCGAGCCCGATGGCGCTCTCCGAAGTCTTCGTCGCCCTGCAGACCGGCGTGATGGACGGGCAGGAGAACCCGCTCGCCCAGATCTACCCCTCGCGCTTCCAGGAAGTGCAGAAGTACCTGTCGATGACCGGCCATGTCTACACGCCGGCCTATCTCACCGCCGGCCGCAGCTGGTCGAAGCTGCCGCCCGACGTTCAGAAGGCGCTGACCGAGACCGCCATCGAGATGGAGCCGGTGGCTCTTGAGATCGCCGCCCGGCTCGACGGCGAGCTTCTCGGCAAGCTCAAGGAAGCGGGCATGCAGGTGAACGAGGTCGACAAGGCCGCCTTCATCGCCGCATCCAAGCCGGTCTATGAGGAGTTCGCGAAGGAAGTCCCTGGCGGCCAGAAGCTGGTCGACGACTCCCTCGCCCTCGGCAAGGGCTCCTGAGCCCGTTCCGGCCGGCCATCCTCGCGGAACGCCGGCCGGAACATTCCCGAACGCCCCCCTCCCGCCCCATCAGAACGCGCGGCCGATCGGCCGCGCCCGTGGAACAGGAACATGCTCGCAATCAGAAGATCCTACGACCGGATCTTGGAAGTCATCGCTGCCGCGCTGATGGCGGCCCTGACCGGCATCATCGTGCTCGGCTTCGTTTTTCGCGCCATCGATCTTTCGCTGGTCTGGTACGACGAGATTGCCTCGATCGGCCTGTGCTGGCTGACCTATTACGGCAGCGCCCTGGCGGCCCTGCGCGGCGCTCATATCGGCTTTCCGGGCATTGTGAACGCTTTCCCGCCGTCGCTGCGCGTCGCCAGCACCATCGTCGCGGAAATCATCGTGCTGGCGTTCTTCGTCATCCTCACCGTCACCGGCCTTGAGGTGCTCGACATCCTCCAGGGCAGCACGCTGGTCTCGCTGCCGAACGTGTCGCTGGTCGTCACCCAGTCGGTCATCCCGATCACGGCGGTGCTGTTCATCATCGCCGAGCTGATACGCTTCCCCGAGGTTCTCGCCGCCGCGCGGGGGGCCGGCTTCGAGGACCACGAGCTGAAGGAAGCGCTGGAAACCGTCCATGAATCGGCTCCTGCCGCGGGAGGCAACGTCCGATGAGCAGCACGATGGGTCTTATGTTCATCGGCCTGTTCGGCATGGTGCTGCTGAACGTGCCGATCGCCGTGGCTCTCGGCATGGTGGCGGTGATCGCCATCTGGGCGACGCAGGGCGCCGACATGCTGCCGAACGTGGCGCTGGTCATGTTCGAGGGCGCCACCAACTTCCCGCTGCTGGCGATCCCGCTCTTCATCCTCGCTGGCGGCATCATGAACTCGTCGTCGATCTCGCGGCGGCTGATCAACCTCGCCTCCGCCATGCTCGGCTTCGTGCGCGGCGGCCTCGCCATGGTGACGATCGGCTCCTCGATGTTCTTCGCCGAGATTTCCGGCTCGGCGGTCGCCGGCGTCGCCGCGCTCGGCTCGCTGCTGATCCCGGCCATGAAGAGCCGCGGCTACAGCAAGGAATTCGCCGCGGCGATCTCCTCCTCTTCGGCGAGCCTGGCGATCATCCTGCCGCCGTCCATCCCCATGATCCTCTACGCGGTCATGGCGCAGGTCTCGGTGGTGAAGATGTTCATCTCCGGCCTGCTTCCCGGCCTGCTGGGCGGCGCGGGACTGGCGCTGGCGAGCTGGTACTACGCGGTGAAGAACGACTTCCCCGTCGAACAGCGCTTCGCCTGGAGCCGGCTGGTGACGGCCTTCCGTGAGGCCCTGTGGGCGCTCATGCTGCCGGTCGTCATCCTCGGCGGCATCTTCGGCGGCTTCGTCACCGCCACCGAAGGCGCGGCCGTGGCCGTGTGCGCGGCGCTATTCATCTCGGTCATCGTCTATCGCGAGCTCGACTTCAGGGCCCTTTACCGGGCGCTCGTCGACGGCGCGCTGCAGACGGCGGTGGTCATGCTGCTGGTCGCCTCCTCGGCGCTGGTCGGCGTGTTCCTGACCGAAAGCCGGGTGCCGCAGGCTCTCGCCAGCTCCATCGCCGAGCTGACGACCAACCCCTACCTCGTCCTGCTGCTGCTGAACGTGCTCTTCCTCATCCTGGGCATGTTCCTGCATTCGGCGGCGGCGATCATCCTCACCGTTCCGATCGTCCTGCCCCTGATCCAGCAGGTGGGCATCGACCCGGTGCATTTCGGACTGGTGCTGACGCTGAACCTCGCCATCGGCCAGCAGACCCCGCCCGTGGCCTCGGTGCTCATCGCCGCCTGCTCGATCGCCAAATCGGACATCTGGCAGACGACCAAGGCCAATGTCGGCTTCCTGTTCGTGCTGCTGATGGTGCTGATGATCTGCACCTATGTGCCGTGGTTCGCGCTGGCGCCGACCCAGTGGTTCTATGGCGACCCCTCGATCGGCGCCATGCCGGTGAACTGACCGGCCCGACCATCCGCGCAACTCCCGCCTCCTCGGCCCCGGCCGGGGAGGCTTTTCTTTGCCGGCGCCGCCGGGCGCAATACGGCACCGTTAAAAGACAAAGGCGCCCGAGCCGGCAAGCTCGAGCGCCTGAATATCCGCAGCGATAAACGGGGAAGCGCCGTCCCCTATTCTGCCGCTTCCAGCCGGCGCGCCGGCTGGCGGCTGCGGGCGGCCGCCGCGCTGCGTGCCAGCACCTGCACGACATGGATGGCGTCGCGGTCGGCGCCGTCATGGATCTGGTGACGGCAGGAGGTGCCGTCGGCGACCACCAGCGTGCCGGGCTCGGCCTTGCGCACCGCTGGCAGCAGCGAGAGTTCCGCCATGGCCAGCGAGGTGTCGATGGTCTCGGCGTGGTAGCCGAAGGCCCCCGCCATGCCGCAGCAGCTCGATTCGACCGTCTCGACATGCAGCCCCGGCACGAGGCGCAGCGCCTTCTCCACCGCGCCCATGGCGCCGAAGGACTTCTGGTGGCAGTGGCCGTGCAGCAGCGCCTTCTCGGCGACCGGCGCCAGCGGCAGGTCGAAGCGCCCGGCGTCGATCTCGCGGGCGATGAATTCCTCGATCAGCAGCGCATGGGCGGAGAGCTTCTGCGTCCCCTCCCCCGGCAGCATGGAGGGCAGCTCGTCGCGGAAGGCGAGCAAACAGCTCGGCTCCAGCCCCACCACCGGCACGCCGCGCGCGACGAAGGGGGCGTAGGTCTCCACCACGCGGCGCGCCTCGGCCCTCGCCTCGTCGACGAGGCCGGCGGACAGGAAGGTGCGCCCGCAGCACAATGCCCGCCGGCTCCCATCCACCGGACGCGGCATGTGCACGCGGTAGCCGGCCGAGGTGAGCACGTCGAGCGCGGCGACCACGTTCTCCTTCTCGAACCAGCGGTTGAAGGTGTCGGCGAACAGCACCACCTCGCGCCCGTCCGCCGGACCGAAGGCGACGTCATCCTCGCGGAAGGCATCGGCGCGCCAGCGCGGCAGGGTGCGGCGGGCGGAGAACTGCGCCACGATCTCGGAGAACTTGGCCGCGCCCGGCAGGCTGTCGCGCAGGTTCAGCAGCCACGGCACCCTCGCCGCGAGGCAGGCATAGCGCGGCATGTAGGCGACGAGCCGCTGGTGCAGGGTGATGCCCTTCGCCTTCGCCCGCGCCGCCAGCGCCTCGATCTTCATCTTGGCCATGTCGACGCCGGTGGGGCATTCGCGCCGGCAGCCCTTGCAGGAGACGCACAGCTTCAGCGTCTCCATCATCTCGTCGGAGGCGAGCGCATCGGGGCCGAGCCGGCCGGAAATGGCGAGGCGCAGCGTATTTGCCCGCCCGCGCGTCACATCCTTCTCGTCGCGGGTGACGCGATAGCTCGGGCACATGACGCCGCCCACCGCCTTGCGGCAGGCGCCGTTGTTGTTGCACATCTCGATGGCGCCCTGCAGGCCGCCGCCCTCGCCGGAATAGCCGGTCCAGTCGAGCGCCGCCCGGATCGGCTCCACCTTGTAGTCCGGCGCGTAGCGGAACAGGCTGCGGTCGTCGAATTTGGGGGCGCGCACGATCTTGCCGGGATTGTAGAGCCCATTCGGATCGAAGCGGTCCTTCACCTCCTCGAAGGCGCGCACGAGGCGCGAGCCGAACATCGGCTCGTGGAACTCCGAGCGCACGATGCCGTCGCCATGCTCGCCGGAATGCGAGCCCTTGTACTCACGCACCATGGCGAAGGCTTCCTCGGCGATGGCGCGCATCGCCTTCACGTCCTTCTCAAGGCGCAGGTTCAGCACCGGGCGCACATGCAGGCACCCTTCGGAGGCGTGCGCGTACCAGGTGCCGCGCGTGCCGTTCTTCTCGAACACTTCCGTCAGCCGCGCCGTGTAGTCGGCGAGGTGCGGCAGCGGCACGGCGCAGTCCTCGACGAAGGAGACGGGTTTGCCCGCCTGCTTCATCGACATCATGATGTTGAGGCCGGAGGTGCGCACATCGGCAATGGCGGCCTGCAAGCCCGCCTCGCGCACGGCGACGACGCCGCCCCACCGCGCGCCCTCGCGGTCCCAGCCGAAGCCGAGATCGCCCATCGTGTCTTCAAGAAGCTTCAGCCGGCGCTCGTTCTCCGCCTCGTCCTCGGCGAACTCGACGAGGAGGATCGCCTCCGGCGTGCCGCGCACGAACTGGCGCAGCGTCGCCTGGAACATCGGAATCTCGCTCGCCAGCGCCAGCAGCGTCGAATCCACCAGCTCGACGGCAATGGGCTTGAGCTTCACCAGATGCTGGGCGGCATCCATCGCCTGATAGAAGCTGCCGAAATGGCAGGCGCCGACCACCTTCTTGCCGATCAGCGGCCAGAGCTTCAGCTCGATGCGGGTGGAATAGGCGAGCGTGCCCTCCGAGCCGACGAGGATATGGGCGAGGTTATAACCCCGCTCATTGGGCACCAGCGCATCGAGATTGTAGCCGCCGACGCGGCGCTGGACGCTGGGGAATCGTGCGGCCACCTCACCGGCCTCGCGGGCGCCGAGGTCGAGCAGGTCGCGGGCGAGCGGGGCCAGTGGCGAATCGAGGGGCAGGCCGGAAAGGTTGTGGTCCACCTGGCCGAAATGCGCCTTGGTGCCGTCGGCCAGCATGGCGTCGATGGACAGCACATTGTCGCGCATCGTGCCGTAGCGCAGCGAGCGCCCGCCACAGCTATTGTTGCCGGCCATGCCGCCGATGGTGGCGCGCGAGGCGGTCGACACGTCGACCGGGTACCAGAGCCCGTGCTTCTTCAGCGCCCGGTTCAGGTCGTCGAGCACGATGCCCGGCTCGACCACGCAGCGCCGGCCCTCGACGTCGAGTTCCAGAATGCGGTTGAGGTGCTTGGAGCCGTCGATGACGAGCGAATCGTTGATGGTCTGGCCGCATTGCGAGGTGCCGCCACCGCGCGGCGTGACCGGGATGCCCTCCACGCGGGCGAGCGCGATGGCGCGTTCGGCCTCCTCGGCGGTACGCGGCACGACAACGCCGAGCGGCATGATCTGGTAGAACGAGGCGTCCGTGGCGTAGCGGCCGCGATTGAAGCGGTCGAACCACACATCTCCCGAGACTTCCGCCTTCAGACGCCGCTCCAGTCCGGGCGTCAGCCGTGCCGCCATGATGCTCTCACTCCCATGCGCCCATCTGTGCGGGACCGCGAGCGGCCCCCATGGACTTGACCGCATTTTGCATTCATAATTCATTTATGCAAGATGGAACGCGCCGGGAGCGCGTATCCCCGGCCTTGCCGTCGATCAAAGGCGCGCGCGTCAACCGGCGCCGACCAAGGGAGAGAACACAGATGTCCAGTAATGCCGCCCGGGTCGCGGGTCGTCATTTCCTGCAGATTCCGGGTCCCACCCCGGTGCCCGACCGCATCCTGCGCGCGATGGACATGCCGACCATCGACCACCGCGGCCCCGAGTTCCAGAAGCTCGGCAAGCGCGTTCTGGAAGGCATGAAGAGCGTCTTCAAGACCGCCAGCCCGGTCATCATCTACCCGGCCTCCGGCACCGGCGCGTGGGAAGCCGCGCTCGCCAACGTGCTCTCGCCCGGCGACAAGGTGCTGATGTTCGAAACCGGCCATTTCGCCACGCTGTGGAAGAACATGGCCATCAAGCTCGGCCTGCATCCCGAGTTCATCGCCTCCGACTGGCGCATCGGCGCCGATGCCGACGCCATCGAGGCGCGGCTGCGCGAGGACAAGAACCACGAGTTCAAGGCGGTCTGCGTGGTCCATAACGAGACCTCGACCGGCTGCATCTCGCGCATCGCCGAGGTGCGCAAGGCGATCGACAATGCCGGCCATCCCGCGCTGCTGCTCGTCGACACCATCTCCTCGCTGGCCTCGATCGACTACCGCCACGACGAATGGGGCGTCGACGTCACCGTTTCCGGCTCGCAGAAGGGCCTGATGCTGCCGCCGGGCCTGTCCTTCAACGCCATCTCCGACAAGGCGCTGGCGGCGGCGAAGAAGTCCTCCATGCCCAAGCTGTTCTGGTCGTGGGAGGAGATGCTGCCCCATAACGAGAAGGGCTTCTTCCCCTACACGCCCGGCACCAACCTGCTCTACGGCCTCGCCGAAGCCATCGACATGCTGCACGAGGAAGGGCTCGACAACGTCTTCGCCCGCCACGACCGCCACGCCGAGGCGACCCGCCGCGCCGTGCGCGCCTGGGGCCTGGAAGTGCTCTGCCGCGACCCGAAGTACTATTCGTCCTCGCTCACCGCCGTGCTGATGCCGGAAGGCCATGACGCCGACGCCTTCCGCGAGAAGACGCTGAACCATTTCGACATGTCGCTCGGCACCGGCCTCACCAAGCTGTCGGGCCGGGTGTTCCGCATCGGCCATCTCGGCGACACCAACGACCTGACCATTCTGGGCGCCCTCGCCGGCGTCGAGATGGGCCTGTCGGTCGCCGGCGTCCCGCACCGCAAGGGCGGCACGCAGGCCGCGATGGACTACCTCGCCGACTGCGCCTCGAACCCGATACGCGCCGCCGCGTGAGCGGATCGGCCCGGCCGGCTTGCGAAATCCGCCGGCCGGGTCAATTTAGGGGTCCTTGTGACCTTTCATGCCGCGCCTCGCGCGCGGCCTCCGGGAGACCCGCCGCATGGCGATGTCGGATACGGCCATTATTCCGCGACGCAGCCTGCACGACGAGCTGGCCGCGCAGCTGCGCGACATGCTCATGCGCGGCGATCTCAAGGCCGGCGACAAGATCTCCGAACAGGCGCTGTGCCAGCGCTTCGGCGTCTCGCGCACCCCGCTGCGCGAGGCGCTGAAGGTTCTCGCCAATGAGGGCCTGCTGATTCTCTCGCCCAATCGCGGGGCGAGCGTGGCGCGCGTCTCGCCCGAAGAGGTGGACGAGTTGTTCCCGATCATGGGGGCGCTTGAGGCGGTGGCGGGCGAGACTGCCTGCGCCCGTGCCACCGACGCCGACGTCGCCGCCGTCCAGGCCATGCATGACGAGATGCTGGTGTATTACCGGGCCGGCGACCCGGCCGCCTATCTCAGGCTCAACCGGGCCATCCACGAGAAATTCTTCGACATCGCCGGCAACCACGCGCTGGCGCAGCTCTACCAGACCCTCATGGTGCGCATCCACGCGGTGCGCTTCATCGCCCAGAAGTCCAGCGACCGCTGGCGCGAGGCGGTGGACGATCATGAGGAGATGATGGCCGCGCTCAGGGCCCGCGACGGCGCGCGGCTCGGCGCCATCCTCAAGCTGCACCTGCGGCACAAGGCGGCGATGGTGCACGAATCGCTCGACCCGCCGGACGTCCGCGCCGCCGAGTAGGTGGGCCGCGTTCAGACAGAACGTCATCCCGGCCGAAGCGCAGCGCAGAGCCGGGATCGCTCACCGTCTCCGATGCGATCCCGGATCGGCCTCCGGCCGTCCGGGATGACGCTCCATGAATACCCCTCACGCCGCCTTCAGTTCACCCGCGCTCTTCAGCGCCCCTTCCAGCGCCGCCTCGCGCTGGCCCGCCGCGATGCCGTCAGCGACGATGAATTCCGGCGCGATGCCGATGAAGCCGAACACCCAGCGCAGATAAGTCTCCGCATGCTCGGCAGCGGCGGCGAAGCCGGGATCGGCATAGTTCCCCCCACGCGCCAGCGCCACGATCACCCGCTTGTTGCCGGCCAGCCCCGACACCGCGCCGTTGGCGCCATAGGCGAAGGTCTTGCCCGGCACGAGGATGCGGTCGACCC